>JAPOVI010000061.1 GCA_026708265.1 Acidobacteriota bacterium
GGAGCCTCAATTGCCCCAGCCGTAACCGACGCGCACGTAGTAGTAGGCGCCGCTGAAGCCCCACGGCGTGTACTCGCTGTAGCGCTCGCCGACCAAGTGCGCGAGCGCGGACACCTGCGAGTAGGTGTTGAGGACGTTCTGGCCTCCCACGGCCAGCGTCGTCCCGCGCGCCAGATCGAAGCCGACCTCCAGGTCGAGGATCGGCCGCCCGTCGAAGAAGCCCTGCGCCAGGCCGCCCGAGGGGTCGAAGATCTCTCCGCGGCCGCTGTCGTAGTCGTACCAGCCGCCATAGTGACTGAGGCGGCCGAGCAGGCGGGCCCGGCCCATGCGTTGCGTCACGCCCACGTTCCCTCGCGTGCGGGGCAGGGAGTAGGCGTACTCGGCGAGCCGCCGTCCGTCGAGGAGGCCTCTGCGGTTGTCGGTCACCCGCGTGTCGGTGTAGTTGAAGACGGCGCTGACGACGGTGTTGCCCCGCAGCGCGAGCGGCGTCCAGGTGGAGACGACGTCGATGCCCTGCGACATCGTGGCGAAGGCGTTGGTGAAGAAGCGGAAGTTGCGCACGCTCTCGGCGGCATCGAACCCGCCCGCCACCAGGTTGGCGATCTCGCCGTCCGTCAGCAGGAAATTGCTGGTGATCCCGATCCGGTCCGCCACGTCGACGCGGAAGTAGTCGGCAGTGAACGTGAAGGGGCCGGTGTCGAACACGACGCCCGCCGTGTAGTTGACCGACTGCTCGGGCCCGAGGGGCAGCCCGCCCCGCAACTGCGCCGCCGGCGAGATGGACGGGATGACCGCGTTGTTGACGAGGTCGCCGATGGTCGGGTCGAACCAGCTCGAGATGTTGAAGCCGTGCTGCTGGCCCGGGGTGGGCGCGCGGAACCCGCTGCTCAGGCTGGCCCGGACGAAGCGGAAGCGCCCGGACACCTTGCCGTTCGTCGTCGTTCCGAAGTCCTCGAAGTTCTCGATGCGGACGGCCGTCCCCAGCGTCCATGCACCGTCCGCGCCGCTCACCTCGAGGTCGCCGTAGGCCGCGACGTTGTGGCGGCTCCAGGTGCCCGACTGCTGCGGCCCGTAGCCGAAGAACCCGTTGGCGCCGGACATGAAGCGCTGCCGCGCGTAGGGACCGACCAGCCACCCTTCGCGGTCGCCCTGGATGATGGCGAACTGCTCGTCCCGCCACTCGGCGCCGGCGGCGAGGTTGATTCGGTCGCTCACGGCGTACGAGACGTCGAAGTGGAGGTTGACCTCCCGTTGCCGGTTCGCGCCTATATCGAACGAGGTGGGCGAGGCGGGACCGAGCGACGCGTTGACGGTGTCGTGGATGAACAGGTCCGTGCGATGCAGGCCGGCCGAGCCGCTCAGGTCCCAGTTGAAGCCGCCGGCCGTGAGGCCGCGCACGCCGGCGACGAGCGACGCATCGGTCGCCGAGCCGCCCATCTGCGGCGTGAAGCCTCCGGGGAAGTGCTCCTGGAACGAGAAGCAGTTCGGGTCGGCGAACACTTCCTGCAGGGCGACCGGGTCCGGCACGTCGTCGGTGACGGCCACCGTGGGGCAGTCGGCAGAGCCGCGCCCCTCGGCCGCGAGGACGTCGGCAATCAGCAGCGTGCGGCCCCCGTCGATGCTGAACACGCCGAGCCGCGAGTTCGGGTTGCGGAAGAAGAAGCTCTGCGTGACCTTCTTGCTCGCGTAGTTCGTGTGGGCGTAGAGCTCGACGCCCGCGGGGAGGGAGTAGCCGAAGTTGCCGAAGGCCTTCAGGTCGTCGTCGACGTCGGGGTCGCCCCAGCGCTGCGGCCGCTCGGAGCGTACGTGGGAGTTGCCGGCGGCAACGAGCGCTCTCGCGTCATTGCGGTACGCACTCCGCTCGGTCGGGTTGGAGTTGCCGTACTCGACGCTCAGGTTGGCGAACCCCGCCGCTCCGAGCGGCAGTCCGACGTTCCCCGCGAACTGGGCCGCTTCCCCGTCCCCGGCGCCGTACATACCGGTGTTCACCTCGACCGATCCTCCGGAGGCGGCGTCCTTGAGCTGGAAGTTCATCACCCCGGCGATGGCGTCCGAGCCGTACTGCGCCGCCGCGCCGTCCCGCAGCACCTCGACCTGCCGCAGCGCGATGGCGGGGATGACGGAGATGTCCGGGCCCTGCGAGCCAAAGGCCACGCCGTTGCCGCCGTGCCAGTCGACTACGGAGGAGCGGTGACGGCGCTTGCCGTTGACGAGGACCAGGGTGTGGTCCGGCGCAAGGTTGCGGAGCATGGCGGGACGCACCACCGTCGATGCGCCCTGGACGGGCTGGGTGTTGACGGCGAACGACGGGATGATCGTGCGGAGCTGGTCCTTCAGGTCGCCCGTCCCCGAGCTGAGGAGGTCGGAGGCCGACAGGACGTCCACCGGCACCGCCGACTCCGTGGCGCTGCGCGGCTCGGCGCGGGACCCGACGACCACCGTCTCTTCCGTGAATCCCGCGAGGAGGCTCCGCATCTCCGCGGGCGAGAGGCCCAGCGCCTCCACCTCCTCCGGCGTCATGCCGAGGGCATGGCCCAGCTCCTCGACCATCGCGTCGGTGGATTCGTCCTGCCGTCCGCCCTCCTCCCGTGGGCTGGCGCCCTGCGATGCTCCCTCTGCCGGCGCGGCCGGCGCCAGCCACAACGGCACCAGCAACGCCAGCAGCGCCACGACGCGTTCCCGCACGGTCAGTTGCCCCAGCCGTAACCGATCCGCACGTAGTAGTAGGCGCCGCTGTAGCCCCACGGCGTGTACTCGCTGTAGAGCTCGCCGACATCCATGGCGAACGCCGAGACCTCGGAATACGTGTTGAACACGTTCTGGCCCCCGATGGCCAGCGTCGTTCCGCGCCCGAGATCGATGCTCAGCTCCAGGTCGACGATCGGCCGGCCCTCGAAGAATCCGTTGTAGAGCCCGCCCGCGGGGGTGTAGATGCCGGTCGTGCGGCTGAGCCCGCTGTCGAAGTCGTACCAGCCGCCGTAGTAGCTCAGGCGGCCCAGCAGGCTGGTCGGGCCCATGCGTTGCGTCACGGCGGCGTTCCAGCGGGTGCGGGGGAGGGCGTAGGCGTACTCGGTCGTGCGCCGGTCGTTCAGCAGTCCCCGCTCGTTGTCGGTGACCAGGGTGCGCGTGTGGTTGAAGACGGCGCTGATGACGGTATTCCCGCGCAGCGCGAGCGGCGTCCAGGTCGAGACCACGTCGACGCCCTGCGTCGTCGTGCCGAAGGCGTTGGTGAAGAACTGGAAGTAGCGCAGGTCGCGCGCCGACTCCACGCCCCCCGCCAGCAGGTCGCCCACCTCGGCGTCCGTCAGCGTGAAGATGCTCGTGACGCCGATGCGGTCGGACACGTCGATGCGGAAGTAGTCGGCCGTGAAGGTGAACGAGCCGCTGTCGAGCACCACGCCGGCCGTGTAGTTGCGCGATTCCTCCGGTCCCAGCGGCGCGCCGCCGCGCAGCCTCGCGGCCGGCGAGCTGGGCGGAATGACGGCCTTGATGATCAGGTAGCCGACGGACGGGTCGAACCAGCTCGACAGGTTGAACCCCTGCTGCTGACCGGGCGTCGGCGCCCGGAACGCGGTGCTCACGCTGCCGCGCACGAAACCGAGCCGTGCGGACAGCTTGCCGTTCGTCGTCGAGCCGAAGTCCTCGAAGCGCTCGGCCCGGACCGCCCCGCCGAGCGTCCAGCCGCCGCCGGCGTCGCCGCTCACCTCCAGGTCGCCGTAGGCGGCGAAGTTGCTGCGGCTCCATTCGCCGACCGCCAGCGGCCCGTAGCCGGGGAAGCCGTGCGCGCCCGCGAAGAATCCCTGCTCGTGGAACGGGCCGACGGCCCAGGAGTCCGGTTCGCCGAGGCCGGCCCCGAACTGCTCGTCGCGCCATTCGATGCCGGCGGCGACGTTGACCCGGTCCGTGACCGCGTACGACACGTCGGCGTTGAAGTTGATCTCCCGCTGCCGGTTGGTGCCGAGGTCGAACGAGGTCGGCGTGGCCAGGCCGAGAGAGGCGTTGACGGTGTCGTAGCTGAACAGGTCGCTGTCGTGGACGCCGAGCGAGCCGCTCACGTCCCAGTCGAAGCCGCCGGCGCCGCCGCGCACGCCGCCGACCAGGGCCGTGTCCGTGGCCGTCCCGCCCATCCGCGGCGTGTAGCCACCCGGGAAGATCTCCCGCACCGAGAAGCAGTCGGGGTCGTCGAGCACGCGCCCGAGGGCGACCGAGTCGGCGCGGTCGTCGGTGACGGCCACGGTGGGGCAGCCGGCGGACCCCTCGCCGCGCGCCGCGCGCGCGTCGCCGATCAGCAGCGTGCGGCCGTTGTCGTTGCTGTAGATGCCGCGCTGCCGGTTCGGGTTGCGGAAGAAGAAGCCGCCGGTCACCTTCTTGCTGGCGTAGTTCGCGTGGGCGTAGAGCTCGACGCCCGAGGGCAGGGCGAAGCCGAAGTTGCCGAAGAGCGCCAGGTCGTCCTCGACGTCCGGCGCGCCCCAGATCTGCGGCGCCTCGGAGGCGACGTGCGTGTTGCCGGCGGCGATCAGGGCGATTGCGTCGCTGCGGGGCGCGGCCCGGTTGGTCGGGTTCGACTCGCCGTACTGCAGGCTCAGGTTGGCGAACCCGCTCGCGCCGAGCGGCAGGCCGACGTTGCCCGCCACCCGGTACGTTTCCCCGTCGCCGCCGCCGAACATCCCGGAGTCGAGCTCGAGGGACCCGCCCGACGCGGCGTCCTTGAGCTGGAAGTTCATGACGCCGGCGATCGCGTCCGAGCCGTACTGCGCCGCCGCGCCGTCCCGCAGCACCTCGACTTGGCGCAGCGCAATCGCCGGGATGGTGGAGATGTCGGGCGCCTGGGAGCCGTACGCCACGCCGTTGCCGCCGTGCCAGTCGATGATCGACGCCCGGTGGCGCCGCTTCCCGTTGACCAGGATCAGCGTGTGATCGGGGGCCAGGTTGCGGAGCATCGCCGGCCGGACGACGGTCGATGCCCCGCCGATCGGCTGCGTGTTGACGTTGAACGACGGAATGACCGTGCGGAGCTGGTCCTTCAGGTCGCCGCCGCCCTGCCGGACGAGGTCCGTGGCCGTCAGCACGTCCACCGGCACGGCCGACTCGGTCGCGCTCCGCGCCTCCGCGCGGGAGCCGACGACCACGGTCTCCTCCGTGAAGCCGGCCAGGAGGCCCTGCATCTCCGCGGGCGAGAGTCCCAGCGCCTCGACCTCGTCCGGCGTCATGCCGAGCGCGCGCGCCAGGTCTTCGATGATCTCGCCCGCCGCTTCGTCCTGTGCCTCGACCTGCTCCCGGGCGGCGTCGGCCTGCGGCGCAGCGTGCGCCGGCGAGGTCGGCGCCGTCCACACCGCCCCGAGCAGTGCCAGCAGCAGCGCGACCCACCCCCGCTCGCGGGCCGTCCTCGCGTTCTTCCCTCGCGGTGTCGGTTTCCTCATCGTTCCTTTCGGCGTCGCTTGCTTTCCTCGTTCTCCGCGCCGGCCAGTCGTCATCGTTCCCGCCGCCGTGAACGGGGTGCGCGTGTCGACCACCCGCGCCCGCAGAACGGTTCGAGCGGTGCCGGAGCGGCTCGATTCCACGGCGCGTCCCCGCGCTTGCACCGCACCGGGAGCGGGACTATCGTAACGGACAGCTACTGCCGGCCCGGGGGCGTTGCTGGTCCGGAGGTCGCCGCCCGTTGGCGGATGGCCGCTTCCCCGGGGCCCGGTTGTTCGGCTTGGAGGAGGGTCCCATGCGTGCTCGCTGTCTTCCGGCGTTCGCGATCCTGATCGCCGTGTCGATCATCATGCCGCCCCCCGCGGCCGGCCAGGGGGCGGAGGGAGTGGAGTCGCCCCGGACACCGTGGGGCGATCCCGACCTGCAGGGCACTTGGTCCTACGCCTCGCTGACGCCGCTGCAGCGCCCCGCCGAGATGGGCGACCGGCAGCACTACACGCCGGAGGAGGCGGAGGCGCGGAACTTCGCGGTCACGCAGGACCGGCCGCCGGTGCCCGGCCAGGTGGGCTCCTACAACGCGCTCTGGTTCGACCGGGGGCGGGTCAGCGAGGATCTGCGCACTTCGCTCATCGTCGATCCGCCGGACGGCCGCCTGCCGCTCCTGGCCGAGACGCGCGAGCGCATGGCGGCGGACGCCGCGTACCGGCGCGAGCACCCCGCCGACTCCTGGCTCGACCGCAGCAACTGGGACCGCTGCATCACCTACCACGGCGTGCCGCCGGTCTCCACCGGCTACAACAACACCTACCACATCGTCCAGGCGCCGGGGTACGTGGCGATCCGCGTCGAGAACATCCACGACGTCCGTGTCATCCCGGTCGACGGGCGGCCGCGCCTAGACGACGGCATCCGGCAGTGGAACGGCGACTCGCGCGGCCGCTGGGAGGGCGATACGCTGGTCGTCGAGACGGCCAACTTCAGCGAGCAGTCGCAGCACCGCTTCCCGTCCTCGGCCGGGATGGTGGTGGTCGAGCGCTTCCGCCGCGCGGCGCCGGACCGCATCGACTACGAGTTCACGATCACCGACCCCGCGGTCTACACGCAGCCCTGGACCGTCGTCCGCCCGATGCCCCTCCTCCCCGGCTACCACATCTACGAGTACGCCTGCCACGAGGGGAACTACGCGATGACCAACATCCTGAGCGGCGAGCGGACCCAGGAAAGGGAGCGGGCCGCGGAGCAGGCGGCAGGGCGCTAGCGCAAACTCGTGGTCGCGTCGGGAGTCTTGCGCGCGCAGCAGCCTCTTGCACCGCGCGTCGTGCGGCGCAGACTCCTGGCGCGCCGGGGCAGGGCGCTGTCGGAGTCATGTCGAGCATCGGCTTCCTGGGTACGCGGGCGGACGTCTTCGTGGATGCCGCGATCGTCCTGCTCGTGATCGCTCCGTTCGCGATGGCCTACGCGCTGCGACTCGCCGCGCAGCGCCGCCACCTCCACCACCGCAACCTCCAGTTGGGCCTGCTGCTGGCAGGGATCGCGGCGGTGCTGCTGCTGGAAGGCAGCCTCCGATTCGGAGGCGGGGCGGAAGCCTACGCGGCGAGCTCGCTGTACGACTCGGCGACCCTTCGGGTGACCTTCCTCGTGCACCTCGCCGTCGCCGTGCCGACGTTCATCGCCTGGTGCGCCCTGGTAACCGTGTCGTGGCGGCGCTACGCGCTCACCCTCCCCGGATCGTTCGGCCGTGTCCACCGGCGTTGGGGCAGGCTCGTGTTCGCGGGACTGTGCCTCTCGTCGGCAACCGGCATCGCGCTCTACATCATGAGCTTCGCGTACTGAGCGGCCTGGGGCGCTTCGATCCGGGGGCGCTTACGGCTCCTCGTGCGTGTGGAGGCGCCGCTCGCCGGCTTCGACGGCGATGCGGCCCGCCGCGAGGCGGTGCTTGTTGGTGACGCCCTCCCAGCAGCCTTCCTCGTAGAACTCGTAGCCCGGCGTCCCGATGCGGGGCATGTCGAAAGCGAGCGTCCACGGCTGCGTGAAGACCTCCGGGTCCTCGATCCGCGCCTCGTAGCGCAGCGTGTCGGCGTCGAGCAGGCGCCAGCGCTCCACGACGCGCAGGGAGTTGCTGTAGAAGCTCCCGTGCGAGTCGAGCCAGGCCCGGTCGTCGAAGTTGGTGACTTCGATCACGAGCGTATCGCCCTCCCAGCGGCCGCGGGAGTCTCCGTTGAAGAGCGTGATGTCCGAGCCGACGTGCGGGCCGCCGCCGATCGGAATCACCCGGTAGGCGTGCGCCCACTCGTAGAGGATGACGACGTGGCTGCCGTTCTGGCGGATCTGCAGGTCCCCGCGATAGTTGCTCCGCGGCACGCCGACCAGCAGGCAGCGGTCCTCGGGGTCGATGTGCTCCAGCTCCGTCGGCGTCTCCATGTCGTAGAGCATCTCGGTGCGCCGCTCTGCCGCCCACGGCTGGTAGGGGATGCGCCCGTCCGGCGGGTCGATGATGATCTGCTGCGGCAACCCCAGCCGCTCCGGCCCGCGGCTCTGCATGCGCGCGTGGATGGCGTCGCAGCAGCCGTCCTCGATGCTGTGCGAGGCGTTGGCCGGCCCGCCGTCCCAGTAACCCTGCAGGTCGGGGTGACCGTCCGCGGTGCGCGGCGGCGACCACTCCGCCTGCTGGCCTGCGGAGGTCGGCACCGGCGCGAGCGCTACGGCGAGGAGCAGGGCCGTCGCGAAGAGCAGGCCTCGCCGCGCGCCTGTAGAGCCGATGAATGGGTCAGTCATCGTTGTCTCCTCGTCGCGACGCGTCACTTGTCGGCGGCCAGCTCGTTCTCCGAGTACGCGTAGCACTCGTACTCGAGGAGCTGGACGTCGGCCTCCTGGCGGCGGTAGAGCGGCATCCGCATCGTCCACGGCCGGGTGAAGACCTTCGGGTCCTCGATGGTCGCTTCGTACAGCAGGTGGTCCGGCCCGGTCGGCGTGTAGCGCTCGACGACGTGCAGCGCGTCGCTGTGGAAGTTCCCCGCCCGGTCGAACCACGTCCGGTCGTTGAAGTGGATGACGTCGACGACCAGGGTGTCGCCCTCCCAGTGGCCGCGCGAGTCGCCCATCCAGAAGTCGATGTGTCCCTCGGGGTGCGGGCTGCCGTCCATGTAGATGGTGCGCGTGACGTGGATGTACTCGTAGAGGATCAGGATGCGGTCCGAGAACTGCAGGATCTGGAACGGGTAGGGCATGTAGGTGATCCGCGGCACCCCGGGCATGTTGCACTGCGCCTCGGGGTCGGCGGTCAGCCGGTTCTCGAAGTTCTCCTGCTTCTGCGCCAGCGCCCACTCCTGGTAGGGAATCTCGTTCCCCACGACGACGCCCTGCCCGGCCGGGACGCCGGCCCGCGCCGCGTGATCCTGGATGTCCCACGCTGCCGTGTTGAGCGCCTGCCAGATGCCCTGCAGGTCCGGTTGCCCGTCCCCCGTGCGGGGCGCAGCGTAGGGCTCCTGCGCGGCGGGCGCCGCAGGCTCCGCGGGCGATGCGGACGCACCCTCGACCGCGCCGGCCGCCGCCAGCAGCCAGAGCGCTGTCGCGGCCGCCGCGGTTCGGCCTGGTGTCCGCCGGGTCGCACGCGGAGCCGTCATCGCCGCTGCCCCGGCTCAGGCCCCCCGGTGCCGGACGATCCGGCGAAGAAGTTGCGCCCGTCGGGGAAGGTGATGGTGATCCCGTTGGCGGTCGGCGTGCCGTCCTTGGCCTCGTAGCCCTCGACGACGAACTCGATCCCGGGCGGGAAGTCGCTGCGCCGCAGGCCGCGCCGCAGGAGCGCAGTGGGGTTGCCCATCTCCACGGCCCAGTTGACGACCTCCCCGTCCGGTCCGACGACGTCCATGTGCAGCCAGCCGTGCGGGTTCACCCACTCGAGCTCGGTCAGGATTCCCTGGAGCGTGATGGGCTTCTCGATGTCGAACTCGGCCGAGAAGGAGTGGTGCGCCGACCCGCCCGCCGCCACGAGCAGCACGAAACCGATGATCGCAACCGGCAACGTCTTCCCCCGCATCGGTTGACCTCCCGCGGTCGCGGCGCGACCGCTCTCCGCCGCAGCCTACACCCGTGCCGCCGGTGCCGCAAACTCCGTCCGCCGGGCCGCATCGGGCGGACGGAGCCGACATGCGCGCAGCGTCAGGGAGCCGCTTCCCGCTCCTCGGCCCGCGCCCCGCGCAGCAGGTTCTCCATCCCGTAGTTGCCTTCGTGGCAGGCGTACTCGTAGAGCGGCAGATCGCTGCGGTTCATCGGCAGCCGCCCGCTGAACGACCGCGTGAAGGTGGCGGGATCGTTGACCGTGAACTCGTAGAGCAGCGTGTCCCCGTCGACGCGCGTGAACCGCTCGACCAGGTGCAGCCCCTCCGCCGACCCGAACGCCAGCCCGGTCAGGCTGAAGCTGGCTGTCCGGTGGGTGAAGTTGCGCGTGTCGACGACCAGCGTGTCGCCCTCCCAGCGGCCGCGCGAGCTGCCCATCCACTGCCGGATGTCGTCGGTGAGTTCCGGCCGCCCGTCGAGCGGCACGACGCGCACGTCGTGGTTCATCTCGAGCAGCAGGACGACCGCGTCGGGCGTCTGGAAGACCTGGATGTTGTTGTTGTAGCCGCCCGGCAGCATCGGCGGCCCGGTGCTGAAGCCCAGGAGGCAGCGCTCGGCGACCCCGCGCTCCTCGGGGCCGGCGACGCCGTAGCCGCCGACCCGGATGCGGACCGGCTGCCCGTCGCCCGCGAGCCGCGCCTCTTCGCGCGCCTCCGCCTCGGGCGTGAGCGGCGGGATCCGGCCGTCCGGCGGATCGACGATCAGCGCCGTCTGCGTCAGCGCCGTCGCCCGCGCCCGATCCGTCCAGACCGCCTGGCTGTAGCCGCCCGGCGATCCCGGCGGCGCCGCGAGGTCGCGGGCCAGCGCCTCGGCGTTCAGTTCCTGCGCCAGGGCCGCCGCCTCCTCGTCGGTCAGCGTGTCCCGGTCGGCGAGATCCTCCGGCCGCTGGAGCGGCGTGAACGTCCAGTAGTCCCACACGCCGCCGAGGTCGGGGTCGCCCCAGGGAGTGCGCGGCGCCTCGGCGGATTGCGCCAATGCCGCGGCGGGCGCGAGCATCGCCAGGGCCGCCACGAGCGCCGGCAGGATCAGCGTTCGCGTCCAGGTTCTCTGCATGGGGCTTCTCCTCGTTCCGGGTGCCGCGAGCATTCTGCGTGTCGCCCCATCATAGCCGGAACGCCGCGCTCGTCCTCGATGCGTCACCCGCTCGCGCCCGACCGCCGGGAGGGCGGAGCTTCCAGTCCCCGTTGACGCGAATCGCAGGCTCTGACTATTGTGGTCTGATGCTTCTGACCCATTAGGGACATATCCATGAGGACGACGACCGTTTCTCAACTCAAGATGTCGTTGAGCGCCTACCTGCGCCAAGTGAAGGCCGGCGAGGAAGTGGTGGTCACCGAACACGGGCGCCCCATTGCGCGCCTGCTACCGCTCACGACACCGGCCGCGATTCCGGAGCACCTCAGGGAACTGGAGGCTCAGGGCCTGGTGAAGCGTGGCACGAAGCCCCTGCCGGCGAACTTCTGGGACCTCCCGCGGCCCGCGGACCCGAGCGGCTCGATTCGTGCCGCCCTGATCCGCGAGCGCGAGGAGGGCCGGTGAAGTTCTGGGACGCCTCCGCCGTGGTGCCTCTCTGCGCAGAGGAGCCCGGATCCGCGTCGGCCCGTGCGATGCTCGACGAGGATGCGTCCGTGGTCGTCTGGTGGGGCACCCGCACCGAGTGCGTCTCAGCGCTCATGCGTCGGAAGCGCGAAGACGGCTTGACGCATCGCCAGGAGTGGGCTGCACGTCACGTACTGGAGTCGTTGGCGCAGGCCTGGACGGAGATGCAGCCGAGCGAGGCCGTACGCGGCGTGGCCGATCGGCTGCTCGCGGTCCACCCGTTGCGGGCCGCGGATGCGCTTCAGCTCGCGGCCGCGATGGTGTGGTGCCGCCGGGTCCCGGCGGGGCAGGCCCTCGTCACGTTCGATTCACGACTGCGGGAGGCGAGCCATCGAGAGGGCTTCACGGTGCTTCCGGAGGAGCCGTGACATCCCCAGGTTCCGTGCCGACGACGGATGCGAAGGAGGAAGGCGACGGTGGGATGTGCCCAGCACGAGAACTGGCGGCGCCGGCGCCGGGAGATGACGATGCTTCCACGGATCCTCGAGCGCCGGGTTTCGGCAGCCTTCACCCTGGCCGTCCTGCTCACCGCCGCCTCGGCGGAAGCGCAGCCGGGCATGACCAGCGTGCGCTACCTCGTGCTGTTCCAGCAGCGCTGCGCGACCTGTCACGGAATCGACGGCGCGGTGCCCCGGGCGGCGAGTCTCGAGGCCCTGCGCGCGTTTTCGCCCGAACGCGTGTACGAGGCGCTGACCGCGGGAAGCATGGCGATGAACGCCGCGGAGCTCGGCGACGAGGAGAGGCGGGGACTTGCCACCTACGTGGCGGGCAGGCCGTTCGGCAACGCCGTGGACCGCAGCGCCGCCGCCATGTCGAACGCGTGCCCGAGCGACGTGACGCCGGACGCCCGCCTCGCCGCCGCGCAGTGGAACGGCAAGAATGCCGATCCGACCACCGGCGCCCGGTTCCAGTCCGGCGAGGACGCCGGACTGACGGCCGACGAGGTTCCGCGCCTCGCGCTCCGGTGGTCCTTCGGCCTGCCGGGCAGCGGGGGGATGCGCGCCCAGCCCGTCGTGGTCGGAGGGCGCCTGTACCTGGGCAGCGACAACGGCTTCGTCTACGCCCTCGACGCCCGGTCCGGCTGCGTCCACTGGTCCTTCGATGTGGGGACGCCCGTCGTGTCCGCCGTGAGCGTCGGGACCATCCCCGGGACGGAGCGCGACGCCGTCTACTTCGGGGACTGGGGCGCGCACGTCCACGCCGTGGACGCCCGCAGCGGGCAGCGATTGTGGCGCGTGCGCGTGGACGATCACCCCATGGCCAAGGTCACGGGATCGCCGGTGCTCGAGCCCGGCGGCGAGCGCCTCTACGTGCCCGTGGGGTCGCTGGAGGAGGCCGCCGGACTCTCGAACGGGCAGTACGAGTGCTGCACGTCGCAGGGCGCCGTGGTGGTCCTAGCCGCCGCCGACGGAACGCAGCTCTGGAAGAGCTACACCATCCCCGAGCGGCCCCGGCCGGTCCGCGAGAACTGGCTGGGCGTCCAGCAGCACGGACCCGCCGGCGCCGGAGTGTGGTCCGCCCCGGTCCTCGACCTGCGGCGCCGGGCGGTCTACGTCGGCACGGGGAACGGCTACATCAACGTGCCCGACGGAGGGTCGAGCGACGCGGTGATCGCGTTCGATCTCGATACCGGCCGGCGTCTCTGGTCCTCCCAGCTCCTCGCCGGCGACCAGAACTGCGGGTTGTTCGACATGACGGAAGAGGTGGCCAGCCTCGACTGCCCCGGCCATGCGAGCGGCCCGAACGACGACGTGTCGGGATCGCCGATCCTGGTCACCCTGCCGAGCGGGCGGGACGTGCTGATCGCCGGCCAGGAGAGCAGCCGCGTCACGGCCCTGGATCCGGACAACGGCGGCGCCGTCCTCTGGACATCCCAGGCGATGGACGCCACGGAGTTTCCCGAGGGCGCGGGCATGGGCCCGGCGAGCGACGGAATCCTGTACTACCGCCCCGTTGCGCTCCCGGACCGGACGGGCGGCGTGGCCGCGCTGCGGCCGGACACCGGCGAGCGCGTGTGGTACACGACCCACCCCTTACCGACGGACTGCCCGGACCCCGAGGCCCCATCCTGCGCCTCGGGCGTATTCGGGGCCGCGACCGTCATTCCCGGCGTGGTGTTCGCCGGAGGGCAGGACGGGATGCTGCGGGCGTACTCCACCCGGGACGGCGAGGTGCTGTGGGAGTACGACACGCGGCGCGAGTTCGAGACCGACAACGGGGTGGCTGCCCGCGGAGGCTCGATCGGCGGACACGGACCGGCGATCGTCGGAGGCATGCTGTTCGTCGGTTCGGGGTACGCGGTTCAGCACGCGCCCGGCAACGTGCTCCTCGCGTTCGGCGTCGAGTGAGCGCGTCGAGGTCGGCCGATGCGCCGCCATTCTGAGTGCCGCCTCGTCACTCGAGGGGGTCGGCTGAAGGCTGTGTGGATCCAACAAGCGAGTGGCTCTGCCGTAGAGCAACTATCTGAGCCTCCAGGTGGCGGAACGAGGGCAGGGCGCGAAGCCGACTGAAGTCGCGGATCTCCTCCGCCACTCGATGAACGCAGCGACCCAGGTCCCGATCGAATCGCCTCAGCCGTCTGCCTCGGTGGCCGCTTGCTTGGCGGAGCAGCTCATGGAGGGTCTGCTTGGGATCAGGCAGATCTTCGAGTCTCCTGGTATCGGGCATCCGTAGTGGTTGCCGCCCGTCGGGTGTTCCAGCGCCGCGTCGTAGCGCATCTTCCTCGATGAGTAGCCAAGCCTCCTGCATGCGGGTGGGAATCACGCAGACGACCGGTAGTGCTTCGTCGATCGCGCTCCTGGCCAGGGCCTCGCGAATCTCCCCCTCGCGCTCGGCGATGGGTGCGCGCTCGGCGTCGCGGTGCACGAACAGCAGGTCGCAGGGATACAGGTCGAGGCTCCTATCGATGCGCTCGGCGAGGCTTTTCGGGGGATTCGGGAGACGCCGCAACTCGGAGAACGCCGGGTGAATCGGAACATTGCCGAGGTGCTCTCGGAGCAACCAGACGAGAACCGGCAGGATCGCCCGGTCCGACGAGCCGTCAGCCACCAGCGTGAAGCGAAGTGCCTGCCTGGAGGGCATTCGGGCGCGGGATTCTAAGACGCAGGCGCCGTAAGGTGCGGGAAGGGCAGCAGGTCGCGCACGTCATCTCTGTCGACTACGCGTCGCTCGCTTTTGGCGGTTTCCTGCGGGGTCCGTCCAAGGACCGGATTGAGATAGGCGAGCAGCTCTCCGCGGGCAACGACGTCCCGCTCGTCGGCGGCCTTCGCCCGCCACGTGTCCGCGAGGTGGTAGACGCGAGCCTTGCGGAAGAGTCGTTGTCGTTCGTCTGTCGCCTCCACCGTCTTGACGAAGACGACGCTGTCGTCGGGGAGCTCCTGGAAGACGGCGGGGGAATGCGTGTTGACGATGATCTGGCGTAGCGGATTGTCGGGACCGGCGGCCTCGGAAGCATCGACGGCGATGTCGCGCAAGAGTTGCAGGATGGCCGGAATCCGCGCCGGATGAATCCCGTTCTCGGGTTCCTCCAGGCAGAGGACGCCTTCGGTTTCCGGGTCCATCTCAAGCACTGCAAGAGCCAGGAAACGCAGCGTGCCGTCGGAGAGTGCACGGGCGGGATGGAGCGTGCCTTCCTCGTCGTGCGCGAACAGCGTGAGCAGTTCGCGCTTCTCGTCACGGTCGATCGTGATGCTGCGTACGTCGTCGATCAGTTCGCCGAGTCGAATGGCGATCCGGGTGCAGGTTCGCCGCATGTTCTCCTCCGGCGACACCCCGGCGCTTTCCGACTCCGAGGTGCGGGTCAGACGGTAGACCGTCGCCGGCAGATGGCTGCCGTCCGTTCCCAGACGCGATGGGGCGGAGAACTCGTCCGGACGCCTGAGTGCGGAGGGTTCCAGTTGCAGCATGCGCCACGCTTCCATCTCCCGGCGGGCAACCACCACGGTGGGACTCTCCGCGGCGTTGGCCACCGACAGCACCGTGCGTGGCAGATTGGTGGCAGACCGGCGCAATGGGCGCCCGCTGCTGCCGCCGTCCTGATGCAGCTTGATGACCCGCTGGTCGCCCTCGTGCTCCGTCGAGATGAAGTAGGGGACCCGGCGCTGCCCGCGTACGACCGAGCGGCGCCAGTCCCCGGCCTTGTGCGGGAACCGCAAGTGCCTTGCCGCCGCCCCCTGGGCGATGTGTACGAGCTCCTCCTTCGTGATCTCGAGGGCACCCGGCGTCAGGCTGTCGCCGGGATCGCGGTACACGAGCTCCAGGGAGTAGCGCAGAAACGTGATGCTGGCGCGGGCCTCCTGTCCCAGGTCGTCGACCGCCTTCCTGGGGACGACCATCTCGGCAACGAAAGACATCCGGTCGGCATAGCGACCGCCGGCGTGATGGAACAGGTTGCGAACGTCTGCCGTCCGGCTGTCGTCGTCGCGTACCGCCGCGGCCGCCTCCATGAGCGTGTGGCCGGCAAGCCCCTGGAGAAACCGGATCGCATCGAAGAGGTTGGACTTGCCCGCGCCGTTGGGACCGACGACGCAGGTGAAGGGGCCGAAGCGGACGTCCACGTCCACGAGATTCTTGAAGCCGGAAACCTGCAGTCGGGTCAGCATCAGCTTGCGGTTGGCGCCCCAGGCCGCGAAGCTCTTGACTCGAATATAGCGGATGTTGGTCCGAGGGGTCTCAGCCTCGGACGCGTGTGGCGGCGGCGCTCGGCAGGCTTGCGTCGAGCAGCTCCTCCACCGCCCGCGCGCTCATCACGCCCTTGTACACGTAGAGCCGGCCGGGAAGATCCTCGTCCAGCACCTCCTCGCTGACGCGCAGCCGGCGGCTGACCGCGAAGACGATCGGCTGCGGCAGCCCCGCTTCCACCAGGTCGACGCGGCGCCACACCGCCTCGCGGCTCCAGTAGCCCAGCACCTCCAGGTAGACGCGCCGGCCGCTGGGCTCGTGCGTGAACACGAGGTCGGGGACGCACAGGCCGACGCCGGGCAGGTCGAGCAGGTCGTGGGCGACGGCGACCCGCCAGGGCGTGCGCATGCGGTCGAACTGGTCCCGCAGGCGCGCGACATCGTCGGGGAGGCGGAGGTCGTCGCCGTCCGCCTTCGCCGACGGTTCGCCCTCCAGGCGGAACTCGAGCGGCTGCTGCTCGGATCCCCAGCGGATGTCGGCTTCCAGCTCCCAGCCGGGGCCGCAGGCGGGCAGCACCGGCAGCAGCATCGCCAGTTGCAGCCCGTAGCTGGTGACGGACTGGAACAGGCTGAACGGCCCGTCGATCTCGACGCGGCAGGCGTCGTCCGGAAGGCGGGTCGCGCGGTAGAGCAGGCGGTGAAACTTGAGGCGGCGGAAGAAGAACCGGAGCCCGCTCGGGTCGGGACGGCGGAACGTCACGACAACGCGCACCGCGCGGAGCAGGATCGCCTGCTGCTGGGCGCGCTCGTAGCTCTCCACGAGATCGGGGCCGCCAAGCGCATCGAACGCAGTGAGGAGGTGATTCGCCTTGAGGTCCGCGAACAGCGCGGTCGGAACGGCGCCGGCGGCCAGGTCCAGGCGCGCGGCGGCGGCCTCGATCACGGCGTCGCGGTCGAAGGCGGAGTCGTCTTCCTCGTTCAGGGCGCGCCGGGCTTCCGCGGCCTGCGCGAAGACCGCCCGGCGCACGGCGGGCGGGTCGACGTCGTCCCGCACCTCGAACGTGCAGCGGTCGCGGACGAGCTTCCGCAGCCCCTTGACCAGCTTGTAGTCGGTCGCCGCGGAGGGCACGCCGTCGCACTCCGCCTCGAACTCCCCGCGCGTGCGGCCGACGCCGGCCTGCGCCGCCGCGACGTAGGCGTCGGCGACGGCGAGGAGGCGCTTGCGCTCGGCTTCCCGCAGGGGGCTGGCGGAGATGCGTCCGTCCCGGCGGCGCACCCGTATCAGGTCAGTCGTCAGCATCGGACGCCCGCCGCCGCTCGCTCGTGAACACCTCGCTGGTGTCGGCCGCCACCAGCTCGTAGAGCACGGCGCGCTTGTCGCCCTGCTTGCGGAGGAGGCGGCCCAGCCGCTGCACGTGCTCCCGCGCCGAGCCACTGCCGGAGATGACGATGCCGACGTTCGCGGCCGGCATGTCGACACCCTCGTTGAGCACCCGGGAGGTGACCAGTGCGTTGTAGACGCCGGCGCCGAAGTCGTCGAGGATGGCGGCCCGCTCGGACACCTTCGTCTGGTGCGTGATGATCGGGGCGAGGAAGCGGCGCGACAGGTCGTAGGCGGTGTCGTTGCGGTCGGTGAACAGCAGGGCCCGGTCGCGGCGGTGGCGGTGCAGGAGGCGCTCGACGTACGCCAGCTTGGACGGCGCCGCGAAGGCGAGCTGGCGGTGCCGCTGGTAGGCCGCCATCGCCCGCCGCCCGTCGGCGCTCCGGGACGAGCGGATGATGAACTGCGACCAGCCGTCCGGACGCGAGACGCGGATGCCTTGCCGGACGACGAACCCGCGGTAGGTCCGGCGCGCCTCGTCGTACGCCCGCCGCTCGTCGTCGGTCAGCTCGACGAGGATCCGCTCGGTTTCGTAGTCCGCCAGGTAGTCGCCCGTCAGGTCGGCCACGCGGCGGCGGAAGACGGTCGGCCCGACGAGGGTCGCGAGCGCGTCGTGGCGGCCGTCGGCGCGCTCGGGCGTGGCGGTCAGGCCGAGCCGGTAGGGCGCCAGACAGTGCTGTGCGGCGAGCGAGTACATCTCGCCGGGCAGGTGATGGCATTCGTCGAAGACGACCAGGCCGAAGCGCGCCCCGAGGTGGTTCATGTGTAGGAAGGCGGAGTCGTACGTGCTGACGGTAAGCGGCTCCACCACGTGATCGCCGCCGCCGATGATGCCGACGTCTCGCCGGAAGCGGTCGCGGAGCAGGCGGTGCCATTGCGCCACGAGGTCGAGCGTCGGCGCCACGACCAGCGTCTCGCGCCGGATCGCATCGATGGCGAGCAGCGCCACTTCGGTCTTGCCGGCTCCGGTCGGCAGGACGATCAGCCCCCGCCCCTGGGCCGCACGCCAAGCCGAGACCGCCTCCGCCTGAAAGGGGCGGGGCTCCCGGTGGACCCGCAGCCCGCCGTCGAGCTCGCGGTAGCGCCGCGCCTCGTCCTCGTAGGGGATGCGGTTGGCGATGAGCGCCCGGACCAGCGCGGCGTACGCCGCCGCCGGGGCGCGGAAGCGGCGGGTCCTGTCGTCCCAGCGGCACGCCTCGGGGAGCGGTGGCTTCGACTGCCGGTCGAAGCCGCCGATGTCGAGTGTGCCGGAGTCGAAGCGAATGGAGACGGTCACACGGGCACCGTGCGGGCTCCGCATAGGGCGACCTGGATCGGACGGTCGCCGAGGTCCGGACCCGCAGGTCACGCGGGCACCGCGCGGGCTCCCGCTTCGGGCGCCCCCTCCTGGTCCCGCGCCCGTGCATGTTACCGCCGCCCCGAGCGCCGGCCGTGCGGCCGCGGGCGGGGACAGCCGCTGAACCTCCCGCGACCCGCGACGAGCCGAGTGCTGCCGTCGTCCGCGGCCATGCGGGCGTCGAGTCGCCCGCGGCCTGGACGCGCGCGGCCTGCCCCGCCGGTGACCTGCAGCGTTGCCAGCGTCGCGCGTCCCGTAGCCCGCGGCGAGCGCCGGGCGGAGGCGTTAGACTCACGGCATGATCGACCCCACCCTTCGCGGCCCCGATCGGCCCTCGCGGCGGCGGTTCCTGCGCGGTGTCGGCCGCGGGATCGGCGGCTTCGCCGCGTTGGCGGCGGGGCTCGGAGCGAGGAGCGGGGCCGCCGGCACGACGGCCGGGGCTGCGCACGGCTGGGGCGCCGGGGCCCCGGCCGCATCTGCGCAGGGACCGCGCATCACCGTCCGTTCCGTCGACGCCTACCCGATCTACATCGGCCCGCGCTCGGACGGGTTGCTCGACCCGCCGGCCTTCGACTCGGACGACGACCCGCGGCGCTGGCGCTGGGGCGGCCCGTTCGAGCAGCTTCCCTCGGCCATCATCGCCGTCGTCAAGACCGACCAGGGCATCGTCGGCTTCGGCATGGGGGCGGGCGGCAGCGCCGCGGTCGAGATCATCCGCGGGCACCTGCGGCACCTGCTGATCGGGACGGATCCGCGCAACGTCGAGCAGCTCTGGGACCAGATGTACAGCTCGGCGCTGCTGTACGGCCGGCGCGGGCTGTTCCCGATGGCGCTGAGCGCGGTCGACAACGCCTTGTGGGACATCGCCGGCAAGCACGCCGGACACCCGGTCGCGAGCATGATCGGCGGCTGGCCGCGCGAGCGGCTCGCGATCTACCAGACCGGGGGCGACGTCCGCGACAGCTTGGCGCGCGGCATCCGGCACTTCAAGATCGGAACGCGCGTCGGCCCGCACACGCCGCCCGACGAGCAGCGCCGGGTCGCGGAGGCGGTCGTGGCGGCCCGCGACCTGGTCGGCCCCGACGGCAACCTGATGATCGACTGCGTCTCGCGGAACGGCACCGCCGACTGGGCGGTTGGATTCGCGCGGCAGCTCCGACCCGCGGGCCTCTACTTCATGGAGGAGCTGCTGTCGCCGGACAACGTCTTCGGCTACGCGGAGCTGGTGCGGCGCATCGGCGGAGGCGGACCCGGCTGGACGCGCGTCGCCTGCGGCGAGCACGAGTACACCGAGCACGGCTTCGACGTCCTCGTTCGCCTGAACGCGGCCGAGGTGCTGCAGCCCGACATCACCTGGTGCGGGGGCCTGACGGCCGCCAAGCGGATCCGCGACCTCGTCGAGGGCGCCGGCCTGGAGCTCATCCCGCACCGCGGCGGGAGCGTCT
>JAPOVI010000213.1 GCA_026708265.1 Acidobacteriota bacterium
CGCCGGATTCGTACCCACAGGCGCCATGGTGGCCGACTTGCGCGAGCGGTGCGGGTGCTCGGTGGCCGAGTTCGCGGATCTGATCCAGGTCACGCCGACGACGGTACGCCGCTGGGAAACGACGCCCGGACGTCTGAACCTGCATGCCTTTCCCCGGGAGGCCTTGCGGGCGCTGTATCGGGAGAGCCGAGCGCATCAGGGACGAGGTTGCTGACCTGCCGAGGCCACTCGCTCGCGGGCGACGTGAGTTGGCGAACGCTGCCGACGCCGCAGGCGGGACGGCATGCTGGCCGCCGCCCTCTCGGTCGCAAGTGACGTGGCACCAGGCGGGATTGGCCAATACGGTCGCGTGGCCCGACGGCGGGATCGAGCCGGGGATTGAGCGCGTGCCCGGTGCCGCCAGCAGAAACACTTCGAGCCTGTGGAAGCGGCCGGAAGGCAGCGGCCTCCGGCCGGTGGATCTCCTTCAAGCGCATGCCGACGATGACGAACGCGGGTACATTGATCCGGTGTGGCCGTGGGTGCCGGTGCAGTCGAGTCGCATGTGGTGAACCTGGACATCAGTCCCGGCGTCGGCCACCGTCGGGGGCCGTGGTGCCCGGCTGATTCGCGGGCGCCTTGACGCGGGGGTGGCGGCCAGCCTCCGGCCGGCCGGGGCAGTGATCACGCCGCGATGGCGTCGGCGCTGCCGGTGCCATCACGCGCGCGCCGCAGCGCTCGCACGTCCAGACGTTGAAGCGCAAGCCGCGCGCCCATCGATGCGGCGGCATCAAGCAATCCTTCCCACCTCGGTTGCCGTGGCGAGTGCCGGAACGGGCTCGTCACACGTCCCGGCGATGAGCGTTCCGTGGCGCCCGGCGCCGCCCATCGGAAGCGCCGCGGCTTGCACCTGCGGCGCTTCGCCCGTACGGCGCGCTCCGAGGCTCAGCGTACCAGAACCGACCTGACCGACACGGTGGGGCACGATGCCCGGGTCGCGTCAGAGATCTGCCGGAGCGGATCCACATCGATGCCGAGACGACCGTCGGGGGCGTGGGCCACCATGACAACTACCTGTCGAGCCGGCCGGCGCCGAAGCGTGGCCGCGTCTTGATGTAGTGCTGCACCTCGTCCTCGTACCAGGCCGAGGCCCTGGGTCCGATCTTGATCGACTGCGGGAAGATCCCCTGTTTCTGCAGCGCGAAGATCGTCGAGCGCGACAGCCCGGTCTGGGCCATGACCTCCTTGAGCCGGATCACGCGTCTGGCCACGCACACCTCCCTGTGATGCCCGCCGGTCCGCAACTGAGCCGGCGGCGGAGCAAGTATGCAGACCCGTGGTCGCCGGGACGCGTGCTCCAGCGTTCGTGCCGGCGGCCCCGGTACCCGACACTTACTGTCCCGTGGGTCAGTAATTCACGAGAGGCTCGAGGATCGTCCCGCGCTCGGCAACAGCGTGGTGCTGCGCGGTATCGATCGCCGTCAGCCGCCGGTCGCACACGGGAGCCGGTGGCGGGAGGCACGCGCTCGAAACGTCCAGGGTCCAGGCGATCGGTCCGCTCCGTCGGGGTTGGCGTCAGACTGGCAAGCTCGCGTTCGACCGGGGCGTGTGTCCTCGCTGGCGGACGCCCTGATCGCCACCGGGTGACAACGGTGCGGCAGTGCTCGTCCCCTGGTGTCGGGACCGGCGTGGTGCTTCCGTGGACAAGCACGCCGCATGTTTGCTTCGTAGCGCGGCCGTCATCGACGTGCAAGGGCGTGGCACGGGCGAACGTCGCCGCGTGCATGCTGGTTCTCGGCCTGCTCGCTTCGACCGGTTGCCGGCAGCATCGGCCTCCGGCGGCGCCCGGCGCGCTCGACACTGCGGTCGCCGTCACGCCGCACGGGGCGACGTCGAGCGGCGTGCGCTCGGGGACCGTGGTGGTGTCGAACGCACCGGGAAGCTGGGGCGACGACGATTACGTGCTCAACGCCGCGGCGATCGCCGGCGACGCGCTGACGCTGAACGTGTCGTACGGCGGCGGATGCGCGACGCACCGCTTCGCCCTCGTCGCCTGCGAGGCCTTCATGGAGTCGTTCCGGTGCAACTGGCGGTGCTGCTCGCCCACGACGCGAACGGCGACGCGTGCGAGGCGT
>JAPOVI010000038.1 GCA_026708265.1 Acidobacteriota bacterium
CAGGCCTGATCGTGGCGGACGCGTCGACCGGTCTGGCCGTGGACGTTCGGGTGCGCATGCTGGTGGTGCACCAGGCGGAGGGCTTCCGGGAACGGGGCCTGGCGGTGTCGTTGAGCTGGGACCCGACGCCGTCGACGCCGCTGGGTTTCACGGCGCGGGTGGCGCCGTCGTGGGGCGGCGAGGCCACGAGCGGGGCCGAGGCGCTGTGGGGCCGGGAGACGATGGCGGGGCTGGGGGCCGGGAGCATCGGCTCGGGCAGCCGCCTCGATACGGAGGTCGGTTACGGGCTGCCGGTGGGCAGCCGCTTCGTGGGCACCCCGCGCGCGGGCTTCGCGACCTCCGAGTACGGGCGGGACTACTGGATGGGCTACGGTCTGGCCGTGCTGGCCGGAGGGACCCTGAACCTCGAGCTGGGCGTCGACGCCCGGCGCCGGGAGAACCCCCTGCAGGGGGGCGCGGACACGGGATTCCTCGGCCGCGCCACGCTGGGCTGGTGAAGGCGTTGTCGTCCGGACCGGCTCAAGGACCGTCGGAGTCGGCGCGATCGGCGAATCCTCGCCGCACGCAAGGAGCGGGCCCACAAGCAGGAGCAAGAGGCTGCGCCGGGCGTTCGCCGGACCGTCCACGGACGGGGACGGTCCGTTTCCCGGCACGCCGGGCCGGTCTCCGTTGAACCTCCGGCCGGGATTGGAGAAGCGAAGCACCTCTGCGCCCCCGCCGGCGCCGCGGGACCGCAGCCGGCGCGGACGCCCGCCGATCGCTGACGGTTCGGGGCTGAGGGCCGCCCTCGGGAGCCGGCAGCCGTTTCTGCCAGCATCCTCGCGCGTCCACCGCCTGCACGGCGGGGGCCGGCCAGGAAAGTGCTCAGACCGTGAACGATTCGACTACGATGAGGGTGTGAGCCCCGACGCGATGCTGGCGATCGCCACCGTGGCCGTTCCGACTCTGGCTGTGGCGTTCACGGCTTGGCTGAACCATCGCGCCCACGAAGGCATCACGCGCCGGATTGATGGCGTTGACGACCGCGCAGCGCGACGCGATGAGGCGGTGCGTACGGCGGTGGAGTCCATCGCCCGCGACGTGTCATTCATGGCCGGCCGCCAGGCCGAGCGGGATCGCGGTCCCGCGAAGGACTCGAACGTCGGATAACGGCCGTTCGCCAAACCGTTGCCGGGTCGCTGCGTCCCATCGAGCGTGCGCCAACGCGAGTGGGGCCGGGAGACGATGGCGGGGCTGGCGGCCGGGAGCATCGGTTCGGGCAGCCGCCTCGACACGGAGGTCGGCTACGGGCTGCCGGTGGGCACCGCTTCGTGGGCACCCCGCGCGCGCCGGGATTCGTGCCGATTGGCGCGTTCTTCCTCGCGCACCTCGTCGCGGAGCGAGTCGCTGCGGTCGTTCGTCCTGTAGCCTGACAGCCGCCGAACGCCGCCAGGATCTCGGTCGTCGTGTTCTGCCGCGAGCGGGGGTCACGCGTCGGGCGGGGCCTGCGGGAGGATGGCGCGTTCCACGGTCGCGAGGCGCTGGTCGATCTTCGCGAATCCGATCTCCACGCCTCGCAGGCGAGCGTCCAGCGTGGCGTGGTCTTCGCGCAACTCGCGGCGGAGCTTATCCACGTCCTCGCGCACCTCGCTCAGGCGGCTGTTGATGCCGTTCGCCACGAGGGCGACGACGCTCACGACGACGGCCGTCACCGCGATTCCGGTCCCGACGACGGACAGCAGCAGGGTCGCCTCGCTCATCCTCTTCCGCAGCGTACCACGAGGCGTGCTATCGTTCGCGCGGGGCCGTGCTACGCTGGCCACACGGCCGTCGCACCCGGAATCCCCATGAGCATATGACCACATGAGCAGGAGTCGACCGGCGGAACGGCGCGCCGCGCGGCGGGAGCGCGCGAGGGGCGGGACGGAGGAAGCGGTGACGCTGTTCAGCGTGAACGGCGAGCTGCGCGACATGTACGAGGAGGCGGCGGAGGGCGAGCGGCGGGCGCACGGCTACGCGCCGGTGGCCGTCGGCCAGCCGCTGCTGGTCCGCTACCTCCACTTCCACCTGCGGCACCCGGGCGGCGAGGGCCGGCACGAGCTGCTGATCTCGACCTTCCTCAAGGCCGACGAGAACAAGAGCGCGGCCGCGGAGGCGATCAACTTCTTCGACGACGACGCCCGCTTCGAGGGCGGCGCGCTGACCATCCGCGACTTCGGCGGCGAGCGCTACGGCCACCCCCTCATCTATTACTCGAAGTCCTACCGCGGCGAGTCGCTCTACCTCACCACGCGGATCATGGAGCTCGACGGGGTGGACGGCGCCACCCGGAAGGCGCTCCGCGGGAGCCTGACGACGCTGGGGGGGCTGCCGATGTTCGCGCAGTACCTGCCGCTGCTGGCCGCGGGGGCGGCGGCGGGCGGGCTGTTCGCGCGGCTCGTCCACCTCTTCAACCGCGACGACGCCATCATCGACGGCCACGACGTGGACGTGCACTTCGACCGCATGCACGCGCGGCGCCTGCGGAGCGGACGCATCCTGTGCCTGCCCCGGAGCCCGGCCCCGAAGGCGGAGATCCTCGCCGGCTACCGGCTGCGGCCCGACAACGTGCTACTTCGTCGTGCAGGTCGACGCGCGGCGCAACCGGGCGCTGGAGAAGTTCGACCACTTCGTGGGCGCGGCGGACCTGCTGGCGAAGACGAACCGGGGCGGCGCGGCGGCCGACGTGCTGAACGAGGTGGTCGACGTCGCCCGCAAGGCGGCGGACGTCGACGGGCTGCTCGACATCGAGAAGCTGGCCCTCGACGCCGGCGACGCCCGCGTGCAGCAGGAGATCCGCGCCATCTACAAGTCGCTCAGCCCGGAGATCCAGGCCCTCTACGGGCGCCGCACGCGGGAGATCCTCGCCGCCGGCGGCTGACGCCTGCGAGACCTGCGCGTCCCGAGGGCTGGCGGGTCAGCAGCGGAGCCGCGCCCGGAGGTCCGCGGCGTCGCGGCACTGCTGCACCGCGGCGAGCAGCGTGTCGAGGGGCAGCTCCGCCGCGGCTTCCGCCAGCACCGGCTCGAGCTCCGGCAAGCCGCGTCCGGCCAGGATCGCCCGCAGCACCTCGCGACGCCCGGCTTCGTGCGCCTCGCGACGTCCCACGGCGCGCGCCCGGCGAAGCCACCGCGTGTCGTCCGGCCCCGTGCCGTCGCGCTCCCCCAGCGTGCGGGCGACGCGCTCCAGCGCCCGGTCGGTCGCGGGCGAGCGGACCGGCTCGTTGAATGCCCGGTGGATCTCGTTGGCCGTCCAACCGGGGAACGCGAGGCTGGTGCCGGCGGTCCGGTAGCGCCCCGGGCCCGCGAGACGGTGGATGGTCAACCCGGGCGCCCGTCCTGCCGGGCGCGACGGCGACCGGACGTCGGGCACCTCCACCCACACCTCGGGGAAGCCCCACGCCGCGTAGAGGTCGAGCTTGCCGCGCCGGACGTCGGTCGTGTGGTCGACCTCCAGCACCACGTCCGGACGGTCGTGCACGCCGAGCTGCAGCCCCCCGTCCGGGATGCGCGCCCGCCCCGGGTAGACCCAGACCACCTCGTCCGCCTGCAGGATGCGCCGCCGCGCGCGGTCTCCGGGGTTCCGGACGAGGTCGAGGGAGCCGCGGCACGCGATGGCGCTGCCCCGCAGGCTGGCGATGACCTCGCACAGGGCGGCCAGGTGGCGGCTGGGCCGCTCGTGGGCGCCGCTGGTCTCCGCGACCGCCCAGGCGGTCTCGGTGGCGGCGTCCCAGTACTCGATGCGGCCGTCGTAGCTCTCGTAGGCGTCGCGCGTCAGCCGGAACGACCGGCATCCGGGGAACGCGGGCGAGTGCGGCCCATCGGCCGGTCGCCGCTCCCCGGCGGGCGCCTGCGCTAGCGGCGAGAGGCCGGTCGTGCGAGCCATGGTCCGCCTCCTCAATCAGGCGGGCGGGGCCTGCGGGAGGATGGCGCGCTCTACGGTCGCGAGGCGCTGGTCGACCTTCGCGAATCCGATCTCCACGCCTCGCAGGCGAGCGTCGAGCGCGGCGTGGTCTTCGCGCAACTCGCGGCGGAAGGCGTCGAACTCGCCGCGGAGAGCGTCGATGCGATCGTTCGTCTTGTCGATTCGGCGGCCCAACTCGCTGCCCAAGGCGCTGAGGCGGCTGTTCATTCCGCTGGCCACGATGGCGAGGACGCTCACCACGACAGCGGTCGCTCCGACCCCCGTCCCGACGACGGTCACGAGCAGCGTGTTCTCGCTCACCGTTCGAAGCATAGCACGCGCGGGACCCGTTCCGTGCCGCGTGCGACACAGGCCACTGGACGCCCGCGGCGTTCCGCGGTCAACGCCTCGCCGATCAGGTGGTCAGGCCCGGCGGGCTTCCAGTCGGGAGGGTGCGCGGTGAGCAGGAACGTCGATGACGGTGAACAGCGCCGGACGGGTGAGCCACCAGATGGCCGCCGCCGGGAGCGCCAGCGCCCAGCCGCGCAGCAGGCCCACGTGCGGGTCGAAGCCGTAGTGGTGGGCCAGCTCGTCCACCGGCACGCCGAACGCGGCCTGCACCAGGACGATGCCGCCGAGGCCCGCCAGCGCGCACCGCCACGACCGGCCGCCGCCCGCCACCGCGATCCACAGCGCCGCGAACAGCCCCACCTGGAACGCCGGCAGGATCGCCCACGCCCCCTGGCTGTCCGCGAACGCATGCCCGGCGTGCCCGGCCAACGCCTGCAGGCCCCCCACCGCGCCGCCCACGACGGCGCCCAGGACCGGGGCCGAGGCGAACGCCGCCACCACCCCCAGCGCCACCGCCGCGGCCCCCCGCGCCACGGCCCGCCGTCCGCCGCCCGCCGTGCGGTACGCCGCCACCGACACCAGGATCACCGCCACCAGTATCTGCGAGAAGGCGTGGATGGCGACCGCGTACGAGCCGACGACCGCCGCGGGCACCGCCAGCACCAGCAGCCGCGAGACGCCCAGGGCGAAGAAGACGGCCGGTGTCGCGAGGAGCATCGCCGTCCGACGCCCCCAGCCCAGCGGCGCCGCGAGCGCCGCGGCCAGGTAGAGCGGGATGAGCGGCGTGAAGATGCACTCCTGGGTCACGATGAACGCGCCGTGCACGTTCCGGATGACCGGCCCGTCGACCGTCGCCGCCGTTCCCGCCGCGGTCATGATGGCCCCGCCGGTCACCGCGATCCAGCCCGCGACGACGTCCACCCCCGCGCTCTCGTAGAAGAACGGCGCCGTCGCGAAGTAGGCCGCCACGAGCACGGCCGCCAGCAGCAGGAAGCGCCGCGGCGCCGCCCCGAGCACGAACCCGCCGCCTGCCGCGCCGGTCCCGCCGCCCGCCGTCCCGCCCGGGCCGCCGCCGAGGTCGAACCCCTGCCGGCCCATCCAGGCGTACACGAAGCCCGCCGCCACCAGGATCAGGATGCCCGGCCAGATGTAGACGTGAAGCAGGTCGAGCAGTGACCGGTTCTCGGCGATGAGCGACAGGTGCCCGAGCCGGACGACGTTGACCGCCGTGATCACGGTGAAGCCGACCGCCGCCCCCCGCAGCCGCGCCCCCCAGGTGGCGGGGAAGGCGAAGATGGCCCCCGCGCAGAGCGCCAGCGGGTCGCCCCCGCTGCAGCTCGCGTCGGCGTAGACGAGGTCGGACGGCGCGCCGGTGAGCTGGTCCGCCACCCGCTGCTGGACCCCCGCGAACGGCGTCAGCAGCGTCTGCTCCACCCACCGCAGGCGCATCAGGCCGAACAGCCCGACGAACCACGCCCCGGTGATGAGCGTGAACCGGAGCATCGCGTTCCGTTCCCGCGCGTCGGACTCCGCCTCGGGCCCCGCCGCCTCGTCGACCAGCTCCGGGACCAGTACCTTCGTTTCCTTCCGCACGTCTTGCGCTCCCATCTTGCTAAAGCTTACCCGGTCCGCCCGTCCTCGTGAAGAACCATCGCCCTTCGTCCCGGCCGGGAGCCGGGTTACGATCGGCATCGACTGACGCGTCGGAAGGAGGCCGCCTGACTACGCCGGTGGGTCGATCCACCGCGATCGACCGTATCGGCACCGGAGTCGGTGAACCGCAGGGCGTCGCGCACCGGCGGATGCGGCTCTGCCTGCCGGTGCTCGTGATCGCGGGCGCGACCGTCCTGGCCGTGGCAGCCGCGCACCGCTGGACGGCGTCGGGGCTCCTGCCGATCACCGGCGACGAGCCGCACTATCTGATCATCGCGGCCAGTGTCCTGCGCGACGGCGACTTCGAGGTCGGCAACAACTACGAACACGACGCGAGCGCCCGCGAAATCTGCGATTGCGAGCCGGCCCGGCACGCCTTGCGGTCCGCGACGGGTTGGTGGCCGCAGCACATGCCCGGCCTCGGCGTGCTGCTCGCCCTCCCGTTCGGAGCGGGCGGAGCGGTCGGCGGGCGGGTGGGGCTTGCGCTGCTGGTGGTGCCGGTGCTCGGCATCGCACTGTACCGCTGGAGCCGCAGCGTCTTGCGCCCCGCGGATGCGACGTGGGTCACCGCCGGTCTCCTGGCGTGCAGCGCGGTGGTGTTCGGCGCGTCCCAGATCTATCCGGACCTTCCGGGTGGGGTGGCCATCTTCGGCCTCGTCGGCTGGCTGTGGGGCACCCAGCGGCGAACGCGGCCCGGATGGTGCGCCTACTGGCTCGTCGCCGGTCTCCTGTGCTGGCTGCACGTGAAGTACTACGCGCCGTCGGCGGTGTTGGCCGCCGCCGGCATCCGGCAGCTCTGGCGGGACGGCGCCCGCTATCCCCCGGCGACCTGCGCCGCGTTCGGTCTCCTGTTCCTGATCGGTCCCGCGCTCTTCGGGGCCTTCTCCATTCCTCGGTTCGGCAACATGCTCGGGGGCCGGCCCGTGGGGGAGTTGGTACTCGATGCGGCCCGGGGACTGGAGCTCGGGATCGGGCTGCATCTCGACCAGGTACACGGGCTGTTCATCCAGCAGCCGCTCCTCCTGCCCGGCCTCGTGGCGCTGGGCTGGATGGTGCGCCGTCGCCATCCGCTGACGCTGCCCTGGCTCGTGCTGTACGTCTCTCTCATCGCCCCGAACGCGTTGCAGCGCATGGACTACGGTGGCCACACCGGGCCGGCGGGCCGCTTCGGGTGGACGGCCATGTGGTTGTGGCTCATCCCGCTGGGGTTGGCTGCGCGGGCCGCACCGCGACGAGAGCTGGGGTGGGCCGCCCCGTGTGCCGTGGCGATCGGCGTCGCGTACCAGGCCGCTCTCGCCGCGTCGTGGGCGTCGGAGCCCCAGCGCCTGTTCAACGGGCTGTTCCCGGCGGACCAGTGGCAGTCCTCTCTGTTCCCTCCCGCCGTGATGCTGTCGCTGCCGAAGCTCGGCCCGCACGCGGACTTCGGCTACCCGCCCAACGTCGTCTGGGCCTTCGCGGCGCTGGCGCTCCTGGCGATGGGGTTCCTGCATCCGTCGCGGCTGCGCTTCGTCCCCGTGGCGGTGGCTGCGACCCTCGGATGGCTCGCCGTTCCGGTCGAAGATACGCTGGATCGTTCCGCGTCCGTCCTTCGGCGCTTCGAGGCGGAGCACTCGCGTGCCCATTGCGATGTGCTGCCGAGCCCCGAGTCCAGCAACGGGTACCTGTGCCGGCAGCGCTGGAACGACCGCTTCGCCGTGGCCGGCCCGTTCGTCTCGCTTGCGGGCGGGAGCTACGAGATCGCCGCCGCGGTGACCGGATCGGAGCAGGCGCGGGGCGGCGTGCTCGAGGTGGTCTCCGGCCGGGGCCGCGAGCTCCTGGCAAGCCGCCGCTTCCGCGTGCCTCCGGCGGAGCGCGCGGTCGTGGAGCTGCCCTTCCACGTCGAACGAGCGATGCACGAAGTGGAGTTCCGCGTGCGGGGCCGGCGCGGCCTCGGCGTCGACTACGTGGAGCTGCGCCCGCCGCAGTGCCTCGCCGCCCGCCGCCGCGGCCCGGTCCGGGTGCGGCTCCAGGCGAGCGACGGCAGGTTCCTCGCGGCGAAGAACGGTGGGGGAGGTGCCGTCCGCGCCGACCGGGACGTTGCGGGTCCGGGGGACCAGTTCCTGCTCACCGCCGGGTTCGCTCGCTGCCTGGAATCGGGGGACGCCGTGTTCCTGCAGTCGCCGGACGGCTCCTACCTGCGGGCGGAGCGCGGCGGCGGCGGAACGCTCGACGCGCGGGGCGCCACGGCCGGCCCCTGGGAGCGCTTCCGGCTGCATCGCCGCGACGGCCCGGGTCCGATCCGCAGCGGCGACCTGCTGACCCTGCAAGCGGCGCGGGGGCATTCCGTGTCGGCGGCGCAACAGGGCGAGGGAGATCTGCGCGCGGACGGCGAGCGTCCGGGCCGCTGGGGGACGTTCCGGATCCTCTCGGTCCCGGGCCGGTAGTTCAGGCTGCCGGGCGCGGTCGCCCGCGCTCGGCGATCAGGTCGAAGTGCAGCGAGTCGTCGGGGATCCGGCGCGCGGCCGTCAGTTCCGCATTGCGCCGCTCCCAGTATCCCAGCAGGTCGGTCGCCCGCTCGAACGACACATCGTCGCCGTGCTCGCTCGTGACTCGTACACGGGGGTACAACGACAGGATCCGGTCGAGGAGCGAGGCCGGATCCTGCTGTTCGTGGTTGATCATGCAGGTGGGATTGAACTCGATGATGAGCGCCGGGCGGTGTCGCTCGATCAGGTTGCGGAAGCCGTCGAAGGCGAGGACCTCGTGACCCTCGACGTCCATCTTCACCAGGTCGAGGCGCGACAGCCACGACAGCGCTTCGTCGAGCCTGACCGCCTGCGCGTAGACGACGGCGGGGCCCAGGGGACGTGCGCCGACCAGGTGCGCGTTGGAGCCGCCGGCGAGCGATAGCACCCCGGTGCGATCGGATGCTGCGTGCGGCAGCACGCGCACGTTGTGCGCCTCGTTCACCGCCATGCCGGCGTACAGCAGTTGAACGTTCTCAGGATTCGGCTCGACTGCCGCCACCAACCCGCGCGGGCCTGCCAGGGCCGCGGCCAGCAGGGCGATGCAGCCGATGTTGGCGCCGACGTCGACGACCACGTCCCCCTCCTGCACGCGATCCCGGATCGCCTGCCGCACGTGCGGCTCGTATTCGCCGGTGTTGACGATCCCGCGCAGGAAGGGCTCGGTCTCGAGATTCTCGTTGACGCAGACCTGGTATCCGCCCATGTCCACCGTCGTCGGACCATGCCTGGCTGGCCCCCGTGCCTCCTCCGAGGTAATGAACTGGTTGGCCAGCTCGTCGAGCGAGATTCCACGTGCCATCTCCCGGCGATGGTGGGCCAGCCCGTCGGGGTCCGGGGGGCGTCGCAGGAAGAGGCGATAGCAGTAATAGATGTCGTCGTCGGTTACGATGTGGCTCCATCTGCGCGACCGTCGATTCAGCAGACGATACAGGGTCGAAGCGAGCACCTGAAGAGTATGACAGGCCCGACAAGCTTGGCTCGCCGCCGCGCCCGGGCGAGGAGGAGGCCGTGAACCACGGGACGCGGGGCGTCGTGCTGGCGGTCGCTGCCGTCGCAGCGTTCGTCGCGACCGCGAGCGCTCAGGACGGACGCTTCTACATCGGGCTCTCGGCGACCGCCAGCTCGCTGGACGCCGCCTACGAGAAGACCGTCATCGTTCGCGCGGGAGCGCCGGTGGCCAACCCTCCCGCTCTGGGGGAGACGCGCGTGAGCCCCTCGTCGAGTCTCGCGGGCGGGGCGACGATCGGGTCCGGTCTGTTCGCGGGGTACCGCCGCCGGTTCGCCGACGATGGGCGCTATTTCAGCGTTGAGGCCCAGGTTGCGGGCAGCGGCGGCGCCGCGCGCGGCTTCCTGCCCGGCACGGGCCTGCAGCGCGGCGAGAACTGGCCGGAGGACTGGAGCTTCGGGAAGCACTGGACCGGCGGCCTGACGGCGCGCGTCGGCGCACCCGTGAAGGGCATGGGCGTGTACCTGCTGGGCGGAGCGCGCGTGACGCAGATCGCCTTCGGGGCCGCGTTCACGGGATGCGAGCACCCCGTGTGCAGTGCGGACGGCTCGCATCCGGACTTCGTCCGTGGCACGCTGGCGCGACACAGCACGCTCCCGGCCTGGGCGGTCGGCGTCGGACTCGAGAAGCCCCTGGGCCGGGACCTGGCCATGCGCGCGGAGCTGTCGTTCATCGGCTACGCGACCGACGAGAGCCGGATCGAGTTCGATCCGGACCCGGCCGGGTTCCCGACGATATCCGTGCCCTCGCGGTTCGCCAGCGACGACCTGGAGCTGACCCTGAGCCTGGTCCGCTACTTCTGAACGCCGAGCCGGGCCGCGGCGAGGGCGCGGGCCCGCGCGTCACCCAGGCGCGCGCGCAGGTCGGCGGTGTCGCGGCAGCCCTGGGCGGCGTCGAGCAGGTCCTCGAGGGGCAGCGCGGCCAGGTCGACAGCGGCCAGCGCCGGTTCGACCTCCCGCAACCCGCGTCCGGCGAGGAGGATGCGCAGCACCGCCGCGCGCTCCGCCGCGCGAGCTTCCGCACGACCCTCCGCGTGCGCCCGGCGGAGCCACGGGGTGTCGTCGGGTCGGGTGCCGTCGCGGTCGCGGAGGGCGCCGGCGACGCGATCGAGGACGCGGTCCGTGGCGCTCGAGGGCTTCGGCTCGTTGAGGGCGGCGTGGATCTCGGCCGCCGTCCAACCGGGGAACGCGGCGCTGGCCGTCGCGGTCCGGTAGCCGCCGCCGTCGAGTCGATGGACGGTCAGCCCCGGCGCCAGGCCGGGCCGGCGCGACGGCGTCGGGGCGTCCGGCACGTCGACCCAGACCTCCGGGAACCCCCACGCGGCGTAGAGGCCGAGCTTGCCGCGGCGGACGTCGGTGGTGTGGTCCACCTCCAGCACGACGTCCGGCCGGTCGTGGACGCCGAGCTCCAGGCCGCCGTCCGGAATCCGCGCCCGCCCCGGGTAGAGCCAGACCACCTCGTCCGCCTGCAGGATGCGGCGCCGCTCGGGCTCGCCCGCGTTCCAGACGAGGTCCACGGAGCCGCGGCACTCGATGGCGCCGCCGCGCAGGCTGGCGATCAGGCGGCAGAGGCCGGCCAGACGCCGGGACGGCTGCTCGTGGGCGCCGCCGGTCGGCTCCGCCACCACGTAGACGGTCTCGGTGGCGGCGTCCCAGTACTCGAAGCGCCCGTCGTAGGTATCGACCGCATCGCGCGTCAACCGGAACGACCGGCAGCCGGGGAACGTGAAGGCCCCGGACGAATCGGGGGCCGCTCGGCTGGCGGGCAGCGGTCTCCGCCCGGGGCGTGCGATAGTGCGCGGCATGACACGGCCGTCCTCTCTGCAGCGTATCCCTGCGGCGGCCGCGACGTCCGGTGTCAGGCGGACCCGGTTGACCCGCCTCAGAGGTTGCTGTGCCGAGCGTATCACAATCGGGGGGACCGGCGTCGCCCTTCCCGCTACGGATCCCGTCGGGCGCGCGTCTCTCGACGATCCGTTCCACGGTGGCGTTCAGGCGTTCGGGGCTGGGCGGCCGTCGCCGTCCGCCGGGCTCCGCTGCAGCACGCCCTCCCGGACCAGCCGCGCCGCCAGCGTCAGCTTGCCCGCCGCGTCCAGGCAGTCGGGCAGGTCGGCGACCGCGAACTCGTCCCCGGTCGTCGCGGCGAAGCGGAGCGCCGGCCAGGCGCCGGCCGGCAAGCGGAGCTCTCGCCCGCAGAACCGGAGGACGCACGTCTCGCCGTCCGCCGCCGCTTCCGCAAGCAGTCCCGCCCGCCGCCGGACCCGCGAGCGGAGCGTCAATCCGTCGTCGCGCAGCCGCTGGCCGAGAAGATCCGTGAACAGCGGCACGTCGGTGGCCAGGACCTCGTCCGTGAAGCGGCGCCACACCGCCTCGGGGTCGAAGCGCGACTGCACGAAGGCCAGCTTCTCGGCGAACAGGCGCCGCCGCTCCGCCGCCGCGAACCCCTCGCGGGCGAACCCGGGGGGGAGGTTGCGGCGCAGCGACTCGTCCTCCAGCGCGGCCGCCGCCACGCTCTCGACCAGGAGATCGGCCCACGTGAAGGCCGTCAGCCCGAGCGTGACGTGCAGCGACGCCTCGCCCGTCGAGCGCGCCGCGTGCATCAGGCCGCGCGGCAGGTAGGCGGCGCTGCCCGGCCGGAGCTCGAACTCGTCGCGGACCTCGCCGGGCGGCGTGCCGGGCTCGAAGCGCTGGCCCCGGAGCGGCAGCTTCACCCGGGTGTCGTAGATCGACCAGCGCTTGGTGCCCCGCACCTGCAGCACGAAGACGTCGTGGGTGTCCCAGTGCGGGGCGAACCCCTGCGCCCGGGGCGGCGTCAGGTAGACGTTGGTCTGGACCCGCGACGAGAAGCGCCGTCCGAGCGCGACCGTGAGCTGCGCCAGGGCCGGCACGCGCTGGTGGAGCTGGTTGAAGACGACGGTCGCGCCGTCGTCGAAGAGGTGCGCCACCTCGAGCGGCTGGACCCGGCCCGCCGCGTTCGTGTACTCGGCGGCGTCGACGCTCCCCTCGCCCCGGACGAGGCGGATGTCGCCGCGCCCGGCCGAGTGCGTGCCCAGCACCAGGTCGAGGTCGGCCACCGAGAGGAGCCCCGCGTAGTAGGAGGGCGCCTCCCGCCGGACGTGCAGCAGGCGCTGCTCGTAGTGGTCGCGCTCGAACTCCGCCGTCGGCACCGGATCGATGAGCCAGGCGTACCAGTCGCGCGGGCCCGCCGGGGCCGGCTGGGTGTGGTCCCTCGTCATTCGGTGTGTTCCGTCGTCATGGGGCGGTCCATCGTCATGATATTGACGCTCCGTTCGCGGCGACCCTCGGCGAGGGGCCGCGCCCTCTTGCGTCTCCAGTTCTGCGACGCCAGCTCCGGGCGCGGGCTGGCTCGCGGCGTCCGTTGACATCCCCGGGGCGCGCCCACTACGGTACTGAGACTCGTTTTCATATCCAAGAGATCAGGGGGACTACGCGATGGGCAGACTCGAGGATCGCAAGACCGGCGCGGATCGTCGGGAATCGCCGATCTCGCTGACGGACGACGACATCGGCACCGTCCGGGTCGACCGCCGCTCGTTCCTCTCGCGCGCCGTCGCGGCCGGCTCCCTCGCGGCGGCGGCCGCCCTGACCACCGCCTGCCCCAGCGGCACCGACTCCGACGGGGCGGGCGACGCCGAGGCCCCCGCCACCGGCGCCAATGAGGCGACCGACTCCGACCAGGCGGAGACCGAAGAGGCGACCGACTCCGACGGCGCCCAGTAGGGAAGTCCCTGCGCAGGACGCTCTTCTGGATCCACCTGGCGGTCGGGGTCACCGCCGCCCTCGCCGTCCTCACGATGGCGGTGACCGGCGTGCTCCTCACCTACGAGGCGCAACTCGACCGCTGGGCGCTCCGCCACTACCGCGCCGATCCTCCGCCGGACGCCGCGCCGCTCGGGCTCGACGAGCTCCTTGCGCGCGTCGCCGGCGGGCCGCCCGCCGGTCGCGTCACGTCCGTGGCGCTCGGGCGCGATCCGCGCGAGCCGGCGGTCGTCCGGCTCGCCGGCGGCGCCACCGTCCACGCCGACCGCTTCACCGGCGAGCGCCTCGGCGACGGCGAGACCCGCACGCGGCGCTTCCTCCGCACCGTCCTCCACGTCCACCGCTGGCTGGCCCTCGAGGGGGAGCGGCGGATCGTCGGTCGCACGATCATGGCGACCGCCAACCTGGCCTTTCTGTTCCTGCTCGCCAGCGGCCTCTGCCTCTGGTGGCCGCGACGGGGCGGCCGCGCCGCCTGGCGGCCGGCGCTGTGGTTTCGCCGGGGCCTCGCGGGGCGGGCCCGAAACTTCAACTGGCACAACGTCATCGGCTTCTGGTCGGCGATCCCGCTCGCCGTCATCGTCGCGAGCGGCGCCACGATCTCCTACCAGTGGGCCGCCGACGCCGTCCACCGGCTCGCGGGCGACGCGCCCCCCTTCCAGGCGTCGCCGCGGGCGTTGCCGCCGGTGCTCGAGGCCGCTCTGTCCGCCGCGCCGGATCCCGCGGACCCGGCCGCCGCGCCGGTCGCGCTCCAAGCGCTGGCCGCGCGCGCCGCCGCCGAGACCGCCGGCTGGCGGACGATCACGATCGACCTGCCCGCCTCGGCGCGCGAGCCGGTCGTGGTCGCCGTCGACCGCGGGACGGGCCGCCAGCCGTCGAGGAGCGAGGACCTGCTGTTCGACGGGGCCACGGGCGAGCTCGTCGGGCGCGCCGGCTACCCGACCTTCAGCCGCGGCTTCCAGGCCCGGCGCTGGCTGCGCTTCGCGCACACCGGCGAGGTGTACGGCGTCGTGGGGCAGACGGTGGCGGGCGCCGTGTCCCTGGGCGTCGCCGTCCTGGTCTGGACCGGTCTCGCGATGAGCTGGCGCCGCTTCCTGGGCTCCCGCGGCCGGCGCTGACGGCGGGCGGCGGCCGGCGCCTCGGCGCGCCGCGGGCTCGACCGTCGCCCGCATCGTCCGGTGCTATTCTCAGGTGCGCGTGTCGAACGAATTCCTCCTTGCACGGCCGTTTTCGATCCGCGGCGACGTGCACGTCACATCCGACCTGACCATCGAGGCGGAGGTCCGGGGCAACCTCCTGGCGCCCGGGCACGAGCTGACCATCGGCCGCCACGGCCGCATCCGGGCGCAGGTCCATGCGCGGGCGATCGTCGTGCGCGGCACCGTGCACGGCGACGTCACCGCCACCGAAGTCGTCCGCGTGCACGAGACCGGCCGGGTGACCGGCAACATCGCGGCGGAGCGCGTGGTCCTCGCGGACGGGGCGCTGGTGGAGGGTCGCATCACGGCCGGCCCCGGCACCGCCCGCGGCGCGGCCCCGAATCGGCGTCGCCCCCGCTGACGGCGGCCGTCCCTCGCCGCGCGCGGCGGGCGCGGGCGGCTTGTCGGGGCCGCCCCGGCGTGTTACGGTTCGCACGCGCCGGGGGTCGCCGATGCCACAGGACGTCGAGGTCGCCGCGGACGCGGCGGATGCGTTCGATATCCCGGCGGAGATGCGCCGGGCCGAGCTCGAAGCCGTGCGGGCGCGGCGGCGGGCGCTCGGCGTGCGGCCGGAGGACGAGCCGGCCTCGGGCGGCGCGGCGGGCGACGGTGCCGGCGGCGGCTCCCGTGAGTCGGACGACTCCGGCGACTCCGGCGACCCGGGCGACCCGGACGAGTCGCTCCGCCATCGGCTGACGGGGCTGGCGCTCTCGGGCGGCGGCATCCGCTCGGCCACCTTCGCGCTCGGGGTGCTGCAGCGGCTGGCCCGCGCCGACCTCCTCCGGCGCTTCGACTACCTCTCCACCGTCTCCGGCGGCGGCTACATCGGCGGCTCGCTGACGTGGCTCCTCAGCCGGACGAAGGACCCCGCGGCGCTCGGATCCGCCTTCCCCTTCGGACTGCGGCGGCGCCGGGTCGGCGGGAGGGAATCGAGCCTCCTGCGCCACCTCCGCCTGCACGGCAACTACCTGACCCCGGGCAAGGGGATCACGGCCCTGTCGCTGGCCGGGGTGGTGCTCCGCGGCATCGCCCTCAACCTGCTGGTCTGGCTGCCGCTCGCGGTGCTCGCCTTCTGCGGACTGCAGCTCGTCGAAGGCCTCCTCGCCGACCTCGCGGGACGCTGGGAGCCGCCGCTGCGGGGGCACGGCTACGCAGCGCTGCTCGCCCTCGTCGGGGCGGCGTTCCTCCTCGCCAGCGTGCTCTACTCGCTGGCTACGTGGCGGCCGCCGCTGGCGCGACCCTACCGCTGGCGCCGCCGCTTCGAGCGCGGCGTTCGCCGGCTGCTGTGGGCGGGCCTCCTCCTGGCCGGGCTCTCGTCGCTGCCCCTGGTCCGGGACGGGCTGGCCGCCGCCGGGGGCCTCGGCTCGCTGCTCGGCGGCGCGGCGTCGGTCGCGGCGGGCGTCGCGGGCGGGCTGGGATCGTTCGCGGCGTCGGGCGCGGCGGGCCGCGGCCGGTTGCCGGTCGGCCCGCTCGCGGGCGCGGCGTCGGTCCTCGTCCTCTACGGGCTGGCCCTGGTCGCCTACGACCTGGCCGCCCGCTACCTGGAGGCGCTCCCGCCGTGGGGCCACGGGCTGCTGGCGGGCTCCGTCGCCCTCTCGCTCCTGACCGGCTGGTTCGTCAACCTCAACTACATCTCGATCCACCGCTACTACCGGGACCGGCTGATGGAGGCCTTCCTGCCCCGGCCCGACACCGACGGCACGACCGCCGCCGCCGTCGAGGCGGACCGGGCCGAGCTGGCCGGGATGTGCCACGAGAACGGCCCCTACCACCTGGTGAACGCCAACCTGGTCCTCGTCGACAGCGACTGCCGGCGCTGGCGGAAGCGGGGCGGCGACGCGTTCCTGCTCTCGCCGCTCTACTGCGGCAGCACGTCGACCGCCTGGGTGCCGACGGCCCGCTACATGCGGCGCGATCCCCTCACCCTGCCGACCGCCGTCGCCATCTCCGGCGCCGCCGCCCACCCGAACACCGGCGCCGGCGGGACGGGGCCGACGCGAGGCACGATGCTCTCGCTGCTCATGGTGCTGCTGAACGTGCGCCTCGGCTACTGGGTGCCGCGCCCGGACGCCGGCGCGGAGCGGCGCCGCCGCCAGCCGGTGGCCAACCACTTCCGCGCCGCCTGGCACGAGCTGAGCCCGCGCGGCTTCGCGGAGCAGCGGCGCCTGCTGCAGATCAGCGACGGCGGGCACTTCGAGAACCTCGGGGTCTACGAGCTGGTGCGCCGCCGCGCGAAGCTCATCGTCTGCTGCGACGCCGCGGCCGACCCCGGCTTCGACTTCAAGGACCTGCAGGTGCTGATGCGGCGCATCGGCACCGACTTCGGGGCGCGCATCGAGTTCGACGGCGACGATCGCATCGAGCGCCTCATCCCCCGCCCCCCGGACCCGGCCCTCGTGCAGGCGCGCGACCCGGGCACCGATGCCTACCCGGTCAGGGCCCGCTTCGCGGAGCGGGGCCACATCCGCGGCCGCGTCGTCTATCCGGACGGGGAGCCGAGCACGCTGATCCTGCTGAAGACGACGACCATCCCCGGCCTCGACCTCCTCACGCGCGGCTACCAGGGCGCCAACCGGGCCTTCCCCGACCAGTCGACGGCCGACCAGTTCTTCGACGAGGAGCAGTTCGAGGCCTACCGCGAGCTGGGCTGGGAGATTGCCGACCGGCTGGTCCGCGACTGCCGCGTCGACCTCGAGGGCCTGCTCCGGGCCTGCGCCTGAGCGGCGGGCGGCCTCGCGCACGCGCGCCCTCCGGCGGGCGGCGTCAGTACTGCTGGAACATGCGCTGGATGTCCGCTCCGTCGCGAGTGCGGGTGAGGGCGAGCATCAGGAGGATGCGCGCCTTGACCGGCGTGAGGTCCTCGGCCTCGATGCGGAGCGGCGAGTAGCGCGGGTCGTTCGGGGCGGCGTCGGGGTCGGGGCGCGGGCGCCGGGGCAGGATGCGCCCGCCGCCGGTGCGGGTGGTGATGACGACCGGACGCCCGCCGTGGAGGGCCTCGCCGATGGCGACGCCCTGGTCCTCCGTGGTCGAGCCGGCCCCCGCCGCGGCGATGACCAGGCCCTCGGCGCCGGCCTCCACCGCCGCCCGCACCAGGTCTCCCGGCGCGTCGAGGTACGACAGCAGGATGTCGACCCGCGGCAGGCGCTCCACGCCCGCGAGGTCGAACTCCGTCCCCCAGGTGTGGCGGTGGAGGGGGCGCCGGTAGAAGACCACGCGGTCGCTGTCGACCACGCCCACGAGGCCCCGGCTGCCCGCCGTGAAGGCGTGCAGCCGCTGGGCGTGCGTCTTGGTGACGTCGCGCGCCGCGTTGATCTCGTTGTTCAGCACCACGAGCACGCCGCGGCCGCGGGCGGCGGGCTCCGCCGCGACGCGGAGGCCCTGCCGCAGGTTGGCCGCGCCGTCGTAGCCGACCGTCCCGGGCCGGCGCATCGCGCCCACCACCACCACCGGCCGCTCGCTGCGCACCGTGAGGTTGAGGAAGTAGGCGGTCTCCTCGAGCGTGTCGGTCCCGCTGGTGACGACGATGCCGGCCAGGTCGTCGCGTGCCGCCAGCGTCCGGTTCACGCGGCGCGCCAGTCGCAGCCAGTCGTCGCGCGTCAGCGCCCCGCTGGCGACGTTGGAGAACTGCTCGGCCTCGACGACGATGCGGCCGTCGAGCGCCGGGACGGAGGCGGTGAGCTCGGCCGCCGTGAGGCGCGATCCCGTCCGGTTGGCGATGGTCCCGCCGGTGGCGATCAGGCGGACGACGGGCCGCTCGTCGGGCTGGGCGGCGCGGGCCGCCGGCGGAGGGCCCACGAGGAGCAGGCACGTCACGCACGCCGCGATCCACGACCGGAGCCAGGTTCGCATCGGGGCCGGGCGCCGGCGCAACTATACCGAATCCGACTCGTCGCGATACGCCAGGGCCAGCCAGTCGCGCAGGTGCCGGGCCGCTTCCTGCGGCGTCGAGCCGTAGAACGGCATCATGGCCGCCGGGCCGCCGGGCTCGCGCACCACGTACGCGCGCCAGCGGTCGGGATCCACGGGGGCTACCTCGATGGCGACGTGTCGGCCGTGGATGGTCTCCAGGAAGCGATGCATGGTCCGCGTGGGGAGTGTGGAGCGCCGGGTGCCGCGCGCCCCCGACCGGCAGAGATCTTGCGCCGTCCCCGTAGACGATTTCAAGCGAAGGCGCACGCGAAGACGCGACTCACAGGCGGAATGCGGCGACGGGGCCGGGGCGAGCGTGCATGACGAATCGTTACATCCTCAGCGCATTCACACTTCGTGCACAGCTCTTCGACAGGTCGGTCCACAACAGGTCGGTCCACAATAGGTGTCGTGGTCACGCCGCGAAGGACCCGCCTCGTGCGCGCGTCCACCCTCCCGGCGTTCCAGGGCGCCATCGCCCGCGCGGTCGCGGGCGCCGATCCGGAGTGCGCGGTGCTGGTCCCCACCCGGAGCGCCGCCGCCCACCTGCGGCGCACACTGGCCGCGGAGGGGGCGGGGGGGGGCGGCGGCGCCTCCCCGGCGTCGATGCGGCTCCTGACCCGGGATGCGCTCTATCGGCATCTGCACGCCCGGCTGGCTTCGCCCCCGCGGCTGCTCGCGGACGTCGAGCGCGAGGCGCTCGCCCGCGCCGCCGCGCGCGACGCGGTCCGCGCCGGCGCGCCGCCGCCGTTCCGCCTCCGTCCCGGCCTGGTGCGCCTGGTGCTCGCCTTCCACGACGACCTGGCGCGCCACGGGCGGTCGGTCGACACCTTCGAGCGGCTGGCCGTCGAGGATCTCGAGCCGAGCGCTGCCGTCGACCGCGGCGCCCGCCGCCTGCTCGGGCAGACCCGCTTCCTCGTGGCCGCGTTCCGCGCCTTCGCGGCGCGCCTCGAGGCCACCGGGGCCCTCGACGAGCACCGCCTCCGCGCCCTGCTCCTGGCGGCGCCAGCGCCGCGGCCGCTCCGGGAGCTGATCGTCACCGTCGCCGACCGCGCCGCGCAGCCGGGCGGGCTCTACCCGGCCGACTTCGATCTGGCCGCCCGCCTGCCGGCCCTCGCGCGCGTCACCGTCATCGCCACCGACGCCCTGCTGGATGCCGGCTTCCGCGAGCGTCTGGACGACCTGCTGCCCGGCCTCGAAGAGGAGCGGGCCGCCGCGCCGTCCCGCCCGCCCCCGGTGCTCGTGGCCCCGGCGGTCGAGCCGGACGCGCCGACCGACAACCGCGCGGACGCGGCCGCTGCGGACGTAGTCGCCCGCGTATTCCTCCAGTTCGACCAGAACGGCGGCGGCCGCCTCGG
>JAPOVI010000358.1 GCA_026708265.1 Acidobacteriota bacterium
GCCATCGCGCCGGGCGCCTCGTTTGAAATCACCGAGATCACTCCCGTGCCGCCGAGCGCCATTGCCGCCAGCGTGAAGGCGTCGTCTCCCGAAAGGACGCAGAAGCCCTCGGGCACGGCGCGGCAGATCTCGCCTATCTGGCCGAGGTCGCCGGAGGCTTCCTTGACGCCGACCACGTTGGGGATCTCGACGAGTCGGAGAAGCGTGGCCGGCTCGATGTTGCAGGCGGTCCGGCCGGGCACGTTGTACAGCACGATCGGCAGGTCCGTGCTGTCGGCGATGGCGCTGTAGTGCCGGTAGAGGCCCTCCGGGGTCGGCTTGTTGTAGTAGGGCGTGACGGAGAGGATGCCGGTCGCGCCGATGCGCGCCAGGTCGCCGACCAGACCGATGGTGGCCCGCGTGTCGTAGCCGCCGGCTCCCGCCAGCACCGGGACCGCGCCGTTCGCTTCGTCGACGACGAGCTCCACGACGCGCAGCTTCTCGGCGTGCGACAGCGTGGGGCTCTCGCCCGTCGTCCCGCAGGGGACCAGGAAGTGCACGCCGCCGTCGACCTGCCGCCGCGCCAGCCGCTTGACCGCCGCCTCGTCCACGTCGCCGCTCGCCGTGAACGGCGTGACGAGGGCCGTGCCGCAACCCGCCCAGCGTGTCCGCATGGCGCACCTCCCTCGATCAATCGATACCGAGCACGTCGCGCATCGAGAACCAGCCGCGCCTGCCGCACACCCAGCGCGCCGCCTCCAGCGCGCCCCGCGCGAACGTCGCCCGATCGCGGGCGGTGTGGGTCAGGGTGATCGTGTCGAACGGACCGTCGTACCCGACCGTGTGCATGCCCGGCATCCTGCCGGCGCGCGTCGACGAGACGTCGATGTGCCGTGCGTACCCCGCCTTGCGCATCGCCGTCCCGAGCGCCAGGGCCGTGCCGGAGGGAGCGTCCCGCTTGGCCGCGTGGTGTCCCTCGTGGATCCAGCTTCCGAAGTCGTCGTAGCGTGCGAACAGCGCCGCGCTCCGCTCGACGACGGCCCGGAAGAGATTGACGCCGAGCGAGAAGTTCGCCGCCTGCACGACGCCGATCCCGGCTTCGGCGGCGACCCGCCTGACATCCGCTTCTTCCGCCTCCCAGCCGGTGGTGCCGACGACGACGTTGATGCGTCGGGCGGCCAGCTTCTTGACGTTGGATGCGACGGAGCCGGCCAGGGAGAACTCGATTGCCACGTCGGCGTCAGGCAGCGAAGGTGAATCGATACCCTCGCCGTGAAGGTTGTTGTGCACGTCGAGGCGCTCGACCACCTCGCAGTCGTGGTCGGCGCTCAGCGCGTCGATGGCCTTGCCCATGCGGCCGTAGCCGACCAGGACAATCCGTACGCTCATTGCGGGGCCGGTTCCCCGGACGTCGCCTCGTCGGCGTCGGCGGCCACTTTCCGAATCAGCGACTCGCCCTTCCGGCGCTCCGTCGGCGTCCGGAATCCGAGGAGCGCGGAGTAGTGCTCGCCGACGCTCTGCGCCGAGAGGAATCGCAGGCTGATGCCGGCCCACGCGATGCTGTTGGCCACTGCGTAGGCGAGACCGGGCCGGTTGATTCCCTCGACGAGCAGGGCTTCGGTGCGAGACTGGCTGAAACCTGCAGCGCGCGCCAGCGCCGACGCGCGCCGGCCGGATCGCGGCAGGATTTCCACCGTGGCCCTCCCGCGCCGGCCGGGTATGCAGCGGTTCATGACCGCGTGGAGATCCAGACCCGCCTGCGCCAGCGGCTCCAGCACCGCGCTGAGCGCGCCCGGCTTGTCCTGGATCTCCGTCTGCCACAGCAGGACTCGCTTGATGGTCACGGACATGTTCGGCGGCTCTGCGGGTCGGGCGCACGACGCGGCTGAGGCCAGTACATCGACACGAATTATACTCGCGCGCCGGGCCCGCCGGCCCGGCCGCGGCGTCCCTCCGACGTCACGCCCCGTCAGCGACAGCCAGGAGCATGCAGATGGCGATTCCCGAGACCATGCGCGTCGTCGACATCGCGGAGCCCGGATCACCCGACGGGCTGCGGATCCGGACCCGGCCGGTGCCGGCTCCCGGTAAGGGGGAGGTGTTGATCCGGACCGCGGCGGCCG
>JAPOVI010000003.1 GCA_026708265.1 Acidobacteriota bacterium
ACACGCAGATCGCGCCGGTGCTCGACGCGTTCAACATCTTCAACACCAACACGGTGACCGGCCAGATCAACACCTACGGGGATCGCTGGAAGGAGATCACGAACATCATGCAGGCGCGCTACCTCCGCCTCGGCCTCGAGCTGGAGTGGTAGGGATCGACCTGTAGCGTCGCAACTCCGGTTGCGACGACGCCTTGCGGGCGCCGGCCTCTCCCGAGGTCGGCGCCCTTTTTCTTTGCGTGCGCGACGCCTCGCCCGTTGCGCGGCGACTCCCCACCGGCAGATGCTCCGCGGGTTCAACCTCGGCCGCGATCTCCTCGTCCGTGGCGCGAGTGTGCCGATTCGGCAGCGCATTGCCGCGACGGCGTGCATCATTCAATATAGCGGCAGCCGTCGGCGCCTTGGAGGTGCGCGGTCTTCCGCAGGGGACGGGCGGCGAGATCCGTCGCGGACGGCTGCCCGCGCCCCCGCGACAGCGGGCCGGCGGCGGTTCGGTACGCGGGCGGGTTTCGTACAGGGGGTGAGCATGCGTGGGGCGCCGTTCGGTGGTGTGAAGGTACTTGCCGGTGTGGTGACGGCTGCGATGGCGGTAGGTGCCGGCACCGGAGCCGCTTGGTCACAGGTTCGCCCGGACGCTCCGGGCAGTACGGCGGTCGTCCGTCTGCACGAGCCGCGCATCACGCCGCTTCCGGATACGGAGTGGACCGACGAGCAGCGCGCGCTGGTCGAGCGCTACGCGCCGGAGGTGCGGATCGGCAACGGCTTTCGCACGATGCTCCGCGTTCCGGAGCTGGTCGAGGCGGTGATGCCGTTCGTGCTCTACACGACCATCGACTCGACGCTGGCGCCGCGCCACCGTGCGCTCCTGGTCCTGCGGGCGGCGTGGCTCTGCCAGTCCGAGGCGATCTGGGCGGAGCAGGCGGTGCTGGCGCGGGCCGCCGGCGTAACGCCGCCGGACCTGCGCCGCGTCGCAGAGGGGCCGGATGCGGCCGGGTGGGATCCGTTCGAGGCGACCCTGCTGCGCCTGGCGGACGAGCTCTACCGCAACTCATCCGTGCGGGACGAAATCTGGGATGCGCTGGCGGCGCGCTACGACCTCTACAACCTCGTCGACGCGGTCATGGCCGTCAACGAGACCACGCTCGTCGCCATGCTCTACAACTCGTGGGGCGTGCAGCCGGACGAGAGCGCCCGGGCCCGGTTCCCGGCCGACGTACCGTACCGGCTCGACGTGCCGGAGCCCGAGCCGCCCCTCACCGAGCCGCGCGTGGCGCCGCTGGAAGGCGAGGGCATCCGCGTGCGCCGCACGTTCGCGCGCCATCCGGAGATGCAGGCGGCGCGCTCGGGTCAGTCCGGCTACGTCAACCGCATCTCGCCGCTGACGCCCTACTTCCGCGAGCTGCTCATCCTGCGCATCGGCTGGAACTGCCAGGCGGTGTACGAGTGGGCGAAGCACGTCGGCAGCGTTGGCCGGGCTCGCGACCACGGGCTGGAGCCGGAACGGATCGCGATGGGGCCGGGCGCCGGCTGGGACGAGTTCGAGGCGGCGCACGTCCGCGCCGCCGACGAGATCTACCGCGACGGGATCATCGCCGACGACACATGGGCGACCCTCGCCGCCCGCTACGACACGCGCGAGATGATGAGCGTCGTCATGACCGTGGCCAACTACCGGCTGGTCTCAATGTCGCTGAACGTGCTCGGAGTTCAGCCCCAGCCGACCGACGAGCTGTTCCCGGACGTCGCGATCCCGTAGCCGCCACGCGGATGGTCACGCGCGCACGGTAGGAGCGGCATCCTCCTCGTCGTCGTCCTGTCGGCGACTGGATCGGCCGGGGAATCGCGGAGACGCTCGCGGCCACGTTGGAGGGCGGCGGCGCGCGGGTGGCTCTGGTCGAAGCGTTCCCCGATGCGGAGCATGTCGCGGGCCGTTCCCGCTGGGAGTACCAGCCCGGGAGCGAGCTCTTCGTCGTCTAGCCCGAAGTTTCGGAGCGGATCGTGTAGAAGTCCCTGTTTGTCAGTCGGTTACTCGATTTCGCGTGGTGTCGGTACTGGCTACACGTTGGGCGTGACCCCCAAGAGCTCGAAGCAGCGCTGCTGGA
>JAPOVI010000191.1 GCA_026708265.1 Acidobacteriota bacterium
AGGTGCCGGTCATCGACAACGAGCAGATGGAGCCGTACTACACGATCATGCGGCTGCCGGGAGAGGAGCGCGCGGAGTTCATCCAGATGCTGCCGTTCACGCCGCGCGGCAAGAACAACCTGGCCGCCTGGATGGTCGCCCGCAGCGACGGCGAGAACTACGGCAAGATGCTCGTCTTCCAGTTCCCGAAGCAGAAGGTCGTCTTCGGGCCGTCGCAGATCGTCGCCCGCATCAACCAGGACCAGGAGATCTCGCCCCAGATCACGCTCTGGAACCAGCAGGGATCGGAGGTCATCCAGGGCACCCTGCTGGTCATTCCCATCGAGGAGGCGCTGCTCTACATCCGCCCCCTGTACCTGCGGGCGTCGGGGGGCCGCATTCCCGAGCTGAAGCGGGTCGTCGTCGCGTACCAGAATCAGATCGTCATGGAGGAGACGCTCGACCAGGCCCTGAACCGCCTGTTCGCAGGGACGTCGGACCGGCTGGCGCCGGCCGTCCCGACGCTGGTGGCCGACGCGGCGACGTCCCTTCCGCTGCCGGCGGCAGCGGTCGCCGCAACCGGCGGGCTGGCCGAGCGGGCGCAGAGCCACTACTCGCGGGCGTTGCGCGCCCAGCGGGACGGCGACTGGGCGCGCTACGGCCAGGAGATCGAGCAACTCGGCGAGGTGCTGGAAGAGATGCAGGACAGCGGCAATCAGGACTGACACGCTCCGCTGGCGCCTGCGTCCGGGGGGAGACCGCGATGAGGAGCAGATGGATCGTTCTGGCGCTGATCACGACGGTGGCGGGCGCCTGCGCGCCCGAGCCCGAGCCGGTCGTTCTGACACCCGGACTGAGCGCCTTCACCGGCGCGCGCGTGATCGTCGGTGACGGCGAGGTCATCGAGAATGGGACCATGGTGGTCCGCGACGGCCGGATCGAGGCGGTCGGCGGGAGCGACGCGGTCATGGCGCCGGCGGACGCGGAGGTCGTCGACCTCACCGGCATGACGGTGACGCCGGGCCTGATCAACGCCCACGGCCACGTCAACGATGTGCGGGGCCTCCAGTCCGACCCGTCGTTCTACACCGAATCGCACATCCTCTACCAGCTCGGGACGTACGCGCGCTACGGCGTGACGACGGTGGCCAGCCTCGGCGGCGGCGGCCCCGAGGGGGTCGCCGTCCGCGACGCCGAGGGCCCCGACCTCGATCGCGCGCGCCTGCGCCTCAGCGGGCCGGTCATCACCGCCGACCAGCCGGACGACGCGACCGAGCGGGTGAACGAGGTGGCCGACATGAACGTCGACTTCATCAAGATCCGGGTCGACGACAACCTGGGCGCCACCCGCAAGATGCGGCCCAACGTCTACCAGGCGGTCATCGAGGCGGCGCACGCGCGCGACCTGATGCTGACCGCGCACCTCTATTACCTGGAGGACGCCAAGGGCCTGCTGGAGGCCGGGGCGGACTTCCTCGCCCACAGCGTGCGCGACACCGAGGTGGACGACGAGCTCATCGGCATGCTCACCGAGAGCGGCGTCTGCTACTGCCCGACGCTGATGCGCGAGGTCTCGACCTACGTCTACGAGTCGCGGCCGCCCTGGTTCGACGACCCGTTCTTCACCAACGAGGCCGATCCCGGCGTGGTGATGCAGCTCGAGGCGCCGGAGTACCAGGAACGCATCCAGAACAGCGACAGCGCGCAGACCTACAAGGCGCAGCTCGAGGTGGCCAAGGCCAACCTGAAGGCGCTCTCCGACGCCGGCGTGCGGATCGCGATGGGCACCGACACCGGTCCCGCGGGCCGCTTCCAGGGCTACTTCGAGCACGGCGAGCTCGACCTGATGGTCGAGTCGGGCCTGACCCCGATGCAGGCCATCGTCGCCTCCACCGGCGACGCCGCGGCGTGCCTCGGGCTCGAGGGCGTCGGCACGCTCGCGGCCGGCAACTGGGCCGACTTCGTCGTCTATTCCGGCAACCCGGCCGACGACATCAGCAACAGCCGGACCCGGCAGTCCGTCTGGATCGCCGGCAACGAAGTGCCGGGGGTGATTCCGAACTAGCCCACCATTCGTCGCCGCGACCGCAAGGTCGCGCTGCGGCCTCCGCCTGGTGCC
>JAPOVI010000148.1 GCA_026708265.1 Acidobacteriota bacterium
ATCCTGCGCGAGTCGTACGCCCCCGCGACGCTGTCCGAGGGCTACGCGGCGGCGGGGGCGGCCGCCGTCTCCGTGCTGACGGAGCCGGCGTTCTTCGACGGGGACCTCGAGCACCTGGCCGCGGTTCGGGCGGCGGTCGACGTCCCGGTGCTGCGCAAGGACTTCCTCGTGATGCCGTTCCAGGTGATCGAGGCCCGCGCGCACGGCGCCGACGCCGTCCTGCTGATCGCGGCGGCGCTGGGAGGACCGGCCCTCGGAGCCCTGCTCGGGGCGGCCCGCGGGGCGGGGCTGGCGCCGCTCGTCGAAGTGCACGACGCCGAGGAGCTGGCGCGCGCCCTCGACGCGGGGGCCGACGTCGTCGGCGTCAACAACCGCGACCTCCGCACCATGCGCGTCGACCTGGAGACTTCGCACGCGCTCATCGGCCGGATCCCGGACGACGTCATCGCGGTAGCCGAGAGCGGGCTGCGAACGGCGGAGGACCTCGAGGCGTTGCGATGCGCCGGCTACGACGCCTTCCTCATCGGGGAGTCGTTCATGACGCGGCGCGATCCGGGGACGGCCCTCGCGGCGCTCCTCGAGCGCACGGCCTCGGCCCCGCGCGGGGCGCGCGGCGGGCGCGCGGCCTGAGGCAGGCGGCATGGTGAAGGTCAAGGTGTGCGGGATCACGCGCGTCGACGACGCCCTGCTGGCGAGCGACCTCGGCGCCTCCGCGATCGGGTTCGTCTTCTGGCCGCGCAGCCCGCGTTGCCTCGCCCCGGCGGAGGCAAGGGGGATCGCGGCGCGGCTGCCGGGAGACGTGGCGCCGGTGGGCGTGTTCGTCGACCCGTCGGCGGAGGAGGTGCGGCAGGTCGCGGAGGAGGTCGGTCTGGCCGCCGTGCAACTCCACGGGGACGAGCCGCCGGCATTCTGCCGGGAGCTGCCCTACCGCGTGATCAAGGCGGTCGGCGTCGACGGCGTGGCCGGGACGCGCGCGGCGGTTGGCGCGGTGCCCGCGGACGCCACGGTGCTCCTCGACGCGCGCGATCCGGAACGGCGCGGAGGGACGGGGCGCACCGTCGACTGGGAGATCGCGGCGGCCGTCGCGGCGGGGCGGCGCGTGTTCCTGGCCGGCGGGCTCGGCGCGACCAACGTCGGCGCCGCGATCCGAACCGTGCGGCCCTACGGTCTCGACGTATCGTCCGGGGTCGAGTCCGCGCCCGGACGCAAGGACCCCGCGCGGCTGAGGGCGTTCTTCGACGAGGTGGCGCGAGCATGACGACACCGGTCTTCGGCAGGCGGGATCCGGACGGCCGCGGCTACTTCGGGGAATACGGCGGGCGCTTCGTCCCCGAGACGCTGGTCGAGCCGGTCGAGCAGCTCGAGCGCGCCTACCGCGAGGCCCGCGCCGACGAGCGATTCGGCGCCGATCTCGCGACGCTGCTCGCGCGCTACGTAGGGCGTCCGACGCCGATCTCGGAGGCGGCGCGCCTGCGGGCCACGCTCGCATCCGACGGCAGCGTCTCGGGTGCCGGAGGGGTGGCGCGACTGTGGCTCAAGCGGGAGGACCTGGCCCACACCGGCGCCCACAAGATCAACAACGCCCTGGGACAAGCGCTGCTCGCCGTCCGCATGGGCAAGCGCCGGGTCGTGGCGGAGACCGGCGCCGGGCAGCACGGGGTGGCGACGGCCACCGCCTGCGCGCTGCTCGGCCTGGAATGCGTCGTCTACATGGGCGCCGACGACATGGCGCGGCAGGCGCTCAACGTCTACCGCATGCGGCTCCTCGGGGCCACGGTCACCAGCGTGGAAGCCGGCAGCCGGACCCTCAAGGACGCCATCAACGAGGCGATGCGCGACTGGGTGACCAACGTCGGGCACACCTACTACCTGCTCGGGTCCGTGCTCGGGCCGCATCCCTATCCGTTGATGGTCCGGGAGTTCCAGTCCGTGATCGGACGGGAAGCCGAGGCCCAGTACCGCGACCTCGCCGGGCGCTCCCCTGACGCCGTCGTGGCCTGCGTCGGGGGCGGCAGCAACGCGCTCGGCATCTTCGACGGGTTCGTCGACGACCCCGCGGTCCGGCTGATCGGGGTCGAGGCGGGCGGCGAGGCGCTGGTCGCGGGACGCCACGCGGCGCGCTTCGCCACCGGCGCCGCCGGCGTCCTGCAGGGCACGCGCAGCTACATCCTGCAGGACGCGGCCGGCAACATCGAGCTGACGCACTCGATCTCGGCCGGGCTCGACTACGCGGCGGTCGGGCCGGAGCACGCCTGGCTGCGCGACCTCGGCCGGGCGGAGTACACGTCGGTGTCCGACGCCGAGGCGATCGCCGCGTTCGGCGCCCTGGCCCGCAGCGAAGGCATCCTGCCCGCCCTCGAGTCGGCGCACGCGGTGGCCTACGCGTGCCGGCTGGCGCAGGAGCTCGGCGGCGAACGGTCGATCCTGATCAACCTCTCCGGCCGCGGCGACAAGGACGTCGAGACGCTGCGGGGCCGGGGGGAGGACTGAGCGGGCGAATGTCACGGCTCGACGACATCTTCGCGCGGCTGCGGGCGGAGCGGCGAACCGGCCTCGTCACGTTCACGACCGCGGGCGATCCCGACCTGGAGCGGTCCGCGGACGTGCTGCGGGTGCTCGACCGCGCCGGCGCGGACGTGCTCGAGGTGGGCGTGCCGTTCTCCGATCCACTGGCCGACGGGCCCGTCATCCAGCGCGCGTCGGAGCGGGCGCTGGCGGCCGGCGGCACCCTGGCGACGGCCATCGACCTGGTGGCCGGGGTGCGCGCGTCGGTCGACGCCGGCATCGTGCTCTTCACCTACGCCAACCCCGTGCTGCGGATGGGGCTCGGGGAATTCGTGGTGCGGGCGGCGGATGCCGGGGTCGACGGGGTGCTGGTCCTCGACCTGCCGATAGAGGAAGCGGACGGCCTGCGCGGCGCTGCGGCCGACGCGGGCATCGATCCGATCTTCCTCCTGAGCCCGACGACGACCGACGCCCGCATTCGGCGCGCGGCATCGCTCGGAAGCGGGTTCCTGTACGGGATCTCGCGCCTGGGGGTCACCGGAGCGCGGGATGCGATCGCCGCGGGCGCGAGCGAGCTCGCGGGGCGGATTCGCTCCGTGACGGATCTCCCCATCGCCCTCGGGTTCGGAATCTCGCGCCCGGAGCACGTGGCGGCGGTGGGGCGCTGGGCCGATGCGGCCGTCGTGGGCAGCGCCCTCGTCGACGTCATCGCCCGGACGGCGAACGGCGACCTGAGCGGAGAGGTCGAGCGCTACGTTCGCTGGTTGCGTGGGGCCGCCCCCGCGCCGACGAGAGAGTGACATGGCAGAACCGCCCGGCACCTCCGCACCCGCTCCGGACGCCAGCGTGGACGCGCAACTGAAGGAGTTTCGGAGCCGGATAGACCGGCTCGACGAGGAGCTCGTGCGCCTGCTGAACGCCCGCGCCTCGTGCGCCGACGAGATCGGACACCTGAAGGACCAGGTGGGGATGGAGACGTATCAGCCGGGCCGTGAGGTCGAGGTCCTGCGGCACGTGCGGGCCGTCAACTCCGGCCCGCTCGACGACGGCGCCATCACGCGCCTGTTCGAACGGATCATCGACGAGTCGCGGCGGCTCGAGCGGCTCGCACACGACGGGGAGGCCTGACGCGGGGCGGGCGCGATCGAGGCCCGCGGGAGCGGAGGAGAGCAGCATGGTGGTCGTGATGCAGGAGCGGGCGGCGGAGGATCAGATCCAACACGTCATCGCGATGCTCGTCGAGAAGGGGTTCGACGTGCATCGCTCGACCGGCCAGATGCGCACCGTGCTCGGGGCGGTCGGGGGCAAGCGGGACTTCGACAAGCGCCTGCTGGAGGTGATGGACGGCGTGCAGGAGGTGCTCCGCATCACGGAGCCGTACAAGCTCGCCAGCCGCACTTTCCGCCCGGAGCCGACGGTGGTCTCGATGGGTGACTTCCGCATCGGCGGCGACGAGGTGATCGTCATGGCCGGCCCCTGCTCGGCGGAGACCGAGGAGCAGGTCGAAGCGGCCGCCGCCACCGTCGCCAAGGCCGGCGCCAAGGTCTTCCGCGGAGGCGCGTTCAAACCTCGCAGCTCGCCCTACAGCTTCCAGGGACTCGGCGAGGCAGGGCTGCAGATGATGCGCACCGCCTGCGACCGCCACAACCTGAAGCTGGTGTCGGAAGTGATGGACGTCAGCCAGATCGAGCTGGTGGACGGGTACGCCGACATGCTGCAGGTCGGCGCCCGCAACATGCAGAACTTCACCCTGCTGCGGGAGCTCGGACGCGCGCGGAAGCCGGTGCTGCTGAAGCGGGGCATCTCGGCGACGATCGAGGAGTGGCTGCTCTCGGCCGAGTACATCCTCTCCGGCGGCAACCCGGACGTCGTGCTCTGCGAGCGCGGCATCCGCACGTTCGAGAGCTACACGCGCAACACGCTCGACATCTCGGCCGTGCCCGTCATCCACAAGCTGAGCCACCTGCCGATCGTGGCGGACCCGAGCCACGGTACCGGCCGGCGCGACAAGGTGGCCCCGATGGCGCGCGCCGCCGTGGCCGCAGGCGCCGACGGCCTGATCATCGAGGTGCATCCGGATCCGGACCGCGCGCTGAGCGACGGTGCGCAGTCGGTCTTCCCGGCACAGTTCGAGCGGCTCATGGCGGAGCTCCGCATCATCGCCCCGGCGATCGGTCGGAGCATCTGCGTGGAGCCGGTCCCCCACCGCGCCTGGGCGTAGGCCGGGCAGCCGCTCGCATGTCCGACACGAGGCGCACGCTCCCCGTCATCCAGGCCCCGGAGGCCGCGTCCGAGCCGCCGATCTTCGAGAAGGTCGCGATTCTCGGGCTCGGCCTGATCGGCGGATCGCTTGCGCTCGCCGCCCGCCGCACGTGGCCGCGCGGGCTGGTGATCGGCGTCGACGACAAGGCGGTTCTCGAGCAGGCGATGGTCCAGCACGCCATCGACGTCGCCGCGGACGACCCGGTCGTCATCGCGGAGGCGGACGTCGTGGTGCTGGCCGCCCCGGTCCGGGCCAACATCGCCCTGCTCGACGAGTTGGCCGACCACGTGACGGGATCGGCCGTGGTGACCGACGTCAGCAGCACCAAGCGGGAGATCGTCGCCGCGGCGCAACGGCTCCCGGAACGGCTGCCGTTCATCGGCGGGCATCCGTTCGCGGGAGCGCCGCGCGGAGGCATCGCCCACGCGCGGCCCGACCTGTTCAACGGGCGGCCATGGCTGTTCACGCCGGCCGACGACCGCCACGGCGAGCCGCTCGACCGGCTGCAGCGCTTCGTGAGCGCCATCGGGGCGGTCCCGCGGGCGCTTCCGCCGGCGGCCCATGACCGCCTGCTCGCCTTCCTGAGCCACCTCCCGCAACTGACGGCGTCGGCCCTGATGCACGTGGTCGGCAGCGAGGCGGGCGCCGACGGGCTCGCACTCACGGGGCGCGGCCTGGCCGACACGACACGCCTCGCGAGCAGCCCCGCCTCGATCTGGCGCGACATCTGCGCCACCAATCGGGACGAGGTGACCGCGGCGCTCGACGCGCTCATCGGCGAGTTGCGGGCACTCCGCGGCGATCTGGACTCGGGAGACACCCTGGAACGGGTGTTCGAGTCCGCGCGGAGATGGCGACACGAGCTGGTGACGCGCCGGGACGACGAACCGGGCTAGCGCCGCCAACCCGTCGCAGGCTCCGGGTCGGCCCCAGCCCCCACCGGCCTAGGACCTTGCGCCGCGGCCACGCACTCCGTTGGCGTTCTGCGGCGCAAGCTCCTAGCGCCGCCAACCCGTCGCAGGCTCCGGGTCGGCCCCAGCCCCCACCGTCCCAGGAGCTTGCGCCGCGGCACGCACTCCGTTGGCGTTCTGCGGCGCAAGCTCCTAGCGCGACTTGCGGTCGCGTTGGGAGTCCGCGCGCGAGAGACTCGTGCGTCGCCGGTTCTGCGGCGCAGACTCAGCGAATGCGGTAACCGCGAACCTCGACGCGGGTGCGGGCCGACATCACGACGTCGTCGCGCTGCTTGAGGTTCAGGCGCACCTCGTAGCGGCCGCCGTAGTCGTAGGTGTGACGAACCGAGAAGCGCCGGCGGACCCGGCTCACTCCAGGCTCGAAGGGGTCGCAGTCCGGGGTCGAGGCCGAGATCGTGTCGTCGCCCCAGTCCCACTCCACCGTGGTGCAGTAGAGCTCCTCGTTGTCGTCGGGCCCGCCCCGAAGCTCGCCGACGAAGAGGATGCTCGCGGGGGCGAAGGCGACGCGAGGGGTGGCGCGCAACCTCAGCCGTGCGTCGTCGTCCTGGACCAGCTCGACCCGGACGACGCCGTGGAGGGTGTGGCCCGGCGATGCGCCCAGCACGAGCATCGCCGCCACCGCGGGAAGCAGCCACGCGCGAAGGCGTCTGGTCACGGGCTCATTGTAGCCCGATATAATCCCGGCCGTGTCCACCGCCCGCACGGAGCCCACCGTTACCGTCGTCTCCGTCCCGCCGGCCGACGTCGACGCCGACCTGCTGGCCCTGCCGGTCTTCGGAGGCGACGACCTCGCGCAGGATGTCGGCGGCCTCTCCGCCGCCAGCGGCGGCGAGCTGGCCCGCGCACGCGCCAGCGGGGAGTTCCGCCCGAAGCCGCGCGAGACGCTGCTGGTGCGGGCCGTGGGGGACGGGTGGCGGCCGCCGCGGGTGCTGCACGTCGCAGCCCGCACCGGAGCGCCCGACCCCGCCGCGCCGCTGCGCGAGGCGGCGGCGGTGGCGGCTCGGACGGCCTCGCGTCTGCACGTCGGACGACTCGCCTTCGTCTGCCGGGGCAACGTCGATCCCGTGCGGGCCGCGCAGGCGGCGGCGGAGGGCCTCGTGCTGGGATGCTTCGAGGATCGGCGCTACAAGTCCGACCGCGAGGACCCCACGCTCCGCCAGTGCATCGTCGTGGCGGACGAGGCGGCCGACGCCGACCTGCCCGCCGCCGCCGCGCGGGGCCGCACGCTCGGGGCAGCGGCCAACGTCGCCCGCGAGCTGGCCGGCGAGCCGAGCAACGTCCTGACGCCGCGCGTGTTCGCGGACCGCGCGGCCGCGCTCGTCGGGGAGGCGGGCGTCGGGGTGGAGATCCTCGACGAGGAGGCCATCCGGTCGCTCCGCATGGAGTTGCTGCTCGGCGTCGCGCGCGGCAGCAGCGAGCCTCCGCGCCTGCTCGTGATGCGCCACGAGCCGCCGCACGCGAAGGAGAGCCCGGTCCTGGCCCTCGTCGGCAAGGGCGTGACCTTCGACACCGGGGGCATCTCCATCAAGCCCGCCGAGGGCATGGAACGGATGAAGGAGGACATGTCGGGCGGCGCGGCCGTCGTCGGCGCGCTGCGCGCCATCGGCCAGCTCCGGGCGCCGTGCCGGGTCATCGGCCTCGTCCCGATGACCGAGAACATGCCGGGCGGGCGCGCCACGAAGCCGGGCGACATCCTGACCGGCGCGAGCGGCACGACGGTGGAGGTGACCAACACCGACGCGGAGGGCCGGCTGATACTGGCCGACGCGCTGTGGTACGCGCGCGAGCTCGGGGCCACGCATCTGGTCGACGTCGCCACGCTGACGGGGGCCTGCATCGTGGCCCTGGGCCACGTCTCGAGCGGGCTCTTCGGCCGCCCCGCCGCCTGGGTGGACGCCGTCCGCGGCGCGGGCGAGCGGGCCGGCGAGAGCCTGTGGCCGCTGCCGGTCGGCGAGGAGTACCGCGAGCTGCTCCGCTCCGAGATGGCCGACCTGAACAACGTGGGCGGCCGCCCGGGAGGCGCGTCGAGCGCCGCCGCGTTCCTCGAGGCGTTCGCCGGCGACCTGCCGTGGACGCACATCGACATCGCCGGAACCGCCTGGGACGACAAGGGGCGGGAGGATCGGGCGAAGGGCGCCACGGGTGTCATGGCGCGCACCCTCGCCGGTCTGGCCCTCGACCCCGGAGCTTGGTAGGCTCGGCCGATGGCTCCCCAGCCTGCACAGCCCGTCCAGCCCGCGGACCCGGTCCCGCCCGGACCACCCGCGGAGCCGGTCACCCCGTTCGTCTACGAGGTCGTGGAGCCGACCACCCCGTCGACGACCGCCATCGACTACCTGCTGGGGGCGTTCGCAGTCGTCGGCACGGTGGCCGCGGTCGCCATCGTCCTCGGCCTGATCTTCGCCGGCACGCTGATCGCCGTCCGCCGGGCACGCGGAACCGCCCTCACCGGCGCCGGCAGCGCCAGCACCCGCCTCGACCTCGGTGCCCGTCTGGGCCCGGCCTCCGCCGAAGCCGACGCATCCGACTCCGCGCCAGGCGGCGGCACCGAGCCCGGCTGAGTTCTGCGCGACCGGCAACCGGTCGAAGGGCACGGTTCATGGCGCCGTCAGGCGCCGGCCGGGCGATCCGGTGTTGCGAGTCGGCCGCGTGGCAGCACGGGTGGTCCGACTCGCTCCGGGACCCTACCGGCCCAGGCTTTGGAGGAAGGCGTCGATGCCGGCCTGGGCCACGATCTCGTCCTGGTCGGGGGTGCCGGAACTGCAGCCGACGCCGCCGACGATCTGGTCTTCGACGAAGAGCGGCAGGCCGCCGGCGACGATCATGAACCGGCCCTGGTTGCTGACGTGGATGCCGAAGGCGGGGCCGCCCGGGCCCCTCACCTCGCCATAGGCTCGTGTCGACCGCCGCCCCGCCGCCGCGGGGAACGCCTTGCTGATGGCCACGTCGATGCTCGTGATCCGGCCGTTGTCCATGCGGTGGAACATCAGCAGGCTGCCGTTGTCGTCCGTGATCGCGACGTCCATGTCGACGCCGATCTCCCGCGCCTTGGCCTCGGCGCCCTCCATGATGATGCGGGCGTCGTCCAGGGTCAGCTTCTGTACGGTCTTCATCGCGCGTCTCCTCCTCCGCCGGTGGGCGGAGCATAGCACCTGTCCGAACGTCCAGCCGTTGAGGGGGGGCGACGCCCTCGCCGACCGCGGCACTCACACCGTTGCGTTCTGCGGCGCAAGCTCCTAGCGCCGCCAACCCGGAGCACGCTCCGGGTCGGCCCCAGCCCCCACCGGCCTAGGAGCTTGCGCCGCGGCACTCACACCGTTGCGTTCTGCGGCGCAAGCTCCTAGAGTGTCCGGCACCGAGGAGGAAGCGATGCCCCACCGTCATCGGACGCTCGTCGCCCTGGCGCTCGCCGCCACCGCCACCGCCGCCCTGCCGGCTCAGGACCTCGCGCCCGGGTTCGTCGACCCGGAGCCCATCCTGCGCGCCGCGCGCGAGGCGATCGGCACGGACAATCTCCGCTGCGTGACGCTCGCCGGCACCGACCTCTACACCGGGATGGTGGGACAGCAGAGGTATCACGGCTACGAGGTGGACTGGCCGCGCGGCGCGCCGCTCACGAACTACGTCCGGACGATGAACTGGGACGCGGGCACGCTGACGGAGTCGTTCGACCGCGAGCCCGGGCGGAACCCGGCCTCGTGGCGCTGGGGCATGGGGTGGCTGGACGGGACGCCGGTGCAGTCCGCCTCGCGCCAGCACTTCTACGTCAACGGCGACGTCGCCTGGCACCGCGACGGCGACGACGGCGAGCCGGTGGCCGCGCACCCCGACCAGGCCGAGGTGTGGCAGCTCGACATGTGGATCAACCCCCACGGGTTCCTGAAGGCGGCCCAACTTCCGGGGGCCAATCCCCACGCCACCTGGCGCTGGGAGCTGGGCGAGATGGGGCGCGACGGCGCCACCGTGCGGCCGGAGAAGATGTTCATCGTGTCGATCACGATGCTGGGCAAGTACCGTGTCGATGCCACCATCAACCAGCAGAACCTGCTGCAGCGGATCCACACGTGGGTGGCCGAGCCCGCCCTGGGCGACTTCAACTACGAGCACGAGTTCTCGAACGACACCTACGTCGACGCCGGCGACGGCGTGCGCTTCCCCACCGTCTGGCACCACCACCAGGGGTGGGACGACAACTACCAGGCGCAGAGCGAGAACGCCGGCCACAACGCGTTCGGCGGCACCCTTGCGGACATCCGCGTGAACGACTGCGGCGACGCGCCGGAGCCGCCCGAGTCCGTGCAGGAGGCGACCTTCCCCGTGACGGTCGAGACCGAGGAGCTCGCCGACGGGGTCTGGCTCATGGGTGGGGCGTCGCACAACAGCGTCGCGGTCGAGTTCGACGACTACGTTGCCGTGGTCGAGGCGCCCATCGACGAACGGCGCAACCTGGCCGTCATCGACGAGGTGGTGCGGCTGGTCCCCGACAAGCCGATCCGCTTCCTCATCAACACCCACCAGCACCACGACCACATCGGCGGGCTGCGCACGTACATGCACGTCGGGGCGACGATCGTCACGCACTGGAAGAACTACGCCTTCTACACGCGGGATGTCCTGAACTACGCCCCGCGGACGCTGGCCCCCGACATGGTCTCGCTCTGGCCGCCGACCGAGCTCGCCGAGGGCTACCAGTACGAGACGGTGCGCGAGAACTACTGGCTGCACGACGGCGCGCGCTCGATGCACGTCTCCTACGTGCACCCGCTGCGCTTGGTGGAGGGCATGCTGGTCGCGTACCTGCCGAACGAGCGGATGCTGATCGAGGCCGCCCTCTACGACCCGCCGCGGCCGGGCGCCCCCGGGCCGGCGGAGCCGAACGCCGACCACCGGAGCCTCCTGCGACACGTGACGCGGCTGGGCCTCGACGTCGAGACCATCGTGCCCATCCACGGCCGGCCCGTGCCCTGGAGCCAGTTCGCGGAGTTCGTGGGAGGGCAGTAGAGCGGGTCCGCCAGTGTCGCGCCCGCCGGCAGGTCGTCCGCCACCGCGTCTACGCCGCGCCCGGCCGGTCCGAGCGGGCGAGGCGCGCGCGGAGGTCGGCAGCGTCCCGGCAGTGCTGGACGGCGTCGAGGGCAACGGGGAGCGGCAGGCGGGCCGCGTCGCTCTCCGCCAGCACCGGTTCGAGGTCGGCCATCCCGCGCCCGGTGAGGATCGCCCGCAGCACCGCGTCGCGCTCCTCCCGGCCTCCTTCGGCGCGCTGCCGGCGGAGCCACGGGGTGTCCTCGGGTCCCGTGCCGTCGCGCGTGCCGAGGGCGCCGGCGACCCGTTCCAGCGCGCGCTCGGTGGCGTCGGAGCGGGCCGGCTCATTGAGCGCGACGTGGATCTCGGCCGCCCTCCAGCCGGGGAAGGCGACGCTCGCCGCCACCGTCCGGTAGCGCCCGGTGTCCAGACGGTGGATGGTCAGTCCGGGCACCCGCCCCGCCGGACGCGAGGGCGACGTGATGTCGGGCACCTCGACCCACACCTCGGGGAAGCCCCACGCGGCGTAGAGGCGGAGCTTGCCGCGGCGGACGTCTGTGGTGTGGTCGACCTCCAGGACGACGTCGGGCAGGTCGTGCTCGCCGATGACGAGTCCCGTCCTGCCGGGGATGCGGGCGCGGGCGGGGTAGAGGTAGGCCACCTCGTCGGCCTGCAGGATGCGGCGTCGCTCGCGCTGGCCGGCGTCCAGATGAGACCCATCGAGCCGCGGCACTCGATGGGCCCGCCGCGGAGGCTGGCGATCACCTCGCCCAGGGCGGAGAGTCGTCGGGAGGGTTGCTCGTGCGCGCCGCTGGGCGGCTCGGCCACGACCCAGGCGGTCTCGGTGGCGGCGTCCCAGTACTCGAAGCGTCCGTCGTAGTGGTCGACGGCGTCGCGCGTGAGCCGAAACGACCGGCAGCCGGGGAAGGCCGGCGAGGGCGGCGCGTCCGTCCGCGGGGTGGCATCCGGCCAGGACTGGCTCCGGGGCGTGTCCGCCGGGGACGCCTCGTGCCGGAGCGCATCGGCCGTGCGATTCATGACCGCCTCCTGATTGGGCGTCCCCGCAAGGAGTGGCGTGCGGGGCGCACTCCATGCTCGCACGCGGCAGCCGCCCGCGGCAAGGGGCGACGGCCGCCGCGTGTCGTCCGCATCACGTGCGGAGGGGAGGCGAACCGTACGCGGCTGCCTGCAGCAGCGCACCGGGATCGGCCAGCGCCTCGGCGACCGGCACGATCTCGATGCCGTCCCGATACTCCCGGCGGTCTCCTCCGTACAGCAGCACGCAGCGCGCCATCGGGTAGTCCCCCTTGAGCTGCGTCAGCCCGCGCAGGTCGGCCGGCCGCACCCGGCGGCTGCGCTTCACCTCGAACGCGAACAGGCCGCCGCCGCCATAGGCCACGAGGTCGACCTCGGCGCCCGACGCCGTGCGCCAGGTGAAGAGATCGAGGTCGAGCGAACGGTACGCGATGTGCGCGCGCAGCTCCTGGTGGACGAGCGTCTCGAGAGCCGCGCCGTCGATCTCCTCCGGCCGGTCGAGCGGGCCGCGCGGCCGGATCGTCCGGTAGACGCCGGCGTCGAAGAGGAAGAACTTCGGGCGAGACCTCATTCCGTGCTTCGCCTGCCGCGCGAACACGGGAACGCGCGTGGCAAGCAGCAGATCCTCGAGGAGATCGAAGTAGCCGGCGGCCGTCTTGCGGTCCACGCCGACTTCGCGCGCGACCTCCGCCACGTTGAGCGGCGCGGCCTGCGAGAAGCTGGCGCTCTCGAGGAACCGGCTGAAGGCGGCGAGGTTGCGGGTGCGCCCCTCCTCGATGACCTCCTGCCGCAGGTAGCTCTCGACGTACGACGCCAGGTAGCGCTCCGGATCCGGCTGGCGGTAGACGGACGGGAGCTGGCCGCGGACCAGCGCCCGCTCCAGCGAGAAGTCCGACCCCGCCTCGGCCGCCGTCAGCGGGTACATGCGCAGGGTGCGCGCCCTGCCGCCGAGCAGGTTGACGCCGCGCCGGCGGAGGCTTCGGGCGCTCGAGCCGGTCAGGATGAAGCGCCGCCCGTCGGACTCGATCAGCCGATGGACCTCGTTGAGGACGAGCGGCACGCGCTGCACCTCGTCGAGCACGATCCAGCCGTCGTGGCGCGGCGGGATCAGCTCCCGCAGCCGCTCCGGCCGCGCCAGCAGGTCGAGGTAGAGGGCGTGGTCGAGGAGGTCGAGGTAGAGCGCCTCGGGGAAGCGCTGCTTCAGCCAGGTCGTCTTGCCCGTGCCCCGTGGCCCGAAGAGGAACAAGCTCTGCCCACCCGTCGGCGGGGCGAGCATTCTGGGATACATATCCCCATTCTATGCATGAAAACGGGACTTCCTGCCCCGAATATCACATCCACGACGCTTCACCGCGACCCGACGGGCCACCGCCGGTCGCGACGCTCGTCGGGTCAGGTCGACGAAGCTGGGATAGCGCCGTCGGAATCGACACGCTCGCGCCGGACAGGGACACGACGTTCCGCAACTTGGCGGCTGGGGTGCCCTCGGTTTGCCACGGTGGCCCCGTTCAGTCGTCGGAGCCGCTGGTCGTGCGCTCGATCAGTGTGCGGACCCGTGCCCTCGCGTGGTTCAGCAGGTCTTCCCCCGTTGCCCTCGTGTCGTTCCAGGTGACTTCGGGGTCGTGTTCTGGTTCTGGGCTGCCGTATTGGAGCTCTCCTCCGTAGCGGGTCAGTGCGTCCAAGGCCCTTCGGTCTCTGGTTGCCCGAATCGTCTCCCCGGCCTGCTCCACGTCATCCCACAACTCGTTCAGCGTGTGCTTGTGTTTCACCCGTTGGCCTCGGGCGATGGTCAGCGCCTTGAGCGCGTGCTCCATCGAGGCCTGCAACTGCACGCATTTCATGATCGGGCTTCGCTTCCCGTCGTTCGCGATCTCCCAGTATTCGCCCGCGTGCCCCAGCAGTCGTGTCGCTTCTACCGGTTCGAACTTCGTGTCCTTGACCATTCCTTGCCCGTTCCACGAGTACGTGGGCCCCGTCGGTATGGGTTCGATGTCGGACCGGGTGTAGATGGTTCGTCCCTCTTCCAGCGCGATGCCCTGGATCCGGGTGATGCTCGCCCGTCCGGCTTCGGCCGTCGTCCGGTCCATCAGGACCAGGTCGGCCTCGTAGCCGGCGCCGTCGTTCGGGCGCCAGCGCACGCGCTGCGTTTCGGGTTCGCCGTTCGCGCGCTCTCTGATCACCAGGAGGTCGATGTCACTGCCGGCGGCCATCTCCTTCCGGGCGGCCGACCCGAACAGCACGATCTGCTCGGGATCCAGCTTCCGCACGACCTGGGCGACGGTTGCGTCGAGACGTGTCGTGTCGGGCGCGGCGGGCCGGGTCGATGTCCGGGCCATCGTTGGGGTTCCGTCCCCTTGATCGTACCACTGGCCGGCGACGCATCGCCGGCGTCCGCGCCGAGTGCTGACGGTGCTGAGCGCGGCCGAGTGGGACCTCCCCGACTGTCGTCTTCGCAGCCCCGGCGGTCCCGCCAGCGTCAACTGAACAGCCGTCGAAGCCAGTCTACGAACTGTGTCGCGAGCGGATCCTTCGCGTTCAGGTCGCCGGCGCCGATAGCCGCAGCCATCTTCCGCGGCTCCTTTCGCGTCGCGAGCCACGCGTGGATTTGGGCTCGGAGGATCTTCCCGGCCGTGAACTTGCGGTGCGAGGCCGGGATGTCGTCGATGTAGCGCTGCGCCCGAGGCCAAACGGGGTCGCCGCTCTGCAGCAGTCTCTGGATGAAGTCCTCAAGTTCGCCGGTCGAGCCGTTGTCGGGCATCAGCCAGATCCCCACCCGCGGTTTGCCCTCGACCACAGTCCCCGCCGCCGAGGTTCGGGTCGGCGGGTCGACAGCAGCCTGGCGCAACTGGTGGCCTACCGCTTCCCACCGTGCGTCCAAGTCGTCGTCAGCATCCACCAGAATGCCAAGGGCGATCCGGCCGGCTACCTTGATTTCTGGACCGATTGCGTCTCTGAGTCGCAGGAAGCCCTTCTTGTCGTCAATGGCGAAGTCCGGGATACTCGGCTCGCGGCTGCAAAGGTGCCGAACAACGTGTTCGTCGTCCGCACCTTCAACGAGCAGCAGCCGACTGGGCGGCAAATCCGGAGCCACGCTGACTACCTGACCTCGATCCCCTGGTCGGCCACTGTTCCGAGCTCTTCCTCCGAGTATTCGACCGCACGCACGCGATTCCCGTCTCGCTCGAGTCGCACGTAGACGCCCAGCGCGTCGTGGCACTCAATCGCGGCACGTGCGAACCCGGTCACGCAGTCGCTGCTGTGCGTGGTTGCCAACACCTGCACGTTGTACTGCTGCGCGGCCCGAAGGATCATCCGCCAGAAGTCCCTCTGGACGGAGTAGTGGATCCCGTTCTCGGCCTCGTCGACGACCAGGAAGGCGTCGCGGCTGTTGACCAAGGCGAGCGCGGTCGCAAACAGGCGCGTGACGCCGTCGCCCAGGCTCTTGAGAGGGACGGGGCGCGCATCATCCCGCAGCTTCACTACCACGCGGCGACCTGTCGCGCGGTAGCCCGGCCCCTGCTCCTCACCGACCACGGCAACGCGCTCTATGCCGTGGTCCGTCAGCCGTAGGGCCTGGAGGGAGAGGCCTTCTTCTTCCGTCAGGGTTACGCTGTCCCAGAAGCGGGCGAGCATTCTGTTGCTCGGCAGTCCCGGTCCCAGGGACTCGCAGTCGACGACCGGCCACTTCTCCTCCTCCACCTGGCCGACTAGCAGGTTCCCTGGGTAGCGAAGCCGCAACCAGTTGGCGCGCGGAGCATTCACGACCGGCAGCCACGGCAGGAGCCTTTCGCGACCGCGGTACACGACCCTGATGGCCTGCACGTCGGATTCTCCGGGGAGGTCGGCGAACAACCCCCTCTGGTCCGGCGACCGGTTGGCGAGCGTGGACACCTCGATACGGAGGTCGTCGTCGCCCGAGGTCGGACCAATGATGACGGGCCGATCCGATGTTATGGTCCGGCCGTGAAACAGGGCGCCGAAGTCGGGAGAAGTGACCGCATCGTGACCCTCGTCGACCGCCGCGACGTATTCCTCGCGCTTGTCCAGCAAGTCGTGAAGCGTGCTTCGGCTTCCGCGGGCGGCGTACGTTCTCACCGCATCGAGCACGGTCGTCTTGCACACGCCGTTTCGACCGCCCAGGAGGGTTACGCGACCCAGTCGCCGGATCGAGAGGCGACCGATCCCGCGGAAGTTGCTGATCGACACGTCCGGCAGGTGCAGGCCGTTCGCAGGCTCGTCAGACATGTCGGCCCATCCAGCGGGCGGGAATCGACGTTGAAGCGGGTCCGGACGGCGGGAAGGACGGAGAGCGTGGAGCCCCCGGGAGCTTCCGAATCCCGGGGGCTCGGAGCGTCGAAAGCTAGCCAGGAGTCTGCGCCGCGGAACGCGGCACGTCGCGCCCGCGCAGACTCCCAAGGCGACCGCAAGGCCGCGCTAGCGCGGCGGCTCGGTCGGGTCCCGCCCGTCGCGCGGGGCGCCGGTGCCGGACGAGCCGGCGAACAGGCGCGTGCCGTCCGGGAAGGTGACGTCGCGCCCGTTGGCGCGGAACGCTCCGTCGATGGCCTGGTAGCCCTCGACGAGGACCTCGATGCCGGGCGTTACGGAATCCCGGCGCCAGCCGCGGCGGACGAGCGCCCCCGGGGGACCCGCCTCGATCATCCAGGCGTCGACGCTGCCGTCCTCGTTGGTCACCTCGATGTGCAGCCAAGCGTGCGGGTTGATCCACTCCATCTTCGTGATCGTGCCCCGCAACGCGACCGGCTTCGTCGCATCGAACTCGGCCGAAAACGCATGGTGCGCGAGCGCGGACGCGCCCGCCACCAGGATGGCGAGCCCGACGGCCGCCAGGGTCGCTGTCAGTCTGTTCCGCATCGGTGAATACCTCGTTGCCGTGCTGTTGGCCGGTGCCTGAAGGCCGCGCCAGCGCGCCCCGACGGGCGCGTTGGGAGTCTGCGCCCGCGCAAGACTCCCGCGCCCGCCCTGCGCCGCAGGCTCCTACCGGCTGCCCCCCTCCGCCGCTTCCCGGTCGCGCGCCCGCGCGCCGCTCAGGATGTTGGTCATGCCGTAGTTGCCCTCGTGGCAGGCGTACTCGACCAGCTCGAACTGCGTGTTGTCCACGTCGAACGTGAAGCGGCCGGTGTAGGGCGCCGTCCAGACGGCGGGGTCGTCCACCGTGAACTGGTACTCGAGCCGCGTCGGGCTGATGCGCGTGAAGCGCTCGGTCAGCACCATGTCGGGGCTCGACCCGCGGTACGAGGCCTCGTCGTTGAAGTTGGTCGTCTCGACCACGAGCGTATCGCCTTCCCACTGGCCCTGCGAGCTGCCGAGCCACGAGGTGAGCTGCGCGCCGTCCTTCGCCTGCGGGGTCGTCGGGATGACGCGCGTCTCGTGGATCATCTCCTTCTGGATGGCCACGAAACCGGGGCCCTGGTAGATCTGCAGGCCGTTGTTGTAGACCCCGGGGAACATCATTCCCGGCAGCCCGCGCGTGATGCAGCGGACGAACGGGGTGGCCTCCTCAGGACCGGCGATGTTGGTGGTCGTGTAGCGCCGACGCTCCGCCGCGATGCGGGCCGCGCGCGCCTCGCCTGCCTCCGTCATCGCCGGGATCCGGCCGTCGGGCGGGTCGATGATCATCGCGACCTGCGTCGACGGGGCGTTCTGGTCGTAGCCGAGGGTCGTGTCGCGCCACTCCCGCTCGTAGCCCCAGATGCTGCCGAGCGTGCCGCGCTCGCGCCGCGCCACCGCCTCTTCCGGCGTCAGCGCCTCGATCTCCGCGAGGTCGAGGGGCCGCTCAAGCGGGATGCCGTGCGAGGCGTTCCCGGTCCAGACGCCCTGCAGATCGGGCTCGCCCCACGGCGTGCGCGGCGTGTCGTAGGGCTCGGTGACGTCGGCGAAGACCGGCGCCGAGCCGGAGGCATCCACCCCCGCGTACCCGGTCTCGAGGAGTGCCACCCGGACGTTGTCGGGCCCGTACACGAAGGCGCGCCGCGCCGAGGTCCGAGCGTTCTCGGGAACGGCGGGCTCCTGCTGGAAGTCGACGCCGGCCGCCATCAGCTCCGCGGCCGCGGTGTCGATGTCCTCGACCACGAACCCGATGTGATCGACGGCGCGGCCCTCGGTCGTCGCCGGAATCCCGTCGGGGTGCTCCGAGACGAAAATCCAGGCGTCGCCGAAGCGGAGGCCCTCGTCCTGTCCGGCGTGCACGGCCGGCTCACCGCCGAGCATCTCCTCGTACCAGCCGAGGGTCGCCTGCGGGTCGACCGCGCTCAGGTGGACCTGGTGGAAGCCGAGCGTGTCCGCATCCTGGAGCAGCTCGATCCGGGTCCCCCAGGGGTCGAAGATGTAGCCGTGCAGGTAGCCGCCCGGAGCCTCGCGCAGCGTCGCGCCGCCCGGGAAGCGCTGCAGCCGCACCCCGGAGCCCCGCACGCCCACCGCCTCGAGCTCGTCCATCTTCGCCGTCACGTCGGCGAACGAGAAGCCGATGTGGTTGATCCCGGTGCCCTGCGTGCTGCCCATCGTCGGCTGGGTGACGAAGGTGACCTCCGTGCCGTAGCAGTCGGCGGTGTCGTCCCGGTCCGCGAGCGGCGCGCAGTCGAGATGCTCCTCGTACCAGCGCACGGACTCGGCCGGAGCGGACGAGGTGATGTTGACGTTGTAGTCGGCCTGCGCCCGGACCTCGTCCGGCGCCGCACCGGCCAGCAACCCCACGGCGAGGATCGCAAGTCCCACGCGTGTCAGTCTCAGTGTCATGACGCGATTCCTCCGCGGTCCGGTAGACCGCTCTATCGGGTGGGCTCCCTGCGCAGATGCCCGTACAGGAGATCCTCCGAGAACTCGACGCACTTGAACGCCAGCACGCGGGCGTTCTCCTCCAGCCGGCGGTAGAGCAGCAGGCTGATCTGCCACGGCCGCGTGAACACGTTCGGATCCTCCAGCGTCGCTTCGTAGCGCAAAACGTTCGGTCCGAGCGGCGTGTAGCGCTCCTCGACGCGGAGCGCGCTCGATGTGAAGTTGCCGGCGCGATCGAGCCACGCCTCGCCGTTGAACCCCTCGGCGTCGACGACGAGAGTGTCACCCTCCCAGCGGCCGAACGAGCGGCCCATCCAGCTGTCGATCGGGGCCGGCTCGGGCTCCAGGTCCATGTGGACCGTGCGGTTCGCGTCCGAGAAGCCGTAGATCAGCAGGATCTTCCGGTCACCCTGGATGATCTGGAAGGGATGCGGCAGGTAGGTCGCGCGCGGCACCCCCGGCATGAAGCACTTCGCCTCGGGGTCGTTGCTCATCCGGTTGGCGAAGTTCTCGTCCCGCTGCTGCCGGGCCTCGTCCGTGTAGGGGATCTCCCCGCCCACGACGACGCCCTGGCCGGGGGGAGTCGCGCCGATGGCGCCCAGATCGGGGTGACCGGGCCCCGCGGGGTGGTCCTCCAGATTCCAGTTCGCCGTGCTCATCGTCTGCCAGACGCCGTTGAGGTCGGGCCGATCGTCCCAGGTTCGGGCGGGGTCACCGCTCTGGGCGGACGCCGTCCCCGCCGCCAACGCGACGCCGAAGGCCACGCACAGTGCGACGGGCAACGCCCGACGCTTCCGAAGTGTTTCTCTCATTCGTGACTCGTTCTTCCTGATCGGGTTGCTCGCCATGCGGCCCCTGATCATAGCAGCGAAGCCGCCCGCCCGACCACGCCCGCCGCGAACGCGGCGGGGTGCGGAAGCCGGGGATCGGGCACCGCGCCCCGCTAGCGCCGCCAACCCGTCGTCGCAGGCCCCGGGGTCGGCCCCAGCCCCCACCGTCCCAGGAGCTTGCGCCGCGGCACGCACTCCG
>JAPOVI010000371.1 GCA_026708265.1 Acidobacteriota bacterium
ACGGCTGGAACGTGATGAAGCCGGCCGCCATCGACGACGCGCTGTGGAACGAGCTGTACGAGGTCTACGTCGACGACCGCCACGACCTCGGGGTCGAGGACTTCTTCCGGCGCGAGAACCCGTATGCGCTCCAGGAGATGACGGCGGTGATGCTGGAGACCGTGCGCAAGGGCCTCTGGGACGCCACGGCGGAGCAGGTCGCCGTGCTGGCGGAGCTCCACACCCGGCTGGTGGAGGAGTTCGAGGCGGGCTGCAGCGGGTTCGTGTGCGACAACGCGGCGCTGGCGACGTTCATCGCCGAGCAGGCGCCGGCGGACCTCGCCGCCGCCTATCGCAGCGAGCTGCAGCGCAACCTGACGACCAGCGTGGAGCTGGCGGAGGCCAGCGTGGTGCTGGCGGAGCAGGACGCCGAGCCGCGGCCGGCCGATGCGGCGGCGAGCCCGCCGAGCCCGGCGCGCGCGGCCTGGCTGGGCGCGGTCCTCGTAGCGGTCCTGTTCGCGGTTGCGCTGCTCGTCCTGCGGAGACGACGGACCACGACCTGATGGAGCGCCTGAACGGAGCCGCAGGCGACGGTTCCCGGGCGACGAACCGTTCGAAGGATTGGAGACGATCATGCGACGCATCCCCACGGCCGCCGCCCTGCTGGCCGCCGCCCTGCTGGCCGGAGCGGGCCCCGGCGCCGGCGCGACCGCGTTCGCGCAGCCCGCCTTGCAGAACCCCCTGGCGCCGGCGGCACGGCCCGAGACCGCACCTCCGCTCCCGCACGCGTCTCCCAACCCGTCCGGAGCGTGGGTCGGCGACGTGCTCTACATGCATGCGGGAGAGCAGCCGGCCCCGTCCCGCGCCGCCGCGGGCACCGGAAGGGCGGCTCTCTACGCCCTCTCGCCGGGGGACGCGTCCTGGACGACGGTCTGGACCGGCGATGCGGTGCTCGGGGCCGAGATCGTCAGCGACGGGAAGGACCTCTACCGCGTGGGCGGCGTCGAGCCCGCGGGTGCCGTCCGGGCCCGCCCCGACCTGGAGCGCTGGGACGGGAGCGCCCGGCGGTGGGTCGACCTGACCCCGATGCCGTCGGGCCGGACGGACCACGCGGCGGTCGTCGTCGGGCGCGAGCTCTGGGTGATTGGCGGTTGGGTTCCCCCGGCCAGGGGCGAGGGTCCGGGCGCGCGTCGCCGTCGGCCCGTGGTGCCGGCCGAGGACTGGCGGGAAGACGTGCTCGTCGCCGACCTCGAAGCGGACCCCGTGGCCTGGACCGTGGTCGAGACGGAGGCCCTGCGCCTGCACTCGCTTGCCGCGGCCGTCCACGGCGAAGCCATCTGGGTCGTCGGCGGCCTAACCCCGCGGGGGCGGGAGCTCCAGGTGTATCGGCTGGATCTCGGCACCCGGACCCTGGCGCCGGCGCCCGCTCCACCCGTGCCCGGAGGCAGCCGGAGCGTCGGCGTGGGCATCGCTGCGACCGGCGGCCACCTGTACCTGAGCGACTCGAACCAACTGTTCCGTCTCAACGCCGGAGCGGACGCCTGGGAGACCCTCGCCTACGCCATCGAGCCGGATCGCGCGTACCACGCGCTGGTCGGGGGCCCCGGGGTGCTGCACATCGCGGGGGGCGCGGCGCACGGCCGGATCAACGCGGAGGTGGACCGGATCGAGGTGGCCTCGCTCCGGCCGAGCGACGTCGTCGACATGCGGCGCGCGGAGGGCCTGGTCGACGCCCCGCCCGGGCGAGATCGCCGTTCGTCGCCTGCGGCTCCGCTCGGTGCCCGCCGCTGGCCCGGCTTCCGGGGACCCGCGTTCGGTCACAGCCCGGCCCGGGACCTCCCGCTGACCTGGTCGGACGAGGAGAACGTCGCGTGGCGGCACGCGGTCGGGGGCTACGGCCAGTCGAGCCCGGTGGTCTGGGACGGCGTCGTGTTCCTCACGGCCATCGACGGCCCGCGGCGCGAGACCCAGATCGTCGAGGCGGTCGACGCGGAGACCGGAGTGCTGCGGTGGCGCCACACCCTGCCGTCGAGCCACCCCGTCGAGGTGACGAACTTCATGGCGAAGGGCGCGCCGACACCGCGGGTCGACGCCGAGCGCGTCTACTACCTGTTCG
>JAPOVI010000298.1 GCA_026708265.1 Acidobacteriota bacterium
CGGCGAGCTCGAAGGCGTGCTTCTTCTCCGCCGGGGAGAGCATCACCAGCTGGCGGGTGAAGTCGGGGTTTCGGTCGGTCTCGGGGTTGATCCTGGCGACCGCGCCGGCGATCTGGCGGGCGATGTCCATCGCGCGGTCGGGCTCGACCCCTTGGCCGGTCAGACGCTCGACGATGAGGCGGCCGAGCCGCTGGGTGCGCTCCGCGAGGTGCCCGGTGAGGTGCTCGGCGAAGGCGGTCGAGGTGCGCCAGGCCCGCTTGAGCGACTGCGACGAGATGCGCAGGCGCGGCTCGCCGCCGAAGACGGCCGTCTTCGGCCGGTTGGCGTCGTCGCGGTTGAGGTTCGACGGCGCGTGCGCCGTCAGCAGGTGGAGCTGGAGGAATGGCATGTGGTGATGTCCTTTCCGAGGGAACGGGTTCCGCCGCGTTGCCGGCGGGCCCGACGATGGTGAGGATGCGTCTGGGCGAGTTCAGCCGCGCTGTCCTCGAGCCGGTGTTCTTCCGGGGACGGTGACCCGGTTCGTCAGCGTGCTTCGGCCTCCTCTCCGCGTTCGTAGGCGACTGCCAGGTCCGGCTCGGTCCGGCACTGCAGGTAGTCGTTCGTCCAGCGCAGGCGCACGGTGGGTCCCCAGGCCGCGATGTCGGCGGCCAGCGCCCGCCGGTCGGCGCGCCGGTCCGGGATGGTGTCCAGTAGCCGGCGCAGCGGCTCGATGAGCCGGTTGCGGGGTGTCTGCAGCAGGTTGTGGAACGTGGGCCGCCGCAGTGCGGCCTCGCGGCCCATCTCGCGCTGGCCGTCCAGGTGCGCGGCCGTGAACGCGCCGTCCTCGCGGGTGAGCGCCAGCGCCACGGCGATCACCGCGGCGGTGTCGGCGTCGCAGTAGCCGGCGAGCTCGCCGGCCAGCGCCTTCGCGGCGTCGACCTCGCGCGCCTGGGCGAGGGTGTGGGCGTGGGTGAGCCGGGCGCGGTCGGTCAGGCCGGCGGAGGTCGCCTCGAGCTCGTTGCGCCAGCGCCACGCGATCGAGGGCAGCGAGCGGTCGCCGCGATGCGGCGGGGGCGCCATGCGCGCCGGGGCGGGCTCTCGTCCATCGCCGGGCACGGGCAGGCAGAGCGTGTCGGCGTAGACCTTGCGCCCGCGGCTCGTCCGTCCGCTCAGTTCGACCACGAGTCCGTGCCGGGCCCCGGCGCGGGCGAACGGGTCGCGGTGCTCGACGCCGGCCGCCGGCGCCAGCTCGTCGAAGAGCGCGAGCGCGGCGAACTGCAGCTTGCGCATCGCTGCCGCCCGGATGCTGCGGCTCGGGTCGGTCGGATCGGGCGCGCGCCCCAGGCCCGGGTCCAGCCGCCTGTCCACGGCGCGCGGGGTGGCTTCCTCGCTCTCGGCGGCCTCGCGCCACGCGGCGAGCAGCGCCGGCTCGAAGGCGTCGGCGAGCCGGGCCGCGACGGTGTCGGGGGCGGGCTGGCGCGTGGCGCGCTTGAGCGCGTTGCGGAGCATGCCGGTGACCGTGTTCAGCGCCTCGCACAGCGGATGCAGGCACGTGGTCACCGCGTTGGTCCCGGCCAGCGTGCCGGCCAGCGGCAGCGCTATCGTGCGGTCGACCCAGCCGACGACCTTCGCCTTGTCGGCGTCGATGCCGAAGCAGCGCATGCGCGGGTCCGCGGCCTCGGGGCTGCCGGCGCGGACGGGGAAGTGCCACATCGCCGAGGCCGGTCCCCGCAGGCGGTCGCCGGACGTCTCGATCAGTCCCTGCAGACGGTCCCCGCGGGCGCTCCGCGCGGTCGCGAGCACCGGCAGCCGGGTGGACTTCTCGCTCGTGCGGTAGTCCGGCGTGTGCGGGTGGCGGTAGCCGGAGGCGTAGTCGATGCCGTAGTTGCGCATGCGGACCCCGACCACCGCGGTGGCGATCTGCTCGCCTGTGACCGCGCAGGCGCGGCCGGCGGCGGGTCCTGCGACCAGGCGCACGCGGCGCGGCATCCCCCAGTGCGCGTGCAGCGCGTGCATGTCGTCGGGGCCGAGCGGCCGGTGGCCGTCCTCGGGGCGCGAGGTCGGCGTGGGTGCGAGCCACGCGAAGATCTGCTCGGGCTGCTTGCTCCAGTCGGG
>JAPOVI010000199.1 GCA_026708265.1 Acidobacteriota bacterium
GAGGCTGGCGGGGGGCCGTGCCCCCTCTGACCCCCGAACCGGAAACGGCGCGCCATGAGCCGTGGACGCGCCGTTTGGGTGAAGGTTCGCGCCAGCGAGTCCGAGCGTGCCGAGTGGCACGCCAAGGCGCGCTCGGCGGGCCTGACGCTGTCGGATCTGGTGCGCCGGGCGGTCGGCCGGACGCACACGTGGACCGTCGCGCACGCCGAGGTCGAGCGCGAACGCACCCAGCAGGTGGCGCGCGTCGGCAACAACCTCAACCAGATCGCCCGCTGGGCGAATGCCCACAAGGAGGGCATCGAGGCCGTCGAGGTGATCGGCCACCTGATCGCCATCAGGCGGGCGCTCCGCGCCTTGGAGCCCGCCGAAGACCCGGACCCGGATGCACCTTAAGTTCCTGGCGCACGGAACCGGATCGGCCCGCAAGGCGGCCAAGTACCTCCTCGGGGAGATGGACGCGGCCGGGAAGGAGCGCGAAGGCGTCGAGGTGCTCAGGGGAGATCCCCACCAGGTGGCCGCCGTGGCCGATGCGCTTCCCTTCGAGCACAGGTACACCTCCGGCGTGATCGCGTGGGCGCCGGAGGACCAACCGACCGACAAGCAGATCGAGGCGGTCGTGGACGCCTTCGAGAAGACGGCCTGGGCGGGACTGGACTTCGACCGCTACGCACGGACGGCCGTGCTGCACCGGGAGGAGGGCGGCGGTGCCCATGTCCACGTCCTCGCCGCGCGCTGCGACCTTGAGACCGGACGGAGCCTCAACATTGCGCCTCCGGGCTGGGAGAAGACATTCGGCCCGCTCCGGGACGCCTTCAACCACGAGCACGGCTGGGCTCGCCCGGACGACCCGGCGCGGGCCAGGGTGCAGCAACCGGGCCACCGAGCCTACATCGAGGCGACCCGGCTGCGGGCGGGCCTCCGGCTCGAATCCTCACCCCGCGACCTGATCCGCGACTACCTGATACAGCGCGTCGAGCACGGGACCGTGCGGAATCGCCACGAGGTCGTGGACGCGCTCCGCGAGGCGGGCCTCGAAGTGCCGCGCCAAGGGATCGACTACGTCACCGCGCTGGACCCGGAGACGGGCGACCGGTGGCGGCTGAAAGGAGAACTGTACGGCATTGGATTTCAACGCGAACGATTTGACCGCCCGGCTCGGGCGGCGGCTGGAGACCGAACGCAGGGAGATCGAGGAGTTGACCGCGAACGAGCTGGAGCGGCTCGGCGAGAACTCGCGGCGCGTCGCGAGGCGCGCGCTGCGTTCCATCGAGCGCGATACGGAGGTGGCGGTCGGGAACATGCGCGAGTTGCTGGTCAAGGCGTGGCTCCGGCCGCTGATCGTCGGCGTGGCGCTCTGGCTCGGCATCTTCGTCGGAAGCTGGGCGACGATGCAGTGGTTGTCGAGGAGCGTTCAGGACCGGATCGAGGAGCGGTCGTTGGTGGACGTCCAGATCGCGGGTGGACGCGAGATGGTAGCCGAGATCGAGGAGACGACCTGGGGCGTGGGGCTGAGGGAAATAGACGGGGTGCGGTACGTGACGCTGCCGCGTGGCACGCCGGTCCTGACGGCCTTCACCTTCGACGGGCGGCCCTACGTCGAGCTACGAAGAGAGTAAAGGAGCTATATGACCGAATTGGAGAGGCAGTTGACGGAGGCCTTGAAGACGTTGTCCGCGCAGTCCGGGACGGAACGGCAGCGGCAATCCGAGCAGGTCGAAGCCTTGCGGCAGCACGTCGAGCGGCTGAGCGAGGAGAACGAAGCCTTGCAGCGGCAAATCGAGCGGCTCGACGGGCAAGTGACACGCTTGGCCGAGTACTACGGGACATCCGCCGCCGCGAGACCGCGCGGCCTCCGTATCTGATGCGGCGACCGGGACCGGATCGCGATCAGGGTCCGAGCCGCTAATGAACCGGGAATCTGGCGCGGATGCCCTCCCGCGGCGAACTTTCGTTCGCGCAGATCGTGCGGTCCATCACGAGAGGAATCGAATGATGGCACGCACGAAGCGGGACCGGCGCAGCTACAGCGCCGGCGAGTGGGGCCGGAACCGGGTGAGGGTGTTCGCCGATCCCAAGACCGGCCTCTACCAGAT
>JAPOVI010000284.1 GCA_026708265.1 Acidobacteriota bacterium
GCCGGCTCAGCCGGCGGCCGCGTCGCGGCGGAGGGCTCGGCGGCGCCGGGTCTGCGCGCTGCGGCCGCGAACCCGCCGCGGCGCGCGTCCGGCAGGGACGGCCGCAGGTCGGCGGCGAGGCGGTCCTGGAGCGCGAACAGGTCGACCGTCGCGCCGTCCAGGATCGACGTCCGCACGACCGTGCCGCTGGCCGTCTCGACGACGCGGGCCGTGATCCGCAGGCGCTCCCCCTGCCGCTGGTAGCTTCCGCCGATGACCCACGTCGCGCCGAGCGCGCGGCCGGCCTCGGCGTCGGTCGTGGCGGCCGGCGTTTGGCCGTGGAGGATCGTCACCCCGGCGCCCTGCAGCGATGCCGCGAGCGACTCGGCGATCCCGGCGCCGAACCAGTCGTCCGTCGCGATGCCGCTGATGTTGGCGAACGGGCGGATGGCGACGGCGTCGCCGTCGGTCGCGCCGGCCTCCTGCCCGGCTGCCGCGAGAGGTACCGAGCTGGTGGAGAGCAGCAGCAGGGTCGCTGCACCGATGCTCCTGAGTCGTACCATCCCGTGTCCTCCTGCCTCGCCGCGACTCCGATCCCGTGAGCGGACCGCGCCGTCTTGCCCCCGCGAGGGCTCCGCCCGTACCCTCCCAAGCCTACAGGAGTCCGCGGCGTTCGCGGCGCAAGCGCGACCTTGCGGTCGCGTTGGGAGTCTGCGCGTGCGAGAGACTCTTGCGTCGCCGGTTCTGCGGCGCAAGCTCCTAGAAGCGGAACAGTCGCGTCAGCTTGACGATGAAGGCACGGTTCTGGAGGAGAGGCGCCCCGCGCAGCGAGGTGTCCCGGGTGTCGTTGTAGACGACGAAGAGCTCGCTCCCCGGCTGGTACTCCCACCGCAGCCGCAGGTTGGTGCCTAGCGATGCGTTGCTGGAGTTGTACTGAATCAGGCCGCCGAAGAACATGCGGGGGGTCAGGGTGTAGGTGACCCGGCTCGTGAGGAGCGGGATGGTCGCCGTGCCGATCGGCAGCGCGATGCGGTTGAGCGAGATGCCCGGCTCCACCGAGAACTGCGGCGTCAGCTCGACGCGACCTCGCCGGTAGCCGAGGGCGGTGATCGTCCCGTCGTAGAAGCCGCCCTGCTGGAAGGTGATCGTCCCCGAGACGCGGCGCTGCGCACCTATCGAGTACGACACGTAGTAGTCCTGGAAGTCGTAGTGGCCGGGGTTGATGGAGACGTCGCCGCCCAGGGGGAAGGCGAACGGGATCAGCTCGTAGCTGCGTTGCGTGTCGACGCCGAACCGGTCGCCGTTCTCGAACTCGGTCTGGAAGCGGAGCTGCGCGATGCGGGTCTCGACCGTGCCCGCGCCCGTCTCGATGTAGTCGACGCTGCCGCCGAAGGTGAACTGCCGGACGGACTCGATGGAGCGGGGCCGGGGGGCGTAGTTGGCGGTGGCGAACGTGCGCCGGAAATCCGCCCGCCGCAGGAAGCCCATCTCCGGATTGAAGTTGGAGCCGACGCGCAGGTGGTCGAGCTGCAGAGCGAAGAGGTCGCCGTTGTAGGTGAACACGCCCTGGTAGCTGGCGTCGTCGCCCACGCGCCCGGCCGTTCGCGACGCGGCGTAGTAGCCGTTCACGTAGACGTTGTCGAAGAAGGCGAACTGCCCGTCGGCGCCGTAGACCTCGTTCGATCCGGAGCCGCTGAGCGAGACCGAGCGGCCCGTGTAGATGGCGCCGATCCGGCTGCGGCGCAGGATGTCGCGGCTCACGCGGAGGACGGTGAAGGCGGTCGGCTCGGCGCCGACGGTGCCCTCGCTGCCCGTGCCGATGCCGAGCGCCCCGATGCTGAACGGACCGACCCGGCCCGTGAGGCGCCCGCCGCCGAGGATCGGCACGGTGCGGCTGACCCCGTCCCGCTGCTGGAGGCCGATCCGCCGGCTGAAGAAGATGATGGGGACGTCGCCGCCCCCGAAGAAGCCGCCTCCGCCCGTCCGCCGGCCGCCCCCGCCCCCGCCCCCGCCGCCGAAGAACGCGCCGCGCCCGAAGTCGAAAATGCCCCGGCCCTCGAGGAAGAAGTCGCGCTTCTCGGGGAAGAAGAGGCTGAAGCGGGTCAGGTTG
>JAPOVI010000339.1 GCA_026708265.1 Acidobacteriota bacterium
GACGATGCCGCCCTCGCCGTTCTGGCTGTGGTTGCGGTTGAAGGCGGTGGCGATGCGCTGGTCGCGCGTCGCATCGGGCAGCATGTCGCCGGCGAGCTGCTCGATGGTGAACCGGTCGAACGGCATGTTGGCGTTGTAGGCGTCGATCACCCAGTCGCGCCAGCGCCACATCGTTCGCTCGCCGTCGGTCTGGTAACCGTTCGTGTCCGCGTAGCGGGCGGCGTCGAGCCACTCGACCGCCATCCGCTCGCCGTAGCGCGGCGAGCCGAGCAGCCGGTCGACGGCCTTCTCGTAGGCGTCCGGGGAGTCGTCGTTGAGGAACGCGGCCAGCTCGCCCGGCGTCGGCGGCAGGCCCGTCAGGTCGAGCGTCGCCCGCCGCAGCAGCGTGGCCCGGTCGGCCTCCGGCGACGGCGCCAGGCCCTCGCCCTCGAGGCGCGCGAGAACGAAGCGGTCGATGGGGTTGCGCACCCAGTCGGGGTCGCCGACCGGCGGCGGGGCGACCCGCTCCGGCGGCACGAACGCCCAGTGCGTCTGCCACTCCGCCCCCTGGTCGATCCAGAGGCGGATGGTCTCGACCTCGTCGTCCGTGAGGGCGTCGGCGCCGCGCGGCATCCGCTCCGCGGCGTCGGCGGCGGTGATGCGGTGGAACAGCAGGCTGTCGTCCGCGTCGCCCGGCACCACGACCGGCCCGCCGAACCGCGCGCGGTCGGCGAGCGGCCCGTCCTCGACGTCGAGCCGCAGGCCGCGCTGCCGGCTCCCTTCGTCGGGGCCATGGCAACTGAAGCAGTTGCCGGCCAGGATGGGCCGCACCTCGCGCGCGAAGTCGACCACGCGCTCGACCGTCGCGGGGGCCGGCGCCTCCGGTGTCGCCGTCGCGTCGGCCAGCTCCGTGCCCCAATGCGCGCCGCCGTCAATCCAGCCGCGCACCGCCTCGATCGCGTCGTCGCCCAGCGGCGGGCCCAACGACGCCGGCGGCATGCGCCGCACCCGGTCCCCGGTGATCAGGCGCTGGAAGAGCGGGCTCGCCTCCGCGTCGCCGGGCACGACGTGGGTGGCGAGGAACGCGTCGGTGTCGAGCCGCAGCTCGGCCTGCCGCGCGCGCTCGTTCGACCCGTGGCAACTGAAGCAGGCGTCGGCGAGGAGCGGCCGGATGTCGCCGACGTAGTCCGCGGGCTCCGCGCCACCCTGTGCCGCTGTGCCAGCGGTCGTGGCCGTGGCGGCCTCGCCGCCCGCGGCCGGCACCGGCGGCCTGGCGAACAGCGCGAAGAGGACGGCGGCGAGCAGAAACGAGGTCCGGAAGCTGATGGTCATGGTGCTGGCTCTCGAGGCGGGCCCGCCCGGTTCTCCCGGCGCCCGCCTCCGTCGCTCTCCGGTCGAGTCCGCCGATCCGGCCGCGCCCGCCGGTCGGTCAGTGCAAGCTGCTGATCGGACGGGACTTGCCCTTATGGATGGCCAGTCCCTGCCCGGCCATTGTATTCCTCCTGCCGACCGCGAATCCACGGGACCCTCGAAGCCGTTCGCGGGCCGCGCCGGTCGTCATCCGAACGATCCGCTCCGGCGGGCGCCCGGGGGCGTTGTCCGCGGGGGCGCAGGATGTCATCGTTGCGACGGGCCGGGCGCCGGCTCGGCCGGCTGCCGCTGCCTTTGCTGCTGCCCGGTCCCGTTCCGGGCCGGACGGAGGGAGGGACTACGCTTTCGTGAGCAACGAGTCATCGACGCTGCCGCGGCTCGCCGCCCTGCTCCTGGCGGGGGTTTCCGGAACGTACGCGCTCGGCTTGCTGTGGTCGCAAGCCTGGGAAGGGTCCGGCGTCGGCTGGACCCTCTTCCGAGTCTGGGTCGGTTCGGTCCCCTTCATCTTCCTGGTCGTTGCCCTGACGGTCCTGTTCCAGCGCCTGCACGACCGCAACGCCTGGGTGATGGCGCTCATGTTCTGCGGCTTCCTGAACCTGTTCAGTCCGCAGGCGGCGGGCGGGTCCCCGGTCATCCCCGGCTTCATGATGGCCTACCGCATGACGCTGCTGATGATGGCCCCGGGGCTGTTCGCCTTCTTCTTCCTCGTGTTCCCCGCCCGCTCGCGCCTCGACGAGCGCGCTCCCTGGCTGAAGTGGCTCCTCGTCGGGTTCGGCGCGCTTCTGGTTCTTACCGCCGGCCCGTGGCAGCCGCTTCTCGGTCAGCCGTTCTCGAACAACCTCGCCGGCGAGTCCATCCTTTCCGGCCGGCCCGCCCTCTGGCGGGCCTACGGCGTTTTCGGGAGCATCTTCGTGGGGATCGGCATCGGCATCCTGGCCCTGATCGGGCATGCGGCCCGCGCCCCGTCCTCCGAGATCCGTCGCAAGGCGCGGGTCCTGGCGTGGGGCACGGTCGCCGCGGTCGCTCCCGCACTTTCGATCGCGGCGGTCGAGGCCACCGGCCAGGTGCCGGAGTGGCTGGCCGCGGTCGCCCTGTTCGCGTTTCCGTTGATGCCCCTCTCGTTCGCGTACGCCGTCGTCAGGCACCGCGTGATGACCGTCCCGGTGCTCGTGCGGCGCGGCGCCCGGTACCTGCTGGTGCAGCGCGGGCTGGCCGTCGTCAGCGTGGCGTCGAGCGTCGCGGTGGCGGTGGTGCTGGCGGTGCTCGCCCAGCGGTGGCTGCCGGCGGGGTCCGACGTGGGCCTGCCGGTCGCCGTCGTCGCGGCGGGGCTGCTCGGGGTCGGCGTGGCGCGGGCGGGGGCGCGGGTCGAGCGGCGCATCACCGACCGCATCGACCGGGCGTTCTTTCCCGAGCGGTACGAGGCCCGGCGGGCGCTCGAGGAGTTGGCCGACCGCACCCGGACCGCCGAGGACCGCCCGGCCCTCGCGTCGCTGCTCGAGGACATGCTGCGCTCCGCGTTCCGGCCGGTGTCGCTGGCCGTCTACCTCGAGGGCCCCGACGGCCGGCTGGTGGCGGCGGACCTGCCGGCAGGGCCCGGCGTGCTGGCCCGGGACGCCGGGCCGCTGACGGCGCTGGCAAGCCGGGCCCGGCCCGCGATCCTGCCGCCTCCCGGAATCGACGACGCGGCCGACGAGCTGCACGGACTGCTCGCCCCCTTGCGGCCGGAGTGCCTCGCGCCGATGGTCGACAGGAACGGACGCCTCGTCGGCGTCGTGGCCCTGGGTGGCCGGCAGTCGGAGGAACCGTACTCCGGAGAGGACGTGCGGCTCCTCACGGTCGTGTCGCTGCAGTCCGCGCTGACCGTCCAGACCATCGGTCTGAGCGAGGAGATGGCCGCCCGCATCGAGGCCAGCCGAAGGGCCGAGCACGAGGTGGAGATAGCCAAGGAGGTGCAACGGCAACTGCTACCGGCGAGGGCCCCGGCCCTGCCGGGATTCGCGTGCGCGGGGGCGTGCATCCAGGCGAAGTCGGTCGGCGGCGACTACTACGACTTCGTCGTCCTGGGCGCGGAACGCATCGCGATCCTGCTCGCCGACGTCGCCGGCAAGGGCATCGGGGCGGCGCTGCTCATGGCCAATCTGCAGGCTACCCTGCGCAGCCAGTACGCGGGCGGGGCCGACGATCCGGCCCGGCTCGTGGAGCGCGCGAACCGTCTCTTCTTCGCCTCCACCCCGGACGACCGCTACGCGACGCTGTTCCTCGCCGAGTTCGACCAGGCCACCCGCGAGCTGCGCTACGTCAACTGCGGCCACGTGCCGCCGGTGCTGGCCCGAGCCGGCGGCGCGGTCGAGACGCTGGACGCCACCGGGACCGTGATCGGCCTCTTCGAGGACTGGTTCGGGGAGTCCGCGGCGACGGTGCTCGAGCCCGGGGACACGCTGGTCGTCTGCAGCGACGGGGTGACGGAGGCATTCAGCGACGAGGAGGAAGAGTTCGGCGAGGGCCGCCTGCGCGATGCGGTCGCCGCCCACCGCCACGTCGCGGTCCCCGAGCTGCTGGCCGCACTCCAGGCCTCGGTGCAACGATTCGCCGGCGCCGTCCAGAGCGACGACCTCACGCTGCTCGTGGCCCGCGCCACGCGACCTGCCGCGTCGTCGCCGGGGGCTGCCGGTTCGAACGCGGCAAGCCCCCGGTGAGTTGCGCCGCACAGACTCCCAACGCGCCCGTCAGGGCGCGCGAGGCCCCGCCCCGGTGCCGAGGTCCAGGTGGCCGGGCGCGCACAGGACCCAGTCGTCCGCGAGGCGAGCGGGAGCGGCCGGTGCGGCGAGCGAGGCCACCTGCCCCGGCTGCCAGCTCGGCTCGGCGATCCGCCGCAGCGACGGCAGGCGGTCGTGGCGCGGCGAGCCCAACTTGACCTCCACCGGCCACGTCCTCCCGTCGCTCTCTATCAGGAAGTCGATCTCCTGCCCGTCCCGGGTCCGCCAGAAGTGAACGTCCACCTCGCGCGCCCGATGGCGGTATCGCCTGATCACCTCCGCCAGCACGTGGGTCTCGAACAGGGCGCCGCCCATGGGTCCGAGACGGGCCTCGTCCGCCGTGCGCCAACCGCCGAGCCAGGCGGCGAGGCCGGCATCGAGGAAGTACAGCTTGGGACTCTTGATCATCCTCCGCGTCCGGTTGGTGAAGTACGGCGACAGCAACCGGATGAGGAATGCGTCCTCCAGCAGGCTCAGCCAGCTCCTGGCCGTGCCGGCAGACACCCCGGCGTCGCGCCCCAGGTCGTCGTAGTTGACCACCTGGCTCGTGCGCAGTGCGCACAGCTTGACGAAGGTCTCGAACTCCCGACGCTTCTCGATGCGCAGCAGCTCCCGGATGTCCCGCTCGATGTAGGTCTGCACGTACGACGAAAGATAGAGGTCCCGAGCCGCGCGGTCCTCGATCCCGCAGAGTTTCGGAAACCCGGTCTCGAGGATCCGGCGGAAGCACGCGTCGGGCGCCAGGGTCGGGGGCAGCGCCTTCTCCTCGTCGGAGAGGCCGAGCAGGTTGAGGATCGCCACGCGGCCGGCCAGCGTCTCGGTCACGCCCTCCATCACCTCGTAGCTCTGCGAGCCCGTCAGGCGGATGGCGCCCGGTTCCAGCCCCCCCGCGTCCACCATGCGCTTGATGGGGCTGAGCAGCTTCGGCGCGTACTGGATTTCGTCGATCACGAAGGGCGGCCTGAGCTCCCGTATGAAGAGGACCGGATCGCGGTTGGCGCGTTCCCGCGTGTCGAGGTCGTCGAGGCTGACGTAGGCGTGCCCGTCGGCGCAACGGTCGAGAAGCGAGCTCTTGCCGACCTGGCGGGGTCCGAGCAGCAGCCATACGGGGAAGAGCCGCAGCTGCGGAGCCGGGGCGGTCAGCACGGGCTGGAACGTCCTGTCAATCCACGAGTCCGACACATCCGAAACCTACTATGGATCTGCCGCAAGAGACAAGTCCACCTACAGATCGGCACAGGACCCGAGCGGCGGAATCCCGTCCTCTCGACGCCGAGCCCCCGCGCCGATCTCGGCCACGTCGGAGGGCACGGCTATGATGTAGGGGGCGTGGAACTTCGAAGCTTCGGTCTTGAACGGTACAAGGGCTACGCGCAGCGCGCCGAGGTCGAAATCGCTCCCCTGACCATCCTCGTCGGATCCAACAACTCCGGCAAGACCGCGCTCGCGCAAGCGGTTCCGCTGCTGGCCGGCGGTCTGTCTCCCTCTGACGGCAACGAGCGGGAACCGCTGCCGCTGGAATCGTGCGGGATCCGGCACGGAGAGACCTTCGAGGACCTGGTGACGGGGCGTGCTGCGCACGGCCGGCTGCGGCTGTCCGCCACACTGCGGGACGAGAGCGGCGAGTCATGCCTCTCCGCCACCGTCACGAACGTCACCGCGCCGGGACGAGCGTCCGAACGCCAGATCTCCGAGTGGCGGCTGGAGGCCGACGGCCGGGAGATCGTTGCAGAGAGACAGGGCTTCGATGAGACCCCGAACTACTGGGTTTCCGTCCCCGGGGAGCCGCGCGAGCTGCGACCGGTAGTCTGGCGAGGGCTGCTCCCCCGGCAACCGCAGGCGCTTGCGGACCGGATCCGACCGCAGCAGCGCGACGCTCTCGCGACCTGGGCGGCCGGCGTTCGTCACCTGCGTTGCCCGCGGCGCCTCCGGTCTTCGCCTTTTCGCGCGGCGGAACGCGCGCCCGCCAGCATCGGCGCCGACGGGCGCGATACGCCCCTCGTCCTGGCTCGCGACGACGAGCTGCGTGGATCCGTTCGCGACTGGTACCGCGGGACCTTCGGCGTGCGTATCGACCTCGCTGCACAGGGAAATTACCTCGATCTGGTGACCGGAACCCCCCTGCGGGACGACGACGTCCGCGTCGAACAGGCGGGGCGCGGACTCTCCCACGCGCTGCCCGTCGCGGTCACGGCGCTTGCGGCGCGCCGCGCCGGACCCGGCGTCGACATCATCGAGCATCCCGAGGCCGAGCTCCATCCCGCGGCGCACGCGGACGTCGCCGATCTCCTGCTCCAGAACCTCGCCGGACCCGAGCGGCCCCTCATCGTCGAGACGCATTCGGAGATGATCCTGCTCCGCGCGCGGCGCTGGGTCGCGGAGGGACGGCTGCCGGCCGCGCACGCGCTGGTCTACTGGATTCACGCCGAGCCGGGGCGCGGGTCCGTGCTAGAGAAGATCGGAATACGGGAAGACGGCGAGATGGAAACCTGGCCGGAGGGCGTCTTCATCGAGAACTACGAGGAGGTCCTCGCCATCCGGCGCGCAGGCAGGCGCGAGGTCAGGAGATAGACGCGGCGTGCGCATCGCGATCGACGTCAGCGCGGCCAACGATCCGGATGCGCACAGGTGGCTCGACCGGATCCTGCACAGGATCGAGGATGGTTGGCACGTCTGGGACCTGTCCGATGCGCGGGACGCCGACGCCATCGGGACCACGACGTGGATCAACGACCCCGGCCGGCAGGGCGATCGACTGCGCGACCTGCTGGTCGCCGCCACTCGGCGTAGCGCCTGGACGCTCGGACCGCACACGCGGCGCCTGCGCGTGACCGCGCGGCCGGATCCCGTGGCGGCGGATGAGCTCGCGCCCGAGCAGGCAAGCCAGCTCGCCGACGAACGGCTCGTGATCCTCGTCGAGAACCGGGAGAGCGACGGCGCGTTCGTCGCGCGGGTCGTGGCGGAGCTCGACAGATCCCTTCATGACCTCTGGCAGCGCGACGGCGAACCGATCCGGTTCGACAGCGTCGGCGGCAAGGGCCAGATGCCGAGGGAAGTCGAGAGACGGGCGACTGCCGTACCGCACCGCCCGCGGCTCGTCGCCGTCATCGACAGCGACCGGAAGCATCCGGGAGACTCGGAGAGCAGAGACGCCCGACGGCTCCGAGCAACCTGCGAAGAACACGGACTTCCCTGCTGGGTGCTCGCCAAGCGGGAAGCGGAGAACTACCTGCCCCGTGTCCTCCTCGCCGCGAGGCCGAACGCCGGCGTCGAGCACCTCAGGAAAGTCGAGGCATGGGAGAGACTCAGTGAGGAACAGAAGGACTTCTTCGACATGAAGCGCGGCCTTCGGCCTCGACGGCCGGCCCGGAACGGATGCGCCGGAGGTTCCGTGAGCCGCCCGCGAGACATCGTCGCTCGCCTGGTGAACCTGTTCCGTCGCGTGCCAAGGGCTCCCACGGCGATTGAGGAGGACCTCTTCGCCAACCTGGCTCACGGCGACCGGGAGACTCTCGTTAGCGGATTCGGACCGAACGTGCATGCGTGCTGGAGCGTGCGGCTCGGACAGGAGGTCAGGAACGAGGTCCTGGCTCGTGGACAAGGCGACCTCAAGTACGGCATCGAGCTGATTCGCCGGGAACTGTAGGGATGTCCGACATCGAGAAACACACCGAAGTCCTTTCGGAGGTCATTTTCCTGGGCAGGCTCGTGGAACGCGTCGCCGCCGGCAAGATCCGCGTCCCGAAGTTCCAGCGTGACTTCGTGTGGAATCAGCCCGACCTGAGCGCGTTGCTCGACAGCGTTCGGCGTGGCTTCCCCATCGGCTCGATCCTCGTGTGGGACACGGAGAAGGGAATCCAGTCCACCCCGCGCATCGGCCCGCTGGGCATCCAGCCGAGTCCGGACGGATCGGTCGGGTACCTGCTCGACGGCCAGCAGCGTGTCTCCACACTTGCCGGGACGCTACGGCTGACCGACGACATGGACCCGGTCGTGGACCATGAGGAATGCGGCGTGTACTACGATCTCGACGAGCAGACGTTCATCGACCACCGCAAGCTGGCGGCGGACTCGGACCCCCGCAAGCTGGCGGCGGACTCGGACCCCAGGTACTTTCCGGTACGCAGCTTGCTCAACACGGCGGGATTCTTCGAGGCCTGCCGTCGCATCCATGATCAGGCCGACGACAGGCGCCGAGCCCAGCGCCGGCTCGACGAGGCGGACCGCCTGTCGAGCGCCTTTCGGGACTATCAGCTCCCGCTCATCCACATCCGCGAGGCGGATCTCGAGAGCGCGGTTACGGTCTTCGCTCGCCTGAACCGCACCGGACGCAAGATGGCCGCGGACGAGCTGGTGTCTGCGCTGACCTATCAGGAGGGACAGTTTCATCTCACCAGCATGCTGGACGGGTTCAAGGCCGAATTGAGGAAGTTGGGCTTCGGAAGCCTCGATCGCGCCTTCCTTCTCCGGTCCGTGCTCGCCGCCCTGGAGGAGGACATCTACGCCAAGGAATGGGCGGACCTGATGGTCAGGCCGGAGGTCCGCGAGAGACTGCCGGGAGCCTTCAAGGCCGCAACGCAGGGCATCAGGCTCGCGCTGGGGATGCTCAAGCGCTTCGGCGTCACTTCCGACCGCCTGCTCCCCTACGGACTGCAGCTCGTCCTGCTCGGCGAGTTCCATCGCCTGTGCCCGCAACCCGCGGAGACAACGGTCGAGCTGCTGAGGCGCTGGTTCTGGGTGACGTCGTTCACCGGCTGGTTCGGCGGGGTCAACACCACGCAAGCCAAGCGCGCCCTGGATGAGATCCGGAATCTGGCGAACGGGAGGGGCGACGCGTTCAGCGTGGTCGACCTGGAGACACCCGCGCAGCCGTTCCCCGACCGCTTCGACGCGCGCAGCGCCCGCGTACGTGCGTTCCTGCTGTACCTGGCGTCCCTTCGTCCCCGCTCGCTCGCCGGCGATGCCCACCTGGACCCGGGAGCGCTCCTGACCCAACTGGGGACCGACGCGGTCGGTTACGTGGTGTCGAGTCCCGACCCGCGCGAGCTGGTGTCCAGTCCGGCGAACCGGATGTTCGTGGACGAGCACCACGTCGGGCAGGCCGTGGGAGCACTGGCAGGGCTGGACGAGGACACGCTGGGAAGACTCCTGCCGACTCACGGCTTCCCGATCGACTGTATCGGCCTGCTCCGAAGCGGCGACCGGGCGGGCATCCTGAGAGGGCGGCTGGACACGCTGATACGCGGGGAGCGGCACTTCATGACGGAACGCCGCGTGACGCTGCCGGCGGAACCGACGGCGCCTGCGATTGCGGACAGCGAGGCATCCGACGAGGAGTAGGCTGCCGGCGGCGGAACGCCTGAACGCGCGTTGGCGCGCTGGTCGGCGGCCGTGCTGCGGTGGGGGGAGGTGCCTTCCAGTCCGCTTCGCGAGTGGCCCGCCGACCGGCGTACGCTCGGCCACGGGCCCGTCCTCGACGTCGAGCCGGGAGCCCCCGCCCGGGGGGAACGGAACCCTCCCGGGTCCCGGTCGGGGGATGAAGCAGGGCGGCGAATCACGTCACCGAAGAGAAGAGGGCGGCGGACTCGTCGAACGGCCGGCGGTCCGCCGCCCCGCATGTCCTGGACGGGCCGCCGCAACGGCCCGCGGTCCCGGCGGCCTACTGGCCCCGGTAGTCCTCCTCGCTCACGGGCTCCATCCAGGAGGTGGGCCCGCCGTCGCCGCCGCCGAGGATGGTGAGCTGCACGACGTGCTCGTCGGGCGACGCGCCGTGCCAGTGCACGAGGCCCGCCGGCGCGAAGACCGGGCGCCCGCCGGGCACCAGCTCGATGATCTCCCCGCCGCGCGCCTGCGTCCGGCCCCGGCCCTCCTCGGCGGCCAGGATCTGCCAGCCGGCGTGGCTGTGCCAGTTCGAGCGGACCCCCGCCTCGAAGCGCAGCCGAAGGGCCCGCATGTCGGACGAGTCCGGACGCGTCGGCTCGCCGCCGACGAAGTTGCTCTGGGGAGCCGCCGTCGTCGACGGCTCGCCGAAGACGAAGATCGCGACCACGCCCGCCGTCACGAGGGCGAGCAGGACGCTCACCCGGGATTGAGCCTGTCGCTTCATGTGGATTCTCTCCTCCCTCGCCCGCCCTCGTCGCGGCAGGCGTGCTGCCCCAATATATACCCGCGGACACCGACGTCCCCGCGGACGCGGCCCCACGCCGGCGCGGACTCGACCTCCGGGCTGAGGTCCCGGTTGATGCCGCCCTGCACGGCTCCCCCGCGGGTATGGCCTCGACCGGCCTCCGGTATGCTCGGCGGGTGGCCGGGGCGCACGAGGCCGAGCCGCGGACCGCGGGCGAGGCGGGCACACGGCCGCCTGCAACAAGGTGGACCAGCCTGCGGGGAGGAGGACGTTGAGATACGGACGAACGCTGGCCGCGGGGGCAAGCCTGATCGCCCTGACCGCCGGCGAACCGCTCGCCGAGGACTGGCCGCAGTGGCGGGGGCCGGATCGGCGCGGCGTCTGGCGCGAGACGGGCATCGTCGAGCGCTTCCCCGAAGACGGCCTGAAGGTGACGTGGAGCGTCCCGATCGGCAACGGCTTCGGCGGACCGGCGGTGGCCGACGGCCGTGTCTTCGTGACCGACTGGGAGGAGGATCCGGCCTCGCGCACGATGGACGGCACGGAGCGGGTCCTGGCCCTGGACGAGGAGACCGGCGCGATCCTCTGGACCCACTCCTGGGAGACGACCTACCGCGCGTTGCTCCTCTCCTACGCGGCCGGGCCGATGGCCACGCCCACGGTCGACGGGGATCGCGTCTACGTCCTGGGCGCCACCGGCCGGCTCTGGTGTCTCGACGTCGAGACCGGAGACGTGATCTGGCAGCGCGACTACCTCGCGGACTACGACGCCAGCATGCCGGAATCCGGCACCTCGAGCGCGCCGCTCGTGGACGGCGAGCAGTTGATCGCGGTGGTCGGCGGGGAGCCGGACGCCCTCGTCGTCTCGTTCGACAAGCGGACCGGCCGGGAGTTGTGGCGCGCCCTCGACGTCACCGGCGGGAGCCGGGCCGCCCCCGTCATCTACGAGGCGGGCGGCGTCCGCCAACTGATCATCTGGCACCCCTCCGCGCTGGTGTCCCTCGACCCGGCGACGGGCGAGACGTACTGGGAGCAGCCCTGGGACGCCGGCGGCATGAACGTCGTCACCCCGGTCAGGGCCGGCAACTACCTGTTCGTCAGCAACTTCTACGTCGGCTCCCTGATGATGCGGCTCAACCGGGACCGCCCCGCTGCGACGATGCTGTGGCGGGGGACGAGCCGCAGCGAGCTGCCCCACGAGACCGACGGTCTGCATTCCGTCATCACGCCTCCGCAGATCGTCGGCGGCTATGTGTACGGAGTCGGCAGCTACGGCGAGCTGCGCGGCCTCGACGCCCGCACGGGCGAGCGGCTGTGGATGAGCGGGGAGATGACGCCCCAGGCCCGCTGGGGCGGCGCATTCATCGTGCGCCACCACGATCGCTACTTCGTCAACAACGACGACGGCGACCTCATCATCGCGCGGTTCACACCGGAGGGCTACGTGGAGATCGATCGCACACGGCTGATCGAGGCCACGACGAGCGCGGGCTACGGGGCCCGCCGGCTCCATGACCGGCTCGTCAACTGGTGCCACCCGGCTTACGCCAACCGCCACGTCGTGCAGCGCAACGCGGAGCGGATCCTCCGCGCGTCGCTGGCGGCGGACGACTACTGACGCCGCCGGCCCGGGCAACGCCCGGCATGCGCTCGGGTGTCGGTCCACGCACAGGATGCGCGGCGGCGCCGGCGCAGTCGTGGGGTGAAAGGTTCTGTTCAGGAACTTTTCAGGGAACGTTCAGGCGGGCCCGCGACCGCGCGTCCTACGATAGGAGCGTGAGTATACGCATAGCCATTCTGCTTCTCGCGAGCGTCGCGGTACCCGCAAGCGCGCAAGACACCGCGACCCTGTTCGGTACGGTCACGGACATCACCGGCGGCGTGCTCGGCGAGGTGCGTCTCGAGGTCGCCGGCCCGGTCCGCCGAACCATGGTCACCGGTCCCGACGGGACCTATCAGGTGACCGCACTACCGTTCGGCAACTATCGTGTCACCGTGGAGCGGGAGGGCTTCTCCACGTACGATGAGACGGTGCTCCTGGACTCTTCGCGACGAGAGTTGCCGATCGAGCTTCCGCTGTCTCCGTTCACCCAGTTCGTCGAGACCGTCAGCCGCGTCGTAGAGGAACGGGCGCAGGCACCGTTCCTGGTCACCGTCGTCGAGGGCGAAGAGATCGAGGAGACCGCGGCCGCGACACTCGATGAAGCTCTGCGGACCGTCGCCGGACTGCAGCATGGAACACAGGGCAACGCGTACACGCGGGTGGCGACTCGCGGCTTGCGCGACACGCGGGACGTGCTGGTTCTCATAGATGGCGCGCCCCTCCGCCAACTGAGCGGCAGTGCAGACCTCACGATGGTGCCGGTGCCGATGCTCGAAGGTGTCGAGTTCGTCAAGGGCGCCACCTCGGCCGTCTACGGACGCGGTGCGGTGGGTGGGGTCATGCAGTTCTTCACGGTGCCGGAGGCCGCGGAGGTCCCCGTGGGGGAGATTACGTACCGCGGCGGGAGCTTTGCCACGCACGAGGCTCGGACCGCGGTCAGTCTTCCGTATGGCGGCGGGCGCTTCGCCGCCACGGGATCGGCGTCGCGGTCCGACGGGCATCAGCAGGACACCGGACGCGACACCGCCTTCCTCTCGCTGGTCAACGACTACTCTGCTGCGGGCCTGAACACGCGGCTCCAGTACCTGGCGAGCGACGTCGAAGCCGGACGCGGCTCGATCGTCCCCCTCGAGAATGGCCGTCCCATGTTCGGCATCACGCGCGAGGAGAACTTCGGGATTCCCGATGCGGCCTTCGATGGACGCCTGCAATCGCTGAGCGCACGCACCGACGTCGTGGCGAGCTCGAACGTCGTTGTCACGAACGCATTCAACTTCAATCGCTACACGCGGCTGGCCACGGGCGGCATCACCATCGTGCCTCCCCCCACGACCCGCACGAAAGGCTGGTGGCAGAGCGATTCCGCGCAGGACACGTTCTTGAACGACACGACGGTGCAATGGACGACGGGCACCCTGAACCTCCGGAACACGTTCCTCGCCGGTCTCGGGCTCGAGTGGGGCGACGAGGCGCGCGTGTCACCGCGCTTCCGCAGCGGCCAGACGTTCCTTGGGCCCGACTACGTCAACCCGGTCGGCAACGTTCAGAACGGGCCGAAGGGGATACCGGCGGGAGAGGTGACATCCGACTTCGAGCAGAGAATCGTCAGCGGCTACCTCCAGAATCGTGTCGAGGTGGGCCGCGTGGTGGGAACCGTCGGCCTGCGCTGGGACGACTTCGATCAGGAGTTGCGGCGATCCGACACCGGTGTCGTCTCGAGCTTCGACGGATCCAAGGTGAGTCCCCGGGCCGGCGTGACGGTCAACCTCACCGGGAACGCGCCGCTGAACGTGGCCGCCTTCGCGCACGTCTCTCGCGGATTCCGGCCGCAGTTTCCCAGCCTGAGCACGCGCAGCGGCGTCGTTATCCCGGTCTTGTTGAAGCCGGAGGTTACGCGCAACGTCGAAGGGGGGCTTCGCCTGCTGGGTTCCGCGGTGTCGATGCAGGCCGCCGTGTTCAACATGCGCAAGCTCGACGGCCCGCGATCGTTTCGCACGGGTCCCGAGACGTTTCTGTTCACGAACGCCACCACGAGCGTCCGCGGATTCGAGAGCGAAGTGCAGAGCGTGTTCGCCGGCGGCCATCAGGTATACGCGAACTATGCGTTTCACGACGCCCGCCACGACGAATTCCGCACGACGACCGGAAACTTCGACGGCTTCCAGTTGCGAATGAGCCCACGTCACATCGCCGGCGCGGGCGTCACGCTGCGGTTCGGCAGGAGCGGACCGGCGGACAACGTGGTGTGGACGACGGGGGTGGCCTTCGTGGGGGAACGCCCCCTCCGCGACAACGTGATCGACCCGCAGATCCTTCCTTCCTACACGCTGTTCAATACCGCGGTCAGCTTCCGCCTGGCCGATGTCCAGCTCGTGCTCGCGGCCACCAACCTCACCGACCAGTACTACATTGCCGACGACTTCTCGTCGCAGAACGCAGGCAATCCCGGGATTCCGCGTCGGTTCACGGCGCAGCTCCGCTACTCGTTCGGCGGCCGCTAGACACGGAGCCGGATGGATGACGACGCAGCCCGCACGGGCGCGCGGCGGCACGCTGCGCCGCCGGCTGCTGTCCGCACACCGGTGGCTGGGGATCATCCTCGGCGTCTACTTCGTGATGCTCGGCATCACGGGGAGCCTGCTCGTGTTCGCGCGGGAAATCGACCGCGCGCTGAATCCGGAGCTGCTGACCGCGCCTCCCGCGGGCGAGCCGCAGCCGCTGTCGGCGATCGTCGATACGTTTCGACGCGAGTATCCCGACCGGCCCATGAGCTACGTGAACTATCCGCTCCCGCCCAATGGCGTCTTCAACGTTCGCAGCGGACCGAACCAGGCTTCCCAGCTCTACGTCTACATCAATCCGTATACGGCCGAGGTAATCGGGGACCGGACCCGCATCGGGTCGTTCTACGGCTTCCTCATGTACCTCCACTTCTACCTGTTCATGGGTCAGGCGGGGTGGACCCTCAACGGTTGGGGGGCGTTGCTGCTCACCGCCCTGTTGCTGCTGGGCCTGTGGCTCTGGTGGCCGACGCGGCGGTCCGGGGCCGCGGTCTGGAAGGGACGGCTATCCGTTCGAACCGATGCCGGCAGGTCGCGTCTGCTCTACGACCTGCACAACGTGGTCGGAGTCTACCCGTTGGTCTTCTTCCTCATCTTCACCCTGACCACGCTCGTCTTCGCGTTTCCCGACGCGTCCAGGCGTGTGCTGTACGCGTTGACCTCGACGCCACCGGATCCGGTGTTCCAGCTCGATCCCGAGCCCGGCACCGAGCGTCTGCCGCTCGACCGACTCGTCGCGGCGGCGGATGCGGCCATCGACGGTCGGATCCTCCGGGTGAGCTTCCCTCAGACGCCCGACGCGCCACTGCGGGTCCGGAAGGAATGGGACGACTGGAACCGCACCCGCAACCGAGCGATGGTCACCGTCGATCCGTACACGGCGGAAGTCCTGGACGTCTACGACTCACGGAAGCACGAGTCGCCCGGCAGGCTGCTCGTCCAATGGGCCATTCCGCTGCACTTCGGCATCTGGGGGGGAATGCCCACCCGGATTCTGTACGTCGTGCTCGGCTTGCTGCCGGCGGTCGCGTTCGTAACCGGATTCTGGCGCTGGCGCCTCCGGAAACAGGCCGAACGGAAGAACCGCGGGCGTCTTCGCGCCCGGCGCGAAACCGCCACACCATCCGGTGCCCAACCAACCCACCAGGAGTCCGCGCCGATCCACGGCGCAGACTCCTAGTGGAACCGCACCGAGTAGTTCAATCGGACCCCACGGCCCATCTCGGGGGCTCGATCCTTGATGAACGACGTGTGGCTGCGATAGAGCGCGTTCGTCAGGTTGTAGCCCGTGAACGACAGGATGTGCGCCGTGGTCTGCCGCGGCCAGACGTACGACGCCCGCAGGTTGACCACGGAGTAGCCATCGGTCTCCGTCTCGTCCCGGAACACGTCGGCCTGCCGCCCCGCGAACTCCAGGTGCGGGGTCAGCGTGAACCCGCCGTACGGGATGTCGAGATTCAGCGTACCCCTGAGCGGCGGAATGCGCGGCAGCGCCTCGCCGGTCGTCGTCAGGCGCGCATCGACGTACCCGAGGCCGAGCGTCAGCCAGGTCAGTCCCGCGAGCCGGACGCTGCCCCGTGCGTCGAAACCGGAGAAGCGGCTGTCACCCTGCAGGATGTTGAACACCGGCAGGTTCTCGCGCACCTCACCGCTCTTGTTGCCGAAGATGAAGTTGTCGATGTCGTACACGAAGAAGTTCAGGTCGCCGCGGACGCGGTCGCTGCGGTGCCGCAAGCTCACGTCGAGCCCGATCGTGGACTCCGGGTTGAGGTCCGGATTGCCGACATCGAAGGAGAGCGTGCCGACGTGGGGACCGAAGTTGTACAGCTCCTCGATGGCCGGGGCGCGGTAGGAGCGGGTCAGGTTGGCGACCAGGGCGTTGCCGGCGCCGAGGTCCGCGTGCAGTCCGATCGACGCGGATGCACCCGCGAAGGCGCGGTCGCGTGCGTCGGGCGGCTCGAGCGAGTGCGCCCCTCCCTCCTCTTCATGACCGTGTGCATCGTGGTCATCGTGCGCGTCATGGTCATCGTGCGCATCGTGGTCATCGTGCGCATCACGGTCATCGTGCGCGTCATGGTCATCGTGCGCACCGTGGTCATCGTGCGCATCGTGGTCATCGTGCGCGTGTCCGCCGGTACGCTCGGCCACCTGGTAGTTGTCACGGTCGACCCGACCGCCGAACTGCACGCGAACGCGCCCCAGGTTCAGCTCTTCGTAGGCGAAAGCCGCGAAGGACGTCAGGTCGGTCCGCGGCGCCAGCGCCTCGACGCCCACCGCCTGGAAGTCCCGTATCTGCGTCCAGGCGCCGAACCTCCCCGACAGAATCCCGGTCTGGTGCTGGTCCAGGTCGGCGCGGAGGATGTAGACCTGGTTGTCGTAGCGGGTCCCGACGCGCTCCAGCCCGCCCTCGTTCTCCAGCTCGTCATGGTGCCAGTTCACGACGTTCAGGCTGAGCCGTGCCCCCTCGATGACGCGGTTGCTCAGGCCCTGGAGACCGAAGTCGACGCGCGCCGCGCGGCGCCGCCAGTCGAGGGCGATCGCCGTCTCGCCATGGGGGTCGTCCCCGAGCCCACCGGACCCGGCGTCATGGTGATCGTCGTGATCGTCCTCGTGTTCGCCTTCGTGGTGGCCGTGGAACTCGCCGGCGAACGGCACCCCATAGCGGCCGTCGTTCAATGTCACGCCGGCACTTGCATAGAGCTGGTCGCCCAGCCAGCCCACCCCGGCCCGCGCGTTGCTCGCCTCGGTGGCGGAGTTCTCGACCGTCCCCAGGGGCGTGGCGTAGTCGTCCGTCCGCCGAATGCCGCCGCCGGCCCAGTAGTGCACGCCGTTCCGCGCGTGCTGCAGGCCGACGTTGGTGCCTGCCTGCCCGTTCGCGCTCCCCACGTCGGCGCTGAACTGCGCCCGCGTGCCCTCGATCAGTGACGTGCGGTAGCTCTCCTGGGGCGTGATCACGTTGACGAGCCCGCCGACCGCGTTCGAGCCGTAGAGCAGCGTTGCCGGCCCGCGCACGATCTCGATGCGTTCCGCGCCGTTGGGGTCGACCGCAACGCCATGGTCGCCGGACTCGCTCGACAGGTCTCCGGTGCGGACGCCGTCCTCGAGGATCAGCACCCGGTCGCCGTCGAAGCCGCGGATGATCGGCCGGTTCGCTCCGGGGCCGAAGCTGCGGACTGCAATGCCCGGCTCGTTCCGAAGGGCATCGCCGAGATCGGCGGCCGCCTCTCTTGCGATGTCGAACGAGTCCACGGTGGTGACGGCGTTGAACGCCTCGAACGTCGTCTCGGTTCCGTCCACCGAGGCGGTCACCGTCACGTCCTCATGAACGGGCGAGAGTTCGAGCACGAAATCCACGGTCGCTGCCTGGCCCGGAGCGACGGTCACCGTCTGCCGTCCCGCGGTCAGGTGCTCGCGCTGCGCGAGGACTTCGTAGGAACCGGCCGGCACGCCGTCGATGGCGAACGTCCCCTGTTCGTCCGTCAACCCGAACCGGCCCGAGCCTACAACGAGGACGACCGCGCCGTGAACGGAGATCCCGTACTCCTGCAAGGTCACGGTGCCGGACACCGTGCCGGTCTGCTGGGCCGCGACCGGCGCCGCCGTAAGGACGGCCATCGCCGCCGCGGCAAGAACACGTGTTGCTGTCAATCGGTACATCCGGTACATCACATTTCCCTTCCCGAGTTCCACTCTTCGTGACCCTGTTCCCGTTTCCGTCGTGCGGGGGCAACTGAGAACGGGTCAGGGGACAGCGCCCCGGACGGGCGCAAGACACGGCATCCCTGACCGGTGTCGGGAGACGCCATCCTGAAACCGCGGTCGGTCGCGGACAGGCACCATCGCCGTAGCGCGCACACTCATGCGCTCGCGGCAATGCGCCGGCGACGAACGATGGACGAAACCGCGCGACTGGGTACTAGGCGGGCGGGCCGCGGGCGGGGAGGCGGAGGGAGTGACCGGACGCGATCCATTCGACGCCGGCAGCCTGCTCGAGCGGCTCCGCAACGTCGGCGAATCCGATCTGCAACGAGCCGGAGAGTTCGGCGGCTGTATGGTGTCGGAGCTGGCAGACCGCGCAGTGCTGATCGGCCGCGTGCTCCTCGTGGCAGAAAACCTCGGCGGCGGCGGCACCGGCCACCACCATCACCAGGAGGACGATCCATGCGCGCCACGTACGGCTACGACGTGCGAGCCCCGTGCGCGCGCATCCTCTTCGGACCATCGGGTTGGACGTTAGCAGAGATCGTCCCGGAGCGGCAAGGGCGGCGGCTCACACCGACGCGGGGTCTCCACACACGCGGTGATTCGCGGGATGCCGCTCCTCAGAACCGGTACTTCAGGTTGAGGCTCGCGCCCCAGAACCGGCCGGCGTCCGTCGTCATTCGGTACAGGATGGTCTCTCCCCGCCCGACGCTCGACTCGTGGCTGCGGAGCTGGATCCAGGGCAGCGCCTCGCTCCTGAACTCGCCGAAGTCCACCCAGCGGAACCTCACGCCCAGCGTCACCGGTTCCCGGAGCCGATACTCCACCCCCGCCAGCAGTTGGTAGCCGGCCAGGACGTCGGTCAGCCGTGCGTCGCCAATCGTGGTCGTGCCGGCGATCCTGGCGCGCAGGAGCGGGTCGGCGAACGTCGAGATCCGCTCCGGGTCGTCGTTGCGCTTCCACACCGACACGTAGTCGAGCGATGCCCGCTCCATGCCGAACCCGGCGCCGAGGTACGGCGTCCAGGATGCCGACGCTCCGAAGTCGTAGTACGCGTTCACGAAGACGCCGTGCGACCGCCAGGCGTCGACGCTGCCGACCGCCAGCTCGATCTCCTGCTCCTGCTTGTCCAGCGTCACCTCATCGAAGATGTCGATGTCCGACCGATCGCTATAGACGGTTGCGCGGTGGAAGTACTCGCCTTCGAGGCGGACGGGGCCCCAGTCGTAGCCGAGCGCGATGCCCGCCCGGATGCCGCCTCCCCGGTCGAACGCGTTGGTCCACGACGTGAGCGGTGGCGCCGCGTCGCACTCGCCGGCGGCCTCGACGCCGAGCGGGTTGATGATCAGGTCGCACTTCGTGCCCCAGTCGTTGTCCGACCC
>JAPOVI010000093.1 GCA_026708265.1 Acidobacteriota bacterium
CGACGTGGGACGAGTTCGACCTCGGCGCGATGCGGTGGACGGTTCCGGACACGCGCATGAAGGCGCAGCGCGAGCACCGCGTGCCGTTGTGCGGCCGGGCGGTCGAGATCCTGCGCGAAGCCGGCCGCCTGAACCCGGCCACCGCCGGGGACGAGCCCACGGGTCTGGTGTTCCCGAGCCGGCGCGGCAAGGCGCTCTCCGAAGGCGGGATCTCGAAGCTGGTCAAGCTGTTGGGCATCGCCGCCGTGCCGCATGGCTTCCGTTCGTCGTTCCGGGACTGGGCCGCGGAACAGACCAATCACCCGCGGGAGGTCATCGAGGCGGCGCTGGCGCACGTGGTTCAGAACCGGGTCGAGGCGGCCTACGCCCGCTCGGACCTGTTCGAGCGTCGGCGGGCGCTCATGAACGACTGGGCCGAGTACCTCGTCGAGGAGCGCGGACAGGTGGTGACGCTGCGTCGCTGAGCCCTTCCCGCTGTGCGTTGAATGCTGCCCAGGCTGCGTCATTCGGCCGGCGCAGATGGCCGGCCCGATCTCTCATAGTCGACTGCCGCCGCGGCAATCGCCGTCGAGCACGCGGTTCGCAGCACCGACGATTCGCGGCAACTCCCTCATTGTTTTCGAGGTCGCAGCGGAAACTGTAATGGCGTGCCCCTTCGGACTCTCATACAGAGAGAAGGGGGAACCATGCACGCATCCGCTTCCCAACGTTTCCCCGGCGGTCCTTGCGGCCATCCCACCCGCAGGCTGTTCCTGCTCGTGGGAATCGACCTGCGACGCCGCTTCTGCGGGCGCGGCATTCTGATGCCACGCAAGCAGGTGGTAGCCGTACGCGCAAGAAGTGCGCTGGCGTTCTGCTTGGGGCTGATCTGCGCGCCGGACCCGGCCGCCGCGCAGTCAGCCGGCGAGCCTGTCGCCGGGAAGCCAGTGGACGCCTCCACCATCGTCGAGCGCGCCCTCGACGTGGCATCGAGCCAGTGGGACTCGGCGCTCGGCAGCTACTTCGCATACGTAACCGCCGGCACGGTCGAGTCGCTGGACGCAGACGGGAACGTCACCCGTACCGAGACGAGCCTGCGCCGGTACTATCCGCTTGAGGGTCACCTCTACTCGGAGCTCATTGGCCGTGATGGAGTTTCTCTCGATGCCGACGACGTGCGGGACGAGCAAGACCGGAAGGCCGAGTTCATCCGCGAAGCGCGCCGGCACGCCGCTCGCGGCGAGCGATACGATCCCGACGAGATGCGCGTCGACTTCGACCGCGAGTTGATGGACCGCTACCACACGACGCTCGCCGGGACGGACATCGTTCGAGGCGACTCGTGCTGGGTGATCCGCTTCGTGCCCCGTGCAGGCCGGTTGCCGGACGAGCGCCGCATCGACAAGGCTCTCAACCGTTCCAACGGCCAAATCTGGATCACGCAGGACGACTACCGGGTGCTACGCGTCGCCTTCGAGATGCAGCGGCCGTTCCGCTGGCTGTGGGGTATCGCCGGCACGCTCCGTCACGCCACCGGCCAGTTCGATCTGCAGTGGATCCGACCGGATCTCTGGACGCTTGCGCATTCCCGGATCGAGTTCGACGTGAAGGTGTTGTTCGGCATGAAGTCGATCCGCCGTCGCGTTCGGAGCGAGTTGGTCGAGTACCAGGCGCCGGAGGCCGAGGCTCCCTGACGGAACGAGCGCCCCGCCAGCTCGAACTTCAGGCGCCGGGCAAGCGTCTACCTCCCCGGCGAGTCCATCGCGGCGGCACTGCCGAAGCGTCCCGTGAGGGTCCGCCACAAATGCCGGCGCTGCCGGTACCGCGAGGTCTCCGCCGCGACCGGCGCCCTGCACGACTCGCGGGGGTGGGTCGGGGCGAAGCTGGCCTTCGAGTTCCAGATGCTCACGGTGGCGCGGCGGCGGAGGTCCGGCTGGCGACGTGGGACGAATTCGACCTCGGCGCGATGATGTGGACGATTCCGGACACGCGAATGAAGGCGCAACGCGAGCACCGCGCGCCGTCTGTCTCGACTGTCGCCATGTCCACCGCCGTCGAGCACGCGGTCAGCAACGCCGACGGTTCGCGCCGGCTGCCTCGTTG
>JAPOVI010000348.1 GCA_026708265.1 Acidobacteriota bacterium
CCAGCACCGGGCTGTCCGTCTCGAGCAGCAGACACGAGAGCGGCAGACGCCGGATGAGTTTCTGCTTCTGGGGCGAACGGACGATGGACGGCGGCACGGAAAAGAAGTAGCCCGCCGCCACCCCCGGCGCGGCGCGGGCCGCCCGGCCGTCGAAGGCGTGGAGCTGCACCCGTTTCGCTCCCCGTTCGCGGAGCAGTTCGATCGCGTGCCGCCCCGCGGATCGCGAATGGACATTGAGCGGCAGGTCGAGTTCGAGAGAGAGGTCGATAAACAGGGCGAAGATCTCTCGCTGCAGGGCCAGGTCACCCTCGTCCCGCACCTTCCAGCGGTCGAGCCCAACTTCGCCGATCGCGGCCAGCCGCGATTGCTCGCGTCGGATCAGGTCGGCGACCCTCTCCGCCTCGGCCAGATCGAGGTGGGTCGGATAGAGGCCCGCGGTCGGACGGACGACCCCCGCGTAGCGCTCGGCCAGCACCAGGTTCCGCTCGGCGTCCGCCCGCGTCTCGCCGACCGCGACGACCGCCTCGACTCCCGCGCCACGGGCCCGGGCCAGCACTTCTTCGAGGTCAGCCGCGAACGAGCCGTCGCAGAGGTGCGCGTGGCAGTCGGTGAGACCCCCGTGTACACGCCCGCCCATCTGGAGCGGACCCTACCCGCTGCGCTCCCCGACGGCGCCCAGACGCTCCTCCAGCTCTTCCACCGTCTTCGGCCAGTCGGCTTTCAGCAGTCGGGAGAGCGCCCGGTCCGCCAAGAGCCGTCCCCCGGTCTGGCAGCGCGCGCAGTAGTTGCACTCGTTCTCGGCGTAGACGATGCGCTGAACCGGCGATCCGCAGCGGGGGCACGGTTCGCGATAGCGGCCATGGACCGCCATCTCGTCGTGGAAGGCGGTCACCCTGGCGGGGAATCGACCCCCGGCCTGTTCCCTGAGGCGCTCCGTCCACTCCGTCAGCACCTCTACGGCGCACCGGTACAGCCGGTCGGCCTGCTCTTCGCTGAGCCGGGTGGTCCAGCGCATCGGCGACAGGCGCGCGCGATGCAGGATCTCGTCGGAGTAGGCGTTGCCGATTCCGCTGAACAACCGGGGGTCGATGAGCGCCCGCTTCAGTGTGTGGTTCTCCGCCCTGAGCCGCGCCCGGAACGCCTCCGGACCGGCAAGCAGCACTTCCAGCCCGCCACGGTCCAGGGCAGCCAGGCCGTCTTCGCCCGCGACCAGGTGCATCGCGGCCCTGCGCTTGCTCCCCGCCTCGGTCAGCAGCAGGGTGGCGTAGCCGAAGTCGAAGGCGGCCAGCCCGACGCGGCCCGGCACCTTGGCCGACGGTCCGGCCCAGCGGAACCGGCCGGCGATCATCAGGTGGATGGCGAGGAACAGCTCCCCCTCCAGGGCGAAGACGACCCGCTTGCCGACCCGGCGCACAGCGACGACCATGCGCCCCTCCGCCTCGGAAAGCGGCGGCCGCACGGAGCGGAGCAGGAACGGACTCCGCAGGCGGACGCGGACGAGTTCGCGGCCCGCGACCCGTTGCTCGATCGCTTCGCAGTAGACCTCGACGTCGGGAAGCTCCGGCATGCGAGGCTACGGGGCGGCAGGGGACGGACGGATCACGACGCTTCCGCCGACCCGGCCACCGTTCGCCGCAGAGCCCGGCACTCGGCGAGCAGGTCGCCGGCAGCAGCGAGAACCGAAGCAGCCTCCGACGCGGCCGCAGCCCGGTCATCCGTCAACGCCGCCGGTAGGGCGGGCACGGCCGGCTGGTCGTCGGGATCGCCCAGACCGGCGTCCCGGCTCTGCCGCAGCGACGCCAAAAGCAGGTTGCGCAACTCCTCCGCGTTGTCCAGGCCCTGCAGCAGGCCGCGGCTCAGACTCTCGTCGTCATCGTCCGACGCGGCGCCGCTGGCGGTACGGATCTCCAGATCGGCGATCCCGAACAGGCGTTGCAGGGGCCCGCGTTTCACCGCCATATTCTGGATGTTCACAACGGTCATCGTCTGTTCCCTGACGCTGTAGACGCCGTAGCGAATGCGAAGGGCCCGGTCGCTGACCATGTACCAGCGCATCTCGTAGCCCAGGCGCAACACGGCGAG
>JAPOVI010000391.1 GCA_026708265.1 Acidobacteriota bacterium
CCACGTCGGCGTCCACTTCAGCGTCGACGTGGCGATCAATCGCGACCGGCGGATCACCAGCGTCGCCGCGGGGGAGATCTTCGCGGTGCACCGGACGATGGCGGCCCGCGTGAAGCAGAGCGCCATGCAGGCGTTCGACGCGCCATTCGACGTCGTGGTCACGACCAACAGCGGCTACCCGCTCGACCAGAACCTGTACCAGAGCGTGAAGGGCATGTCGGCGGCGGCGCAGGTGGTCAAGCAGGGCGGGGCCATCGTCTGCGCCGCGGAGTGCGCCGACGGGCTACCGTCGCACGGCGAGTACGGCGACATCCTGCGAGCCCGCGAGACGCCGGAGGCGCTGCTCGACATGATCTGCGCGCCGGGCCACAACCGGCACGATCAATGGGAAGTGCAGGTGCAGGCGCAGATCCAGCAGCGGGCCGAGGTGTTCCTGAAGGCCGACGGCCTGGCGCCCGACGAGGTCCGAGCGGCGCACCTGACGCCGATCGACGATGTCGCCGAGACGACGCGAGAACAGCTCGGCCGCGCCGGTCCGGGCGCTCGCGTCTGCGTCCTGCCCGAGGGTCCGCAGACGATTCCGTACCTGGCCGGGTGAGACTCGCTGGCCTTGCTTCCGCGCCGTGGCTTTCCGGACCGGGCGGAGCGCCGGGTCACGGAATCAGCGCGACGATTCTGACCGGCGCGCCCGTGCCGCCCGCTATCTTCATCGGCAGCGCGGCGAGCAGGAACCCGGTGGGCGGGAGTCCGGACAGGTCCGCGACGTTCTCCAGGTTCGGCACGCCGGCCGCGGCGCCGATCTGGTGGGCAATGAAATCCGTCGACTGGCCGTGGTCGATGCTGGCGGTATCGATGCCGAGCAGTCCGGCGCGGCGCTCCTCGACGAGCAGCCGGGTCGCCGCCTCGCCGATCCCGGGGAAGTGCAGGTTGCCGGTCTCGCCGGGCGTGTCGTCACCGAGATAGGCGAGCGCATCGGGCCAGCGTGCCGCCCAGCCGGTCCGGATGAGCACTGCCGATCCGGCCGGCACCCGGCCGTGCTCGTCCTCCCACGCCGCTATGTCTTCGACTGTCACCAGGTAATCGGGGTCGGCCGCCGCCGCCTCGCTGACGTCGATCACGATGCCCGGCAGGATGAGCCGATCCAGCGGAATCGACGCGGCGTCGTCGCCTCCCTCCGCGAAGTGGAAGGGCGCGTCGAGGTGCGTGCCGCCGTGCTCGGCGGTCGCGAACGCTTTTGCCGCGTAGAAGTACCCGCCGGGCGTCTCGCCCTCGGCGAGCGTGTCGAGCCGGAATCCGTCCGTGTCCGTCGGCCAGTAGAGCGTGTCGCCGGCGTAGGCGTGGCTGAGATCGACCATCCGCCAGCCGGCGACGGTCTCCGGCCCGGGAGGCGGAGGCGGGGGTTCCTCGTCGGTTGGCGCAGCCGCGCACCCCGAGAGCTGCGCAGCGACCACCGCGCCGCCGACGAGCAGGACTGCGATTGACGCTTTACCGGGAAGTGTGAAACCGCATCTCGTCGTGCTCATCGAGTACATCGTAGCGCGCAAGCGCGATCGAGGGAGCGAACACCAACGGCGCGTCGCTCGCGCTGCTGCGTCCCGACCGAATCGCTTCACGAGCCGTCCGCGGCGCTGACGCTCGCAACGTTGTTGTCCGGGTTGCGGTCGATGAGCTTCGTGAAGGGGTCGATGCCCGCGCGGCGTGGCTCCTCGTCCACCACCAGCTCGAACACCGTCTCGGCGGCCTCGATCTTCCGCTTCTCGAGCGCGAGCAGCTTCCCGTCCGGCGACGACCCCGGCTCCCGCTCGCCGAACACGGCGATATCGATCCAGTCGTCGACCGGTATCTCCGTCTCGACTCCCTCCCCATTGGCGCGGAACTTTCGCGACTCCACTTCCAGGTTGACGACGTAAGTGTCGTCCGGACCCGGTTCGTAGCTCGCCGCCACCAGCCGGTTGTCGTAGAGAGTGATGGTCTCGAACAGATCCTCGATGATCGACTCCATCTCGGGCGGCACCGCCTCGCGCACGAACGACAGGAACTCGCGCGAGTAGGTGTAGGGCGGTTCCTGGAAGCGGACCGCG
>JAPOVI010000262.1 GCA_026708265.1 Acidobacteriota bacterium
GCCGGCTCGGTCTCGAACAGGCTCATGCCGCCTCCCGGGAAGCCGGACGCCGGCGACTGGCGCGGCTGCGCCACAGCCGGCGGGTGGCGGGACTCCGCCGGGTGTCCCCGAGCGAACGGAGCAGACCGGCGACCGTCACCGGCTCGGCCGGGCTCACCAGCAGGCCCGGGACGCCCGCCACGCGGCGCCACCCCTCCGCGGCGGGCGTGTCGGGTTTCTCCGTCCCGGCCGCCGCCTCCGCCTCGTCCCACAGCGTCCGCGTGAGCCAGCCGCCGGTCCGCGGCTCGTAGCCGAGGACCGCGACCGCCTCGCGGACCGCGCGGACGCCGTCGACCCGCGCCTGGCGCACCACGAGCTGGAAGGCCGCCGCCACCGAGCGGCAGACCACGTCCCAGGGGAGCGCGTCGCCCGCCTGCAGCGCGCAGGTCGCGAGGCGGTCGAGCGCCCCCGCGCAGGTCGAGGCGTGGATCGTGCTGAGGGAGCCGCCGTGGCCCGTCACCAGGGCCTGGATCACGTCCGCCGCCTCGCCGCCGCGCACCTCGCCGAGAACGATGCGGTCCGGCCTGTGCCGCAGGGTGTGGCGGACGAGATCGCGGATGCTCACGCGCGCGTTCGCGCCCGGCCCGAAGGCGCGCCCCTCGAGCCGCAGCGCGTTGGCGTGCGCCAGCTTGATCTCGATGGTGTCCTCGATCACGACGATGCGGTCGGAGGGGGGGAGCAGGCCCACGCACGCGTTCAGGAGCGTGGTCTTGCCGCTGCCCGTGCCCCCCGCGATGAGGACGTTCCCGTCGCCGAGCAGCGTGTCGCGGACGGCACGAAGGACGGGGCGGGGCAGCGAGCCGCTGGCGACGAGGTCCGCCGCCGAGAGCATGCAGCGTCCGAACCGCCGGATGGTGATCGCCAGCTCCGTCGACGCGGGCGGCGCCGCGATAGCCACGCGGGAGCCGTCGCTGAGCCGCACGTCGACGATGGGCTCGGTCCGCAGGTCGAAGCCCGAGCCGCGGGTGATCATCGCGGCCGCCGCCTCGAGATCGCGCCGGGTGAGGCTGCCCTCCGGCACCGGCACCCGCGCGAGGCGGCCTTCGCGCTCCACGTACAGCCGGCCGGGTCCGTTGACGACGATCTCCGACACGGAGTCGTCGCCGATGAACTGCCGCAGATCGGCCAGATGCTCACCGACCTCGGCCAGACTCGCCTGCGTCTCGATCATCAGAACAACTCCTGCTCCTTCGCCCGCCACCACGGGATGCGCTTGCCGAGCTTCTTCACCAGGTAGTCGGGAAAGAGGTAGCAGCGCACGGCGTCCGCCACCGCCTTCCCGTCGAAGATCTGCGCGATCGCCTGGTAGTTGCCCAGGACCGTGAAGTCGCGCGGCGTGAAGAGCGCCTCGCGGCGGGCCTGGTAGCTCTTCGACAGGCCCGCCGACGAGCCCCCGCCGCCGGCCCGCCCCGAGAGGAAGCTCACCCCGGCGCGCGCCGTGTTCTCGGACACCGAGTAGGACGCGACCATCCGGGAGACCTGGCCGCACAGCTCCGATGCCGTCTTCGCGGACGCGTCGTCGCCGAGCGCGAGGTAGATGCGGGAGCGGATGGTCTGGAGCAGCGCGCGCCAGGACTCGCCCGCGCCGAGCGCCGAGCGCAGCGACGAGAGCGACTGCGTCGCCAGGAGCGGAATGCACTTGCTCTGGCGCGTCAGCGCGAACGCCTTCTCGTCGCCGCTCGGATCGCTCTCGCCGACCGTGGCGAACTGCTGGTACTCGTCGACCACGAACAGGACCGGCCGCCAGTAGCGGTCGCGGTTCCATTCCTCCTGCATCCGCGCCGGCCGCAGCAGCAGCGTGGAGAGCCACGCCTGCTTGAGCATCACGCCCAGCGTCCGGGCCAGGTTGGGGTTCTCGCCGGCGGGCATGTTCAGGGCGAGGACCTTGCCCGACTCCATCAGGTCGTAGAGCGGCGGCAGGCAGGGGGGCAGCCCCACCGCCACCCCGGAGTCGTCTTCCGGGCACGGCGGCGCGAACTTGCGCCCGGTCTCCGGGAGGTCGAACATCCCGAGGAACACCGCGAGGCCCGTCACGACGTTGGTCCGCGTCTGCTCGGCGAGCCCGAGCCACTGCTGGCTGTACCAGCGCGTGACCGCCTCGTGGGTCGCCGACTGGTCCACCTTGAGGTGCTTCTGCGCCTCGCGGCCGAGCCCCCAGGGGATCCCGCGGTAGCTCTCCTCTTCCTCGAACGCGGCCCCCGCCTCCCGCAGCGCGGCGACCAGCGGCTCGATGTCCGCGCGCGCCTCCTGCCGGGTGCACATCCTCCCGCCGCCGACGTCGCGCCACTTCCACCGGCCGAGCTTCTCGGCGTGCCGGCGGTGGTCGCGCCAGCCGAGCGTGACCTCCCACACGTTGGGGCAGTTCCACCGCTCCTTGAGCACGGCCTCCATCGCGTTGATGTCCTCGCCGAGGGTCTGCTGGTCCACCGAGTAGCGGTAGATGTCGCGCAGCGTCACCCACGGCGGATACTCGAGCCGCTTGAAGACGATGATCCAGCGCGCCAGGTCGCTGTACGCCTGCTGCCAGAAGGGTTCCTTGCCCCGCCCGTGGAGCTGGTTGAGGAGCGAGGCGATCGTGTAGGCGAGGCTCGACGAGTCCATCCACGGCGCGTCGAGCGGGTTCCAGGCGAAGCCCTCGCGCTCGAGGTTGAGCTCGACGTAGTCGTCCTCGCGGCCGCACTCCGCGAGCATCGCCTTGACGTCGTTGCAGAAGTCGCCCTTCACCTCCAGGCAGAGCCCGGCGGCGCGGCGCTCCTCGTCGTGGGCGCGCCAGCTCAGGAGCTGCTGGACGAACGGGCGCATGCAGGCGGAGGTCTTGCCGGTGCCCACCGCGCCGAAGACGATGGTCCCGGTGTAGAGCGCCTTGTCGCGCATCACGAGCCACGTGGGCTCCCTGGCCTCCTGGATCCGGCTGGGGTGATGGACCTCGCCGATGACGATCCCGGGCTCGGGGTCGTCGGGCGAGAGCGGCCACGGCGGCAGCCGGCTCGCGCCCGCGCCCCGCGGCCGGTAGCGCTCGAACCACACCCGCCAGACCGACTCGGCCACCGACCCGAGCACGAGGACGAGGACGCCGGGCGAGAGGGCCGACCACACCACCAGCGGCCAGTACCAGGCGGGGGTCTGCTGCCGGATGAACACGAGGAAGCGGTCGTCGAGCGCGAGCGGATACGCCCACATCCACCACGCCGTGACCGCGCCCGCGGCAACCAGCCTGGCTACCATGACTCGGGCAGCCCTTCCGCCTGCCAGACCCCGGCGTCCGCGACGCCCGCGGCGACGACCGCGCGGCGCTCGGCCAGCCGGTCCTCGAGCTCGCGGAGGCGCGCGGCGACCCGGTCCGGACCGCCGTAGGCCGCCACCACCGGCGGGTGGCCGCCCTCGAGACGGCGCGCCTCCTGGCGCGTGAACCAGATGTCGCGCACCGCCTCCACGGCGGCGCCGTCCGCCTCCCACAGCGCGAGAAGCTGATCCACCGCGGGGTCGGCGGGCCGCGCCCCCGAGCGGACCAGCTTGAGCGAGACCGAGACCCCGGCCGCGCCGACCGCCTCGATGAACGGGCGGTAGTGCCGCCACCACGTGCGCAGCGCCGCGGCGGGGTCGGCCAGGTCGTCGTCGACGTGCGGCCGCGCGAGCACCAGCCGGTCGCCGGCGCAGGCGATGAGCGGCCGGTCGGGGAAGTAGACGTCCTGCTTCTGCCCGACGCCGTACGAGCGGCTGGGGAGCGCCGAGCGGGGCACCCCCAGCGAGTCGGCCAGCGCCACCTGCGCCTCGATCGAGAACAGCCACGGCCACCGCGGCGACGCCAGGGCGGCCCACGCCTTGAGGAGCCGCTCGACGATCCGCGGCCAGTCCGCCGGATCGAGGGGGCGGCGGTAGCGGCTGTTCTCCGCGCCGAGGGCGCGGTAGAGCGCCTTGCCGCTGCAGTGGTAGACGACCCCGGAGCGCATGCGGTGAACGGCGAGGCCCTTGTCGCGGCCGAACGCGCCGCGCCACGCGGCGGACACCTCGCCGTCGATGAAGCGCTCGGTGCGGGCGCGCCGGCCGTCGGCGTCCCCGATCCACCGCGACGCGAACTCCCGCACGAACACGCCGCCGGAGAGGACCACCAGCGCCACGAAGCGCGCCGCCTGCGCGCTGAAGCCGGCCTGCTGGAGGGTCTTCTCGGCGCCCGTGAGCTCCACCGGCTACCTCCCCTCCCGGAGGGTGGTCCGCACGACGGTGTCCTCCAGGAACGTGATCACGAGGCCGATGGGGTTGCTGAACACGAGGTCGGGCGTGACCTCGGTGAATGCGAACTGCAGGTTCACCGACCACGGCTCGCTCTCGATCACGCGGCCCGCGGCCGTCCGCACGCGGTCGAAGGCGATCTCGGCGTCGTGCGGCGGCGCGGGGTTCGGGAGGACGCGGATGCGGACGTTCTCGACGACGATGTCGCCCTCGCCGCGCGCGCCGGCGATGAACCCGGCGACCTCCTCGCCGTACTCCGCCGAGAGCTGCGCGCTGACGTCCGCGCTCGTGAACCAGAGGCTCTCCTCCCAGCGCGCCTCGACGACCGCGCGCTGGCGCGCGTACTGGGCCGCGACGAACTCGTGCAGGAAGTAGCTGACCTCCGGCCCCGCCGGCTCGATCGCCTCGGGCAGGTAGTCGACGGCCTCGGCGCGGCCGACCTCGTCGACGCGCACGACCACCGGCGGCGGATGCGGACGCCGGGCGACGCCCCAGAGCGCGAGGAGCGCCAGCAGCATGCACGCGGCCATGACGAGCAGCACCGCCCGGTAGTGCCGCGCGCGGGTGATGTGCTCCGCCCACACCTCGACGATCTCTTCGGTCTCGATCTCCACGCCTACTCGTCCTCCTCGCGCCGGCGGCCCTTCCGCCCGCGCGCCTGTGACGACACCCAGTCGGCGGCCCGCGCCCCTCTCGAGAGCGCCGCCGCCGTGCCCTTCATGCCGTGCGCCGCGGCGCCCTTGGCGAGGCCCGAGAGCCCGGCCGAGGCGAGCGCCCCGCCGGCCGCCGCGCCGCCCGTCGCCACCGTCGCCGCCGCGCCCGCCGCCACCGCGGTCAGCCCGGAGCTGAGGTTCTGCGAGCCGCCGAGCATGACCTGGGTCAGCTCGCCGACCTTGAAGCTCAGGAGCAGCGCGGCGAGGATCACCGGGATCCAGGACCCGAACCGCCGGATGACGTCCAGGTACGAGACCATCACCGGATCGCCGGCGTCCGAGCCGATCGCCGCCAGGCTCGCGACGAACGCGCTCATCCCCTCGAGGGGATAGATGGCGAGCACGGCGATCATCCGCAGCAGCAGCGCCGCGACCACGACCTGGAAGCTGTACTGGATGAGCCCCTTGAACCAGCTCCAGAACAGGAACGACATCTGCTCGACGAGCAGGAACGGGACGAAGACCGGCCCGAGCAGCGTCAGGACGCCCAGCGCGACGTTCGCCCAGACCACCTGCGTGTAGACCAGCAGGCAGGCGATGAGGAGCAGCACGATCCCCAGGATCAGCACGCCAGCCGCGACGCTCAGCGAGATCAATGTCGCAATCAGCGCGTCGAGCCCCTGCAGGAGGCCGCCGAGGGACCACGGCGCGTTCGACAGTGCGATACCGAAGTGCCGGAACGTCTCGGAGAGCACGGCGTAGATGCGGTCGTGGAGCTGCGCGAACGCCCCGCCGCCCTCGTTGAGCGCCGAGGCGAGCGCCTGCCCCTGCCCGGTCACCATCTGGATGAAGGTCTGGTTGCCGAACGCCGCGTACGGCGTGTAGAACCCCTCGAGGACCATCAGCGGGAACGCGATCCAGAGGAGGAAGCTCACCAGCCCCCACAGGTCGAGCCGGCCGCCCATCGACACCTTGAGGCCCTGAACGACGACCATGATCAAGGCGATGGCCGCCCACAGGCGCACGCCCATGTCGTAGAAGTACTCGCGGACCGTCACGCCGCCGTAGGCCGCCGGCAGCGGGTCGCTGACCAGGTCGTCCACGGCGGCCTGGACGTAGTCGAACGACCAGCGGGTGGCCGACCCGTCGGGATCGACGGGAGGCTGGGCCGACGCGGCCGCCGCGAAGGGCCCCAGCGCGCCCAGCCCGCCCAGGACCACAGCGACGGCGAGCGCGCGCCGGCCCGATACCGTCATCGGACCCACGCCTCCATGAACGCGCCCGATCCGAGGACGCCCATCGGATCGCTGCCGATGGACTGCTCCATGGCCGGCGCGGCGGCGGACGCCAAGTGCGCCAGGCGGCCGAGCCGCTGCTGCTCACGCGCCGCGTCCGCATGGGCCACGAGCCTGACGTCCCGCGCCTCGGCGGAAAGCCGCGCGGCCCGGAGCGACAGGGCGCCCGCCGACTGGCTCGCGCCGAGCGAGGCGAGCTGCGACGCGGCGCTGTCGGCCTCGGCCTGGCTCAACGCGGGGTCCGGATCCGAGGGGCCGCCCATCACGCGGCGCGTCGAGTCGAGCACCTGCCGGGTGTCCTCCAGCAGGCCCCGGCCCCCGTACTCGCCGGCGACGTGGCCGCCGAGGACGGCCGCCGCGGCCAGGCGCGTGTCCACCGCCCCCGCGTAGCGCAGATCGATCACGCGCCGGCGCAGCCGCGCGGCGTCGCGCACCTCGTCGCGAAGCTCCGCCGGCACGCCGAGGTCATCGACGAGCACCTGCCACGCGGACGCCTTGCCGGCCGTCCACCCCAGCGGCTGCGCGTCGAGGAAGTCGACGAAGCCCGCCACCGATCCGAAGTCGTACGCGCCGAGACCGCGCGCGGCCTGGTAGCTCACCGCCGCGTCGTCGACAAGCGCCCGCGTCTCGGGGAACGGCTCCCACAGCGGGCCGAGGTCGGCGAGCTCGGACAGCAGGCCCCGCCAGTCCGCCAGCGAGCGCACGCCCGAGACGAGCCCCCCCGGATCGAGGAGCCCCCGGACCTCGGCGCCGGCCTGGGCGACGTACGCCTCCGCCGTCTGCACGTAGCTCCGGATCTGGGACAGCATCGCCGTGACCTGCACCAGCATCCCGGCCCAGCTCGCGTCGACCGCCGCGGGGCGGCCGAGCAGAAGCACGACAACGAGTACCGCCACCAACGCCTGCCTGAGCCTCATCACGCACCCCCTCAGTCGCCCGCGACGAACAGCCGGCCTCCGAACGGACTCGCCGCCGGGTTCCGCGCATGGAGCTCGGCCGCCAGCACGTTCGCGCGCCCCGCGGCGGTATCGAGAGACAGGTCGAGCTCGGCGAGCCCCTGCAGCCGGTCGAGCCGCCGCTGCGCCTGCCGCCCCTCCTCGACCAGCCCGCGCTCGAGCGCGCGGCGCTCACGGTCCGCGTCCTCGGCATCGAGCTTGAGCAGCACCGCGTCGAGGTTGGCCCGGGCCTGCGTCGCCGCGAGAAGCAGCGACCGGTGCTGGGCGCGCGACGGGCAGACCCCCTGGCCCAGGCCGCCCTCGCCCCGCGCCGGGCAATCGGCGGTGCTCAGCGCGCTCACCGAATCCGCCAGCCTTTGCCGCAGGCCCTCGCGCTCGGCCGCCGTCCACGTCCGGGACGCCGGGCACACGATCACGCCCCGGCGATCGGCATCTGCCCGCGCCGGCTCGCACCCGTGGTACAGGCCGATGGCGACCATGGCCTCCTCGACGAGACGGTCGCGGTGGTCGGCCTCGGCGAGCTGGAGCTCGAAGTCGGCCGCCCGGATCTCGTGCGACGCCTCGAGGGACACAACGATGTCGGGATCGACCCCGGGCAGATCGGCGTATGCGCTACCGGGCTCCGGGAACGCGTCCGGCGTGCACGGCACCGCGGCGGCGTCGGCGGGCGGCAGGGACGCGCAGTCCGCGAGCTCGAACTCCCGCGGATCGGCGCCCCCGAGCGCGCTCAGGTCGAGCTGCGCGCCCTCGCCCAGTGCGAGCCGCATCCGGCCCGCGAAGTCGTCGATGGGCTCGACGAGGCCGCGGTAGGAGCTCAGGGCCTCGTCCCGGATGCGCATCATCGTGTCCCGCATCGCCATGAGGTTGCTCACGACCGACGCCATCTGACCGACGACGATCCAGGCGGCGGGGTCCAGACCGAAGAACGCCCGCGGCCTCTCCGCGCCGGCGGACGCGAGAACGACGACCACCAGCACCAGCGCGACGTACGCCCGAGCGGCACGACTCATGACGCCCTCCTTTCCTCTATGCCCGCGGAACGAGCAGGTCCTGGGTGAGGTAGATCCGAATGGGATGGCCCGCGCGGATGCGGATCTCCGGCAGGCGGTTCACGTAGCGGTCGAGCAGCCTGATCGCGGCGACGGAGAACTGCTGGCGGGCCGGGTCGAAGTACCCCTGCGAGCCGCCGCCCGCCGACAGGCCCGCCAGCAGGCCGACCGCGCCGACCGCGCCGAACGTCGACAGGTAGTGGCGGTTGACCTCGTCGGCCAAGCCGGTCTCGCCCAGCGACGAGAGGCCCTGGAAGCGCATCCGGACGGAGCGCCCGTCGGGAAACAGCAGCCGGGAGAAGCTGACCGCGAGCCGCGTCTGGAAGCCGTTCTCGACCGGCTGGGCCTCGCCGATCGCGGTCGTGCCGCGCGGGATCACGACCCGCGTGCGGTCCCGGGTGCGGACGGGAACGGTGATCCGGGCCCGCGCCTCGCCGGTGAAGTCGCCCACGAGCTGGGTCTCGAGGACCGCCTGCATCATGCGCCCCTCGTAGACGAGGTCGAGCCCTTCGGGCACGTCGGCCCAGCGCACGAGGGCAGCGGAGCCGCGCCCGGAGGTGTCCGACACCTCGAGGTCGGGCCCGGCCACGTAGCGCTCGGTCAGCGAGACCGACGCCGCGCCCGCTGGCGGCACACCCCCGCCGCCGCCCGAAGGGGCCGGCGCCACGACGGCGGAACCCGCCTGCCGCTCCGGAGCCGGCGGCCCCGGCCGGGCGGCCGCGGCCTCCTCCCGCAGCAGGGCCATTAGCTGCTGGTCGAGCGCCGCGTCTCCGGTGATGGCCGGGGGCGGCGCCATCCGGGCGGCGGGCGGCGGCCCCGGATTTCCGACGAGGGCCGGCGCGCGCATCGAGAGCGTGAAGCGCTGCAGCTCGTCGAGCCGCAGGGCCTCCCGCATCTCGCGCTCCTCGACCGTCTCGAGACTCGCCCGGATGTCCCCGGCGACGTCGGCCGGCGCCACGCCCGCGCGGTTCGCCTCCTCCCGGATGCGCCGGGTCTCGACAAGCGCGGACCGGGCGTCCTCGAGCTCCCGCCGGGCGTCCCGCAGGCTCTCTTCCTGTTGCCGCGCCTCGCCGCGTTGCTGTTCCTCCTCCCGCGCCTCGCGCTCGGCCTCCAGCCGCGCGAGGTCCTCTCGGAGCCGCTCCCCCTGGCGGATCACCGGCGCGACGACGCCCCGGACGTCCGCGACCGCGGCCTCGATGGCGGCTTCCCCGGCGCCGGGGTCCTCGGGGGGCGTGCCCGATCCCGTGAGGAACATCACGAGGATGAGGACCGCGGCGAAGCCGAGGCCCACGTAGACGGGCAGGTTCTTCGGGATGACGCCGGAGGGGACCTTCAGTTGCCAATCTGCCACGGCTCCGCCTCCCTCCGCATGCGCCACCGAGCGCCGGCCCCGAGGTCGCCGACCCCGACAGTGCCGGCCTCGACCACCCCGTCGACGCGGACCACGAAACCCGCGCCGATCACCTCGTGCGGCAGCACCCGCGCCGTCCCGTCCGGCAGCAGCCCCGCGACGACGATCTCGTCGTCAACCACGCGGCGGAAGCGGATGAACGTCGACTGCGTGTCGTGCCACATCCCCTCGAACTCGAAGACGAAGTGCAGCCGCGTCGGGTACCCGGCCGCGAACGCCTCGACCGCCTCGTCGGCGGCGGCGACGGCGTCCTCGACGCGGTCCCGCACCTGGGCCTCGGCGCCGCGGAGCGCCTCGAGCGCGCGCTCCTCCTCCCGCCGGATCGCCTCCACGTCGGCCGCCGACAGGAAGACCGGGTCCTCGGCCCCGGTCCCCGCCACGACGTCCTCGACGACTCCGGCGCCGTCCTCAATGGCCGCCGCGCCGCCGGCTTCACCCGACAGCGCGTCTTCCGGCGGGAGCTCGCCGAGATGGACCACGGTGTGCACGGGCGAGAGGTCGCTCTCCCTGAGGCCGATCGAGAGCACCGATCCGTCCGACAGCACGAGGCTCAGGTTCGTCGCCACGCCGCGCGCGAGCGGCCGCACCATCGTCAGGTGCCCGCCGCCGGCCGCGATCCACCGGTCGGGATCGCCGAGCCGGCGCTCCACGACCCTCCAGCCGGGCGGCAGGACGATGGTCGTCTCGAAGCCCACGCGCGTGACGACCTCGACCAGGGCCACGCCGCCCCGGACGCCGGCCTGGACGGACCCCTGCGGGACCTGCGCCGCGGCAGGCCACGCCCACGCGATCAACGCCGCCGCCGCCATGAAACGCGCACCCATCGAGATCACCTCGTGGCCGCCAGCGCCGCGAGGACGCCGACGCCGACCGCCCACCAGGCGGCGTACATCCGCGGCGGCGTCGCGAACGTCCGCCTGAAGAAGCCGCGTCGCCGCTGCGGCATCGCCCCGCCCTCGGCCGCCAGCCCGAACCACGCCTCGCGCCCGCCGAGGCTCAGCGTGCCGTGCCGGATCACCTGCTCGACGACCAGCAGGCCGCCGGGCTCGACGTCGGTGTGCACCGCCTCGAGCGCGTCGCCGCGGAACGCGTACACGGCGGGGATCTCCTGCCCCTCGGTCCTGAGGTACGTGAACGTCCCGTCCGTCCACAGGTCGCGCAGCAGGAACGGGACCTCGTAGGCTTCGTCGGTGACCAGGTAGGGCAGCCGGACGCGGGCCGCGAAGTCGCGGACGAACGCCTCCCGGCGCGCCTCCGCCGCCGCCCACAACCGCTCGACCTCCCGGCGGCCCTCGGCGAGCACGCGCTCGCGCCGCGCGCGGTGGCCGGCCGCGCGCTCGCGCAGGCCCGCCGCCAGCGACGCCGGCCGGTACCGCACCTCCACGGCGGCCGGGTCCACCGCGCGCACGGCGGGCTCCTCCGCCTCGGCCTCGACCGTCACGACGTAGTCCGCCGCCGCGTCCCCGTCCTCGACGACGGTGAACGTGAACACCGCGCCGGAGGCGCACGAGACCGTCACGTTCGAGACCAGGTTGGCCGCGTACGGCTTGATGGCCAGCTCGCGGCCCTGCGCGACGAGGTCCCAGTTCTCGGCGTCGCCCGCGACCGTGCGGACGATCTCCTCGCCCTCGGGCAGGCGCACGGTCGTGACCGTCCGCACGCGCGTGAAGATCACCACCGGCTGCGTGGACGACGCGACGACCGCCCGGATCGGCGTCCGCTCCGCCTCCTGCCCGAGAACCGGCGCGGCGAGCGCCAGCGCCGCGACGCAACATCCGACGACACGCATGACCACCCCCTGGGAACACTTCGTCACCGAGCCACCTCCGTCCGCCCGCGCGCCTCGCCCACGTCCCCATCGACCCCCGCCGCGAGCCGCATGAGCGCCCCCGGCAGGCCCCAGCGCTCCACGGCCGCCCGGCGTCGGACGGCGTCGGACGGGTCGGACGTGTACAGCCAGTACGACTCGGGATCGACCTCCAGCCGCACCACCGCCGAGTGGCCGGGCCGATGGATGAACAGCTCCCGCTTCTGCTCGAGCTCGCGCACCGTGTCCGCCTCGGCCGGGGTCAGGCCCAGCACCCCGGCGGCGTCGTCGGGAAACGACGGGTTGGCGAGCAGCACCCGCGTCGGCATCGACTCGAGAAGCTCCGGCGCAGCGCCCAGGACGTCGCCGGCCGACTGCGTGGCGACGATGAGGACGCCGTTCATCTTTCTCCACGTCTTCGCGGCCTCCGCGAGCTTCTGCACCACGACCGGGTCCTTCAGGTACCGCCACGCCTCGTCGACCACGAGGACCTTGAGCCGCCCCCGCTCGGACTCGTCGTCCATCACCAGCCGCATGCGCTCGAGGAAGAACCACAGGGCCGCCTCGCACCAGTCGGCGTGCTGCGACGCGCCGGCGAGGTCCACGACCTGCCAGCGGCCGAACGCCTTGAGCCCCGCCGGCGGGCCGTCGAACCAGGGCGCCCAGGTCCCCTCGTCCACCCAGCGGGTCATCGCCGGCCACATCCGCCGCGGCAGGAGGTGCGCGAGGGCGCTGAGCGTGCGCCTCTCCGGGGCGCGGCGGAACACCTCGTCGACCCGCTTGTCGAGATCGGCGACGTCGTCCGCCTCGCAGGCGTGCTGCCCGATCGCGAGCAGCCGCTGCACCCACGCGACGAGGAACTGCCGGGTGCGCACGGTGGCCGGGAGCCCGAAGGGCTGGAGCCCCATCCCGGCGGCCGACGACGGATCGAGCTCGTCCCCCTCGGCCAGGGCGAGATAGCGCCCGCCGACGAACTCGGTCAGGTAGCGGTAGCTGCGGCCGAGATCGAGCACCAGCACCTGCGGGTCGTACTTGAGCGCCTGCACGAGCAGGAAGTTGAGCAGGAAGCTCTTCCCCGACCCGGTGGCCCCGAGCACGAGCGTGTGGCCGACGTCGCCGCCGCCGAACAGGTCGTAGCCGTAGGGCGTGCCCCAGGGGGTCTCGAAGGTCGTGAGCGGCTCGGCATCCAGGTGCCGGCAGCGCGCATGGCCGCGCGGCGGGCCGACGATCGGCGCGAGCGCGGAGGCGAGCTTCGAGTTGACGAAGAAGCGCCGGGGCGGGGTGACCGCGGTCTGCCCGGGCAGGCGCCCGAACCAGACCGGCGGGAGGCCGTGGGTCTCGCGCACCAGCTTGCCGTCGATGCCGCCCACGACGCGCTCGAGCGCGGTCCCGACGTCGGCGAACTCGATCTCGCTGGACGCCCTGACCGCGACCGACAGGTGCATCTCGCCGAAGCACACGTCGCCGGACTGCAGGTCGACGAGCGCCTGCCCGAGGACCTGGACCTCCGAGGCCGCCCCGAAGTCCTCGAGCCCCGTCGCCTCGCCGCCCTCCCCCATCGCGGACATGAGGGAGTGGCGCGCCTGGTGATAGTGATGCTGGGCGCTGCTGATGCGCCGGCGGGCGCCCTGCCGGTCGGCCGAGCGCCAGCCCAGGACCACGGACAGGTCCGCGTTCAACCCGTACAGGCCCTCGAGGCAGTTGCCGACGACCTGGCCGGGCGCGGACGCGAGCGACCACACCCGGACCATCTGGTCGCCGACCGTCACGCCCTGGCGCGTGATGGACACGTCCGCCGACGCCAGGCGCCAGTTGAGCCCGTAGCGCATGGCGAGCCCGTCGATCCACTCGCCCTGCCCGGCGTTGCTGAGCCGGTGCAGCACCCGCACGGCTTCCGGGGCCTTGGCGGCCACGACGCTGGTCCCGGTCGACAGCCGCGCCTCGAAGCCGGCGAGCTCGTTGCGCACGTCCCGCGCGACGTCCGCCAGGACCGACCGCAGGACCCGCGTGACGTGCGGATTGCGCCGCGAGCCCCACCAGTTGCGCAGGTAGCCGAGGAGCCACCGCAGGCCGCCCTCGGCCGCCGCGACCCGTCGCGCGAGACCCCGATCGAACTCCCACACGAGGTACGTGGAGTACTCGCGGACGCGCTCCGCGACATGCGCGCGGCGCTTGCCGGCCGCCATGCGGCCGAGGTCCCCGGCCTCGCCCGCGGGGGCCGCCGGCGCCCGCCAGCGGTCCACCACCCACCAGAGCCGGACGTCGGGCCCCAGGGCCATGAGGACGCGGGACCACGCGGCCACCGTCTGGTCGACGTCGGCGCCCGACAGCCCGTCCGCGGGCAGCGGCACGAGCCGCGAGAACCCGAGCAGCCGGCCAGCCCGCGTGATGCAGAGCCGCTCATCCACGAAGCCCCACCACGGGAGCTGGTTGGAGAGCGAGCGGCCGACCGTCCTCGATACGCGCGCCACTACTCACCGCCCCCGGCAGGATCGCCACTGTCCCCGCCCTCAATGACCACCACCCACGGCGGCGACCCGTAGTCCGCTGCGTCGTACCAGCCGCCGGGGTTCCGCATCGTCTCCCGGACCACCGCCACGAACCGGTCGTCGTAGGCCGTCGTCGCGCGGCCCGCGAGCCAGAACAGCGCGAACCCCACGACCGCGAGCAGAAGCGCATTCATGGCGACGAACAGGACCAGCGCGAAGACCAGGCTGAGAAAGAACAGGCTGCGCTCCACGCCGAGAATCCTGAGCGGATCGTTGAGCGCGCCGTACTCGTTGCAGATCCCCTCTCCGCGAACCATGCGCATGGCGACCCTCCCTGCCGATCAGCAGGTGATGGCGGTCCCGCCGAAGAAGAAGACGAGGAACTGCGGCGCCAGCAGGACCATGCCGACGCCGAATACGAGCGCCGCGAGGGCGGACTTGGACCCGCCTTCGCCGATCGCATACATCAGCCCGCCGACGATGACCGCGACCACGGCGAGCCCGCGGCCGACGATGCCCGTGAACAGCGTGCAGAGCTGGCTGGCGGCCATCGACCAGGGATCGTCGGCCGCCCCGAGCCCCTGCTCGGCGAGCGCCAGCAACAGGCAGACGAAGAGGGCGCGGAGCACGAGCCCGCCGCGGCGCGACCACCAGATTGACGCGCGACGGACCACCCCATTTGCGAACGACATCGCTTCCTCCTTCCGGCTCAACCGGAGTACTGACCGGTCTCCTCCCGGTCGAGAGCGTCGCGCAGCTCGGGGTCGCCCCCCTGGCCGCGCCGCATCGCGCGCTCGAGAAGGCCGACCCTCTGGCCCACCTCCCCGAGAACGAGCACGCGGGCCAACTGGTAGGTGCCGGCCGCGACCGCCACCACCCACGTCAGCGCCATCACCGAGAGGCGCGCGGCGTGGTCCGCCCACAGGACGATCCAGAACTCCGCCAAGTAGTCGAACTCGGCCATCACAAGCGCGCACGTCAGCGCCATCGCCACCAGGGTCATGCCCACGCAGAAGCGGCCCGGGTCCATGGCGCGGCGTCACCTCATCACGTCGAACAGCCGCTCCTCGAGCTCCGTGCCCGGGCGCCACGCCCGGCGCACGCGGCCGCCGACCTCGCCCGACAGGATCGAGCGCGCGAGCCGGGCGAGCCTCGCGCCGTGGGACGCGAGGACCATGCCCATCCGCATCTTGCGCTCGACCTGCCGGCGGGAATAGCTGCCGGTCACGAGCTCGAGGGCGAGGGTCGACACCTCGCCGTCCGCGTCGCGCACCTCCACGACGGCGTCGGGGAAGCAGCACCCGCCGGCCTCGTCGACCGGCACGGCGAGCACGCGCGCCGCACGGCGCCGGGCCGCCGCGGGGTCCTGGCCGCGCTGCGCCGCGGCCGACACCGACCGCGCGACCTCCCCCTTGAGCTCCGCCTCGAGACGGACGGAGACCACGGTCCCGCCCAGCGACCTCACACGGTCGACGGTCTCGAGGACCAGCTCCGACACGCCCGCGTCGTGCTCGAGCTCGCGCCGCTTGACCACGCCCTGCCAGACCCGCCGCTCGCACCCCCGGGCGCCCCGCCGCTCGCGGACGCGCGCGGCGCCCGCAGCCGTGAGGGCCAGCACCTTGAAGCCGTGGCCCCGCGAACCCCGGCGCGCGCGGCGGGGCTGCACGGTGTGGACCTCGACGAGGCCCTCGGACAGCAGGTGGCGGGCGGCTTGGCCCGCCGTGAACGCGTGGCCGTCGAAACACTCGCGCTGGACGTCGCGGTACGACACGACCCGGAAGTCCCCGAGCAGCTCCAGCGCGTCCCACACGCGGTCACCCTGCGACCGGCGCGAGAGCTGCCGGCGGTCCCGGTCCCGGCGTCCCGAGTGCGCGCGCTCGCGCCGGCCGCCGAGCTCTCCGACGTCCAGGAACCGGCCGGCCCAGCGCGCACCGCGGCCCCGGTCGGGCGCGCCCGGCGGCGCGAGCTCGACCACGCGGCGCCCGAGGCGATCCGCCGACCGCGCCACCGCGGGAACCCTGTCCATGTCCATCACCGCGAGCGCTCCTGCCATCGCCCGTAGTCCGGCCACCGGAACCACGCCCCGGAGCCGCCGACCCACGCCGCGCGGACCGCCTCGACCGCGGCCACGCCGCGGCGGGCGGCCTCCTCGAGCCGGTCCGAGGCCGCCGACAACGGCAGGCCGCCGCCGTCGTCCGCCAGGACCTCGGTGCCGTCCGCCAGCCGCGCCGGAACGGGACCGCCGGCGAGAGGCGCCGGACCGCCATCGGCAGGCTCCCGCCCACCGCGGGCCTCGTCGCCATCCCGGTCGCCGCCGGGGTCCTTCGTCGACACCGTGTCCCGCTCCTGCCCGGCCGCGCCGCCGCTGCCTCCCGCCGCCTCCAGCGGCTCGAGCCCCGCCTCGAACCCTCCCGCCGCCGGGGCCGCGACCACGGCCGGGGCGTCGACGAGCCCCTCGCTGAAGAAGCGGCTCGTCACCGGGTCGACCGCCCGCGCCGGGTCCACCTGCGCGTCGCCGCGCCACCTCGCCTGGAGGACCACCCACTCGCGGCGCAGCCGCCGGTACTCGGACGGGAACCAGCGCCCCCACAGCGCGTAGAACGCCTCCAGCGCCCCCTGCACCGCCGCGCCGGCCCCGGCCGGGACCACGCGGGCGCCGAGCGCGGGATCGAGCCGCCGCTCGATCGCGGCCCGCAGCCACCCGTCGAGGCCCGCCCGCTCGAAATCGGCCCGCACCAACTCCACCTCCCGCTCACCGCCCTCGGCGGCCCGCATGAGCGTCTCCAGCGGCATCAAGGCCACTGCTCCAGGGCCGCCGGCCACGGCGCGCGGCCCCGGCCCGAATCCACCAGCCACCCGGCCAGGTTGCCCGCCTCGACGGCCACCGACCGCCACCCCTCGGCATGGAGAACACGAAGCGCCGACGCCGTGAAGCCCGGCGAGAACGCGCCCGCCACGTACGGGAGGCCCAGGCGGTCCGCCACCCGCTTGGCGGCGATCGCGGCCACGAGCGCCGCCCGGCCGTCCCCGTCGCGCGGTTCGACCCGATCCGGCCGCGACACCGGACCGCCCACGCCGGACGCCCGCAGAAGCGCAACCACGTCCCGCCGAGCCGCCGCCGCCGCAGCCGGCTGGTGGCCCGTCGCCTCGGCGACCTGGAACAGCGCCGCGAGAGACCGCCGCACGCCGGGAGCCCCGCCCGCGGCGACCAGCGTGCGCGTGCGCGGCTCGTACAGGAGCCGCTCCCCGCAGCCCGGGGCCAGCTTCACCGAGTGCGCGCGGGCGAGGCTCTCCGCAACCGACCAGTACGCCGCCGACAGGACGCCGGCGCGCCCCTCGCGCGGACACATCGCGCGCACGACGAAGCGCTCGAACGAGAAGAGCTGCACGACCTGGTTCACGACCCGCGACCGCGACAGCGTCTCCACCACCGCGCGGAGCACGCGCGACGACCACTCGACGCCGTCGCACGTCGCAGCCGCCGGGCACGGGACGACGCACCGAACGCCCCGCCCCGACACCGAAGGCGCCACCGACACGGACCCGCCCTCGGCCAGCCCGACACCGGCCGAGCGGGCCACCGCCCGCACGATGCGGACCGCCATCTCGGGGCGATCCACGCCGGGCGGGGGCGGCAGCGGCGCGAGACCCGCCGAGCTGACGTGCCACACCCGCCGGCTCGGCGGCTCGGCCGGAACTCCGCCCAACGCCTCGACGGCCGAGTGCCGCGGCAGCTCCACGCCCTCGGCGCCGCCGGCCGGCGGCCGGGCCACGAACTGCGGGACCGACCAGCCCCGGTCCGCCATCGCCTGCCGGAGAACGAGGTCCTGGTCGCAGGAGAAGGCCGCCGGCCGGGCGCGATCCACGACCGCCGTGACCCCCCAGCCGTCCCCGTCGCGCTGGAACGCCGCGACGCCGCGGCGGATCTCCGACGCGAACCGTCCACCGACGGTGAGCGCCCGGGTCTCCGCGGCGGCGGGGCCGCCACCGTCAGGAAACACGCCCGGCGACGCGGCAGAAGACACTGGAATCACCACGACAGCTCCTGCTGGACGCCCCGCGACGGGCGCGCCGGGTCACGGGCTTCCGGCAGCGCCGCCGCCGGCTCCGGATCGGCCACGCGCTCGCGCTCGCGGGCCGGACGGAGGACCCACGCCCCGATGTTGGACGCGTCGGCGCAGACGCTCCGCAGGCCCTCGGCCCGGACGGCCGCAGCCTGATGCGCGTCGGCCTCCTCGCTCGAAGCGGGCGGCACGTACGGCACGCCCGCCGCCTCGACCACCGACCGCGCCGTCAGCGCGCCGACGAGCGCGGCCCGGGCCGCAGCCTCATCGCGCCCGAGCGGCACGCGGCGGTCGAGCCCCGGCAGCTCGCCGGCGACCGTCTCGACGAGGCGCAGGCCGGCCGCGGCGTCGACCGTGCCGGCGGCCCCGGCCGCCCGGCGCTCCTCGGGAGAGCCGACCGCCACGCACAGGCCGACGAGCGCCGCCTGCTGGAACGCCTCCCACTGCCGGGCGCCGTGGCCCTTGAACAGCCGCGGGGCCTTCGGCCGCAGCGAGCGCCGTTCCGCGTCGAACGACGGCTCGCCGGCCGGACGCTCCCAGTCCACGCGGACCCCCTCCCGCTTGGCGAGGCCCGCCGTTGCGCGCGCATAGAGCGCCGCCAGGGCGGCGGCGCACACCTTGCCGGCATCCTCCGTCCCCACCTCGACCTGGGTCCCCGACTTCGCGCGGCGCGCCTTGGCGTTGTGCTGGCGCAAGGCGCCCGCGCCGAAGCGCCCCACGCGCACCGCGTCGTGGAGCGCCGAGTCCTCGGACACCGCGGCCGCGACCGACGCCACCACGGACGAGGCCCAGGCGCCGGGAGAAGGCAGCGCCGACTGGCGCGGGTGGCACACGACGAGGCCCTCGCCGTCGCGTCCCCATTCGACCCGGTCGCCCGGCTCCAGGCGGGCGCCCGCGCCAGAGAGCACCTGCCGAACCACCTCGCGGGCCGCGACCTCCCGGTCCCGGCCGCCGAGCACGCGGGGATCGGGGGACGGGGCGAGGGTCGTCTGGGTCTCGGAATGCAGCACGCGGTAGGCCCCGGGCCGCAGGACGACGGCCGGCGTGCCGGCGATCCCGACCGCGATTCCGCGCCGGTCGCCGCTTTCGAGCAGGAAGCGCTCCTCGTACGGCGAGGCGGCCGGCAGCACGTCGCCGCCGAGCTTCCCGCACTGGTGCTCGGTGACGAACTCCCCCGAGCCGGCCGGCAGCCCGCGCTCGACGAGCTGCGCGTGCAGGACCACGGCGTTGTACGGCTGGTACGCCCGGACGGTGTCCGGGCCGCCCGCGCGCGACGCGGAGCGCGCGCGAAGCGCCTCCCCGGGGGACTGGTGATAGGACACGCCGGCCTCCACATCCAGCGCGACGCGATCGAGAACCGCCTGGAGATCTGTCTCCATTCCTCACGACGGAAACAGGGCTGGCGCCGCGGCGGCCGGCCCCCAATCCTCAA
>JAPOVI010000175.1 GCA_026708265.1 Acidobacteriota bacterium
GAAGAAAGGAGCTTTCGAGCCGTTCGCCTGCGGCACCGGCGATCTGCGCGGCGCCACACCGCTGTGGGTGGCGGCGTTCGACATGAACGGCGCGAGCCGGACGTTCGGCGTCGGCGAGAGCCGGACGTCCAGCAACGCGGCGATCCTGCGCACGCTGCTCGATGCGGGCGCGGACCAGCACCTGACGACGGACGACGGCACCACCCCGTTCATGGCGGCGGCCGGACTCGGACGAGCGACCTACACGCCTCGACAACCGCGGGGCGTACGCTCTCCGAGCGCCGAGGAGGCAGTGCGCGTGCTGCTGGAGGCCGGAGCCGACATCAACGCGGTGAACGAGGCCGACTTCACCGCGTTGCACGGGGCCGCGTTCCGCGGTCTGAACGAGGTGGTCGAATACCTGGTCGCGCACGGCGCCGACATCGACGCGCGGGACTTCCGCGGACGGACCGCCTACCGGATGGCCGAGGGCTCGAAACAGTCGTTCCAGTTCCAGAGCTGGCCGGAAACGGCGACGCTGCTGGCCAAGCTCGGCGCCGACACGAAGCTCGGCATCCCCGGCACTGTCCAGGAGCGCCTCCGCGACGTGCCGGCGGCGGTAGTGACGAACGATCAGCCTTGAGCGGCGAGACTGCGCTGTTCCGGGACGTTCCGGGCGCGCCAGCCACGGTTCGGCGGGGAAACGCACACGGTTGCGCGTATTGAGAGGGGAGCAGCTCCATGCGATTCATCACCGATACCCGGGTGTCCTTCAGGCCGGCGCGCCGCGCACTGGCGGCCGCAGTGCTGGTCGCCGTCTTCATGGGCCCGGCATCGGCGCCGGCGCAGGATTCCGGGCGGAGCGCGGCCGCGGACTGGCCGACCTACAACCGCGACCTCGCCGGCACGCGCTACTCGCCTCTGGACCAGATCGACACGAGCAACGTGGGTGAGTTGCAGGAGGTCTGGTCGTACCGCTTCCATCCCGAGGACGGGTTCATCGAGGGGCCGAGCCCGGCCGAGCTCTTCCAGCAGGTGACGCCGATCGTGGTCGACGGCGTGATGTACCTCGCGTCGGGCAACCGCGTGGTGGCCCTGCGCCCCGAGACCGGCGAGGAGATCTGGCGGCACGAGCTGGCCGAGGGGCTGGCGTCGTTCCGCGGCGTCGCCTACGGGCCGGCCACCGACGCGCACGAGGCCCGCATCTACTTCACCAGCCTGCGGAAGGTCATCGCCCTGCAGGCGGCGACCGGCGAGCGCGATCCCGCGTTCGGCGACGGGGGCGAGGCAGCGATCCGCATCCCCTACACCGGCGTGCCGGTGGTCTACGACGACGCCCTGATCCTGGGCTCGAGCGCCTTCGGGCCGGGACAGCGGCACATCGCGCCCCACCTGAACCAGCCGCGCGGCGGGGGGGAGCCGACCCGGGCCTGGCCGCGGGCCCTCGACGCGACGACCGGCGCCCTGCGCTGGGAATTCCCGACCTTGCCCACCGAGAGCGACTTCGGCAGCGAGACCTGGGGCAACCAGAGCTGGCGCGACCGCATCGGGAACAACGTGTGGGCCTTCACGCTGACCGTCGACGAGGAGCGGGGCCTCGTCTACATGCCGGTGAGCAGCCCGGGGTCGAACTTCTACGGCGGCGACCGCCCCGGCGACAACCTCTTCGCGAACTCGACCATCGCCATCGACATCCGCACCGGCGAGCTCGCGTGGTACTTCCAGAACATCCACCGCGAGCTGTGGGACTACAACCTGCCGCCGTCGCCCGGCCTGATGGACATCGAGCGCGACGGCGAGGTCATTCCCGCCCTCGCGCAGGTCGGCAAGTCGGGCTGGATGTTCATCCTGAACCGCGTCACCGGCGAGCCCGTTCACGGGGTCGAGGAGCGGCCGGTGCCCGTCGGCGACGTGCCCGGCGAGCAGTACTCGCCGACCCAGCCGTTTCCGCTTGCGCCGCCCCCGGTGTCGCGGGTCAGCATCGGTCCCGACGACATCGTCACCGCCGACGACACGACGCCGGAGCACGCGGCCGCCTGCCGCGAGCTGTGGGACACGATCGGCTACTACAACGACGGACCCTATACGCCCATCCGCTA
>JAPOVI010000398.1 GCA_026708265.1 Acidobacteriota bacterium
GGTCCGAGGTCTTCCTCGACCCGACGGCCGCCGCCGCGGTCATCGACCGGATCGTCCACCACGCGACGGTGCTTCAGACTTCGGGCAGCAGCTTCCGGCTGGCAGCGGCGAAACGGAACCAGGCGCCGACGGCCGACGAGGAGGGGGAAACACGTTGATGGTCCCGGACCCTGCTCGGAGAATCGCCTACGGGTTGCCGGATCGCGCCGAGCACCTGAACGTCCGTTACGTAACCGTGCACAGTTGAGCTGGAACACTCGGGGGAAATGGTGGCTGACAGGTACACGGCTCGCCTTCGGCTTCGCGCGACAACCGCTGTTGCGGGACCGTGTGCCTTACCCACGGGGGCCGTAGAAGTGCCCCCACAGCGATCATCGTCGATGACTGATACGGGAGCGACGTTCATCCGGAGGATCTCGATGAGCCACCGGCTCGTCCGTTCGCAAACCACGCGCCACTCTGCCCCGGCCTTGCGGAGCGGTGCGGAGGATTCGCGCGCGGCCGAGCGTCAACGCTCATCCGAACGTGGTCCGCGCGCGCGAGAGCACCGCCTCCAGGCTCGCCTGGCGCAACAACCGATGCCGCTCGTCCCCACCGGCAACGCGTGCGCCAAACGAGCCTTCCGCGGCACTCGGGTTGTCGCTCGACGGAACGCCCTCTCCGGTTCGTCGTCGATCACACCGTCCGGCCCAGCCAGGCCGTTCCGTCTCGCGAGGGTACCCCGGTCCGGCATGACCAACACCAACGTCCGGCTCGGAACCCACCGTCCGACAACGGACGTTCGCTCTGTCGATCGGTTCGAGAAAGGAGGTCAGCAACTGACAACAGACTGACGAAACTGGGGGTCCCTTTTCACGTGGCCACAGGGGTCCCTTTTCAAGTTGCCATTTCCACCCGGCCCGGCGCCAGCCGCTCGGCCCGCACGCCGGGTGGTCCCGGACGGAGCTGATCGCATCGGCAACCAACACTTGACCCGCGCGGGTCAGTAATCCTGCAATCCGCCGGAGACGTCCGGTTGACCAACGCGCCGGCCGGGCGCAACGGCGCGTCTTCGGATGACCGCCGCAGACGCCGAGGGCTGCGAAGGGTGACCGCTGCAGCGTGGCCGAGACAGTCGAGATGTCGGCAAGGCGGTAGCGCGAGCCGTCGCGGAAACGACCACAGCAGGAAACCGGACGCCCTGGCCGAGGCGCTCGGCATGGTCATCGACGACCGCCTCGTCGATCGCCTCGCGCACACGGGGTGGCCCGCATCAATCGTAACCTCGTCGACACGCAGCGCGCGGCGGGTCCCGAGTGACCCTGCGCCGAGCAGAACGCAAGGCCCACAGGCGCCGAGCAGCAACCGCGGGCCCTCGAGCCGGAGGCTGCCCCTGCAGGGTCATGACGGCCACCAGCCGCATCGAGGGGATCGCGATCCTGCAGCATCACCTGGTGACCGGCGAGGCCATCATCGGCGCGAACGTTCTTGAGCAGCGGCATCGAGCACCACGCCGGTCAGCAAGGCAGGCCGCACCGAGCAGGACGACCGCCTCCGCAGACAGCCGCCCGAGGTTGTCCGCACCGAACTGAACGCCGCTCGGGAGCGAGGCGGCACGCAACCGGATACCCGCCTCGAAAGGCGCACCCAGCGGCGCGCCGATAGTGCCGGCGAGCGCGCACACGGCGGCGCGCATCCATCGGAATCCGGGCCGACGCGCCGGCCGTACCCACCGAGCACCCGCCCCGGGCCACCAAGCGGTACGCTTCTCGGGCGACCGCACCGAGCAGTACGCCGGTCAGGACCGAGTCCACACCGAGCAGGACACTTTTCGTCGACGCACCCGGTGCGGCGCCGTTTCAAGACGCTACGCCAGAACCACCGACAGCGCTTGCACGCGCACAGACGCCCAGGTTCAGGAACGCGCCGAGTACAGCGACTTCAAGGGCTGCGAGTACGCGCCGAGTGCGATGCCCCCGAACGCCTGCGCACCAGGCGGTCCTCGCATCGAACACCACGCAACCGCCCGCACGCACCGAGTCCGCCGCGGCCACCTGGCGGTACCAGGAACAGGAACCGACCCGGTCCCCGATCAG
>JAPOVI010000411.1 GCA_026708265.1 Acidobacteriota bacterium
CGGAGCGGGGTCTTCTCGGGCCGGACCTGTTCGCGGGTCCGGGCTATGCGGCGGGAGACGCGGCGGCCTGGGCGGTGGGGCATCTCGCCGAGCGCCAGGCGGTGTTCGGCCATGCCGACCTGCTCGCGGCGACGCTCGCCCGCGAGCCGGGCGCGGTCACCGTCGATGCCGCCGAGCGCGCCATCGCGGCGCTGGAACGCGACGGCTCGCTCCATGCCGCGCGCGGCCTCGACCATGGCCGGCACTGGACCACGGACGCGGCGATGGCGCGCGAGTCCGAAACCGTCGCGCTGATGCGCGCGGGCCAGGGGGCGGAGAAGACCGTCATGCGCCGCTGGGTGGCTGAGACCAAGCTCCACCGGGGCCGGCTCAACGAGGGACAGAAAGAGGCGGTCAAGACAATCCTCGCGTCGAAGGATCGGGTGGTCGCGGTCCAGGGCTATGCGGGCACGGGGAAGACGACGATGCTGAAGCGGCTGCGCGCGCTGGCCGCAAGCCAGGGCTACCGCACCGTCGGGCTCGCCCCGTCGGCCTCGGCGGCGAAGACGCTGGCGAACGAGTCCGGTATCGAATCGGAGACCCTGCAACGCTACCTCGCGCGCCATGTGAGAGCGCGCACGGTGTTTGATGGTGGGGTTTTCAGATTATTCGATGGTCGTCCTTTGGCAGATTGTTGAACTGCGCTTGGTGAGGTTCCGGTCGGTCATCGCCGCCGCAGCATCTCGTTCCAGTCCTTGGCGCCGGGCGGGCGCGTCCTGATTACTCTCGGGTCGTTGGCTGCGAGCCGCTCGGCGGCAGCGTCACCGGGGTTGTCGGCGTCGTAGGCACAGACGATGCGCTTCGGTTTCCAGTCCTCGATCCAGGGCGGGACCGCGCTGGCGACGCCGGCGGTCGAGACGATGACGGCGCCGGGTTCGCGGGTTCCCTCGATGCGCAGGCTTCGCGCGGAGATGGCGTCGACGGCGCTCTCGGTGAGGATGACCGGCGCGGGCGGGTTTCGGTCGCACGGGAGCCAGAAGCCGCCGCGCGCCTTGCGCGAGCCGGGCGCCATACCCCTGAAGCGCCTTGCGCCGGCCAGCGGCGCGGTGCCGACGATTTCGGCGCCGGTGGGGTTGCCGCTGGCGTTGCGGCAGACGAAGACGGCGTTGAGCCTGTCATCGGCGTAGAGGAGGCCGCGGCTGTGGCAGGCTTCGAGCACATCGGCGCGTAGGGCTCGCTGATCGACGAGGGCGTCGCGGACCCTGGGCCATGCGCGGGGACTGGGCCCTGGCAGCCGCAGGCGGCGCGGCGCGGTCGGGATGGCGGTGGCTCTCTCCCGCCCCTCGTGGCCTGCGAGGAAGCGGAGCGCGTCCGGGAAGCGGCATCCGGTTGCATGGATGACGAGATCGATGGCGCCACCGCCACCCGTGCCGCTCAGGTGATCGAAGAACTTCTCGCCGTTGATGCTGATGACCGAGCCCTGGCGCCGGAAGCGCGCCCGGTCGGCGGTGTCCCTGCGGTAGCCGAGGGCGATGGCGACCCGGTCGAGGGGGATGTTGCGGCAGATGGCCAGGGGATCGCCGCCGCTCATTGTCAGGTTCCTGGGAAGGTCTGCTTGGAAGGGAGACCGGTCGCGGGTGTTACCCGTTACCGTTACCCTGCCTCCCTAGGGGTTCGAGGCGGTAACGGCTTTCGGTAACGCTTGGCGGCGGCCCCTGTCATTGACGGCGGCGGCCGGCGCGGTCGCATCGTCGGCCCCGGTATCGGCGATGCGGTATCCGCCCTCGGGAACGCGCTCGACGCATCCTTCGCGGATGAGTGCGCGCAGGGCTGCGGCGACGGTGGCGGGCCGGGTCGCGGCGTGCTCGCGGATCTGGCGTTGCGAGAGCGGCGTTGCGGCTTCGGCGAGGACCTGCACGATGCGCTGCTCGGGCGTCTCGGGCTCTGGCGCGGCCTCGGCCGGTAGCGGCCGCCGGAGCCGCAGGGCCGGTCCTTCGCCGTCATCGGCGAGTTCGATCTCGATGTCGTTGAGGCCGGGGGCGGCGCGGTGCTCGACGGTCATGACGATCTGTCCGTCGCGCCGGCG
>JAPOVI010000057.1 GCA_026708265.1 Acidobacteriota bacterium
CTGACGGCCACAACCTACTCCCAAAGCTGCCCGCCGAAGGCCGCACCGACCCCTTCGTCCAGCGGCCCGCGGAGCGACGGATTTGCAGAACTGTCGAAGCGCGGCGATTCTATCCCACAGTGGAAGATGCCGTGTCACAGCGCCTCCTAGAACAAATCACTATCGCCCTTCGTGTAGTACGCCCGCCGCAACCGCGCGTGCGCGTCGCGGCAAACGAACGGCACCTGGATCGTGACCAGCGACTGCGGCTCCGGCCGCCGGACGAAGCCGAGGTTGTCCAGTTCCCTTGACCACCAGCGCGGCCGTTCGCTGAACCAGCCGACGATCGGGAGATCGGGTGCCCGGATCTCGTCCAGCAGCGCCCGGAGAGCGGGCCGTTCGGCCGGATCGACCAGCGCGTCGCCCCACTCGACGCGGTCGGGGAACCGCATCGCCGCCACCCACGCCGCCAGGCGTCCCCCCCGGTACGCGGCGATCAGCTCGGGACCCTCGACCGGACAGTCGAGATAGCGCCACCGCAGGTACTCGGCGGAACGCTCGACGAGCAGGCCGTAGCGACCGCTCACCCGCTCGAACAGGGCGTCGAACGCCGCTCCGACCTCCGAACGCTCCCTGATGCGCCTCACATCGTAGTCGCGGCGCAAACGGAGCCCACGGCCGAGCCGCGCTGCCGGCGGCAGTTCCCGGTAAGGAACGTCCTCCACCACCTCGGCTTCGAGAAAACGACAGGAGAACTTCGTGATGTTGCCGGTGTTGAAGCCATAGTTGAAGGCGATCCGGTTCCTGCAGTGCACCGCGTAGAAGTGTCTCCCCGTCCGCGCCAGCAGGCTGGTCGGCCCGCGGCCGACGGACCGGGCACTGGGGCGGGTCATCGTGTCACCCACCTGGTGGCTGTCGTCGGGGTTCAGCGGCGGCAGGCCGTGCCAGCGCACGGGATACGCGCAGTACTGGCCGACGAGCTCGCCGTCGGGCGAGAAGGCAAGGGAGATCCGCGGACCGCCACGTGGATTGTCGACGTACCGCCACCTCCAGTGCTCCGGATCCTGAGCGACACCGAACGTCTCCCGGAACAACTCGAAGATGGCGTCTTCATCGCCCGGACGGTAGTCGCGCACCCGGTAACCGTCGCGGCGCCCGCGCACGACGCGGAACGGCGGGGCCGCCTCCTGCCCCGCCACCGGCACCGGCAGCCCACCCCGCTCGGACACCAGCCGGAACCCCCCCTCCAGCAGATCCACGATCAACCGGTCGTAACCGCTCGGCGCGGACTCGCCGGCAGCGGCGTCGTACGCCCACCCGACCAGCACCTCGTCCGGCAGCTCCTCAACAGCGCCGATCGCCTGCGTGCCGACGACCACGCGAATCCCCTCCGGCGGCATCGCCGCAAGGCCGCCACGCGGCAGCGCGGCCGCCACCGCCTGGTCGAGACCGGCTTCCGGCTCCACGCCGGCGCGGCGGCGTTCCAGGCAACGCTGCCAGGCCTCGACCGCCGCAGCGGCCGTCTCGGCGCCGCGCTGTGCGTTCACGACGGCGATGCTACTTCCCCCACAGATCGCGGCAGCCCGCGCCGCTCGCCCGAACCGACAGGTCCGAGCGCGCTTCCCGGACCACGTCGGCCGGCAACTCGAAGTCCGCCGGGGCCATGCCGCCGAGGCGGCAGCCGGCTGCCGGGACGCCCAGCGGCAGGGTCGTGACCTCGATCCACGCCTCGCCCTCCACCGGCGCGTCCGGAAGCGGGGGCGGATCCGCGAAACGCCGCGGCAGGCGCTCGATCAGCCGGAGCAGCGCCGCGAACCAGGCGCCGTAGCGGCGGCGCCGGAAGCGCTTCATCGACTCGTCGAACCACAGTTGGGCTCGAGGCTCGCGCTGCGCGCTCTGGTCGTAGGCATGCACCGCGCGCGCCGCCGGAACCAGCACCGCCCGCGCGCCCTGCTCCCGCGCGCGCAGCAGCCAGTCGGTCTCCTCGAAGTAGAGCCGGAAGCCCTCGTCGAACGGCCCGACCCGGCGCCACCAGTCCGTTCTCATCGCGAGAAGGG
>JAPOVI010000085.1 GCA_026708265.1 Acidobacteriota bacterium
AGGACCTTGCGCCGCGGCACGCACTCCGTTGGCGTTCTGCGGCGCAAGCTCCTAGTCGTTCGACGGCGCCGCGCCGAGCCCGTGCTCGCCGAGGAACGCCCGGATCGCGGCGTAGATCCGCTGGTTCTCCGCCGGGCTGAAGCCGCCGTGGCCGCCGCCCTCGATCGTCACCAGCTCGTTGGCCGCGCCCGCCGCGTCGAGGGCCTCGTGCAGCCGCGTCGCGTGGTCGTAGGGGACGATCGAGTCCTGGTCGCCGTGGATCGTGAGGATCGGCGGCAGGTCCGCGTGGATGTAGTTCACCGGCGAGACCCGCTTGGCGACGTCGTCGCGGTCGCTGCGGCTGCCGAGCCAGGCTTCGGTGAAGTTCCCCGACGTTCCCGGCGTGCGGTTGGCCAGGTCGTGGACGTCGGTGATGCCGTACCAGTTGATGATGGCGGCCACCTCGAGCGGCGCGGTGGACGTCGTGCCGGTCGTCCAGACCCGGCGGCGGTCGCCGGGACACTGCCGGTCGAGCCCCGCCGACGCGGGCAGCATGCCGGTCGTGAGCGCCAGGTGCCCGCCGGCCGAGTTGCCGGTCACCACGATGCGGTCGAGGTCGAAGCCCATGCGCTCGGCGTTGCGGTAGACCCAGCGCAGCGCGCAGCGGCAGTCCTCGACCGCGGCCGGCGCGTGCGCGGCGTCCGCCAGGCGGTAGGCGACGTTGACCACGCTCCAGCCCATCTCGAGGTAGGGCAGGAAGGTCAGCGCCGAGCCCTCCTTGCTGCCGTTGGTCCAGCCGCCGCCGTGGATGTAGATGAGCGTCGGGTTAGGCCCCGACGCGCCGCGGGGCCGGTAGACGTCGAGCGTCAGGTCGCGCCCCCCCGCCCGGTGGTAGGTGATGTTCGGGGTCAGGCTGTAGCCGGTCGCCACCTGCACGAACGCGGCCGCCGCAACGTCGGTCTGCGCGCTCGCCGCGCCGGGGGTGCCGACGCCGACGGCTACCGCCGCCGCGACCGCCGCCGCCCCGAATCCGCATCTCGCGTGTCTCATCGGAATCGCCTCGCTTTCCTGATCGTGGCCTCACTCTTCTGGAGGTGGGCCCCATCTTGCCATCCCTGCCGCTCACAGTCGAGACGGGCCGGAGCAACCGGCAATCCGCTCGGCCGGTCTCCCCGGCCGCGGATCAGAACCGCACGCTCAGCCCCACCTGCCCGCGGCGCGTGTCGCCGAGGCCGCTCCGGAGCGTGCCGTCGAAGTTGAACAGCAGCGAGCCGTGCGCGGTGTCGAGGAAGTTGTCGGCGTTGGTCAGGTTGAACACCTCCACGATGGGCTCGATGACGACGCCGCCCGCCAGCTCGAAGCGCCGCGACAGGCGCAGGTCCCAGGTGAAGAACTCGTTGTCCCGGCGCAGGGTGTTGCGGGTGAGGATCGTCCCGTCGGCGCAGACGCGGTCCGACGGCTGGGCCACCCGCTGGCCCGGGTTGGCGCACTGCTCGGAGACCGGCGAGGCCGACAGATACCGGACCACGTGGTTGACCTGCACGCCGCCCGGCAGCGTGAGCAGCAGGTAGCCGCTCGCCTGGTGGCGGCGGTCGCGGTCCGACCAGCCGTACTCCGGCGCGAGGTTCGCGGCGCTCGCGTAGCGCAGGGTGAACGGGTCGCGCTCGTTGTCGTCGTCGGAGCGGTCGAAGGCCAGCGTGTAGTGCGTCTCGAAGGTGAGCGGCCGGCTGCGGACCGAGCCCCGCCCGCGCAGGCCGAGCGTCACGGCCTGGTAGCGGGAGCGGGCGCTGCTCTCCGTCACCGTCAGGGCATTGATGCCGCCGCCGGACGGATGCGTGCCGATGCCGAACGGCGCGCCGAGCGACGGGTCGTTGCGGTCGACGAAACGGAAGAGGTTGTCGGTCCGCGCGTGGACGTAGGTCGCGCTCGCCGCGAGACCGCGGCCGAGGTCGCGGTCGATGCCGGTGCTGAACGACCACGTGCGCGGCAGCTCGAGGTCGCCGTCGGCCACCTGGATGTCCGGCAGGAACGGCGGTGTGGAGGTGGCGTCGATCAGCTCGTCGACGGCGGGCACCGGGCCGAGGGCGGAGGCGGCGCTGCTGCGGAAGACAATCTGCTGGAAGGCGCCGTTGGTCGAGCGGTGCTGGGCGAAGACGAGCATCGGGATGCGCGCGACGTAGGAGCCGCCGTTCGCCCGGACCACGGTTCGCCCGTCGCCGGCCACGTCCCACGCCAGACCGGCGCGGGGCTGCAGGTTGTCGAGGTCGTCGGGGATGCGGCCGTCGGACGGGAAGCGGGGGTCGTCCCGGTACGGGGCGAAGAAGGCGTCGTCCGGCGCGACGAACATGTCCGGGTGCCAGGCCCCCTCCCAGCGCAGCCCGAGGTCCAGTGTCACCCGGTCGTGGGGATGCCACGTGTCCTGCACGAACGCCCCGAGCTCGTGGGTCTGGAACCGCTGCCTCCCGAGCCGATCGGGCGCCACGCCCGGCACCGTCGCCGACTGCAGGTAGAGCAGCACCGGTCCGGTCACGCTCGCGCCGGCCGGGCAGGCCCCGTGCGCGCTCGCGGAGCCGTCCGAGCAGGTGACGTAGCGGCTGCCGTGGGTGACGAAGCCGATGAAGCCGTCGACCGAATCGAAGAGGTAGCGGCTGTTGGCGAAGCCGACGAACTGCTGCGTCACGTGCGTCCGGTTGTACTCCACCCCCGCCTTGAACAGGTGGTTGCCGGCCGCGTACGAGACGTTGTCGACCACCTGGATCCGCGTGTCGAACGCCGGATCGATCGGGAGGAAGAACGGCAGCCCGATCCGGAAGCCGTCGGCGAAGTCCATCGCGATGTCCGGGAACGGCCGCCCCCCGAGCGCCGCGAACTGCGGCGGGCCGGGCAGCGTGGCGCCGGGCAGGACCGGTCCGTCGTACCAGCGCGGCCGGTCCTCGCGCGCCCACTGCACGCGCAGCTCGTTCGAGAGCGCGTTGGTCAGCAGCGAGCGCAGGCCGCCGTTGACGGCGTGCGAGTGGTTCCGCTCGATCCCGTTGGCGGACGCCCCCCAGGCGTCGACGTCGAAGGTGCCGTTCACCTGCTCGGAGCGGGTGTAGTTGTACTTGAAGGACGCCTGGTGCCGGCCGTCGAGATTGAGGTCGAGCTTGGCGAGCAGCGACTGCGCGTCGTCCGTGCGGCGGATGGGGCCGAACTCGTCGTCGAACAGCCCCGGCCAGCGCTCGCGCAGGAAGCCGTCGAGCCGCGCCAGGTTGGCGGGGCCCGCGACGTGGCGCGTCATCTGCTTCGTCTCCGCCGCCGCCTGCTGGTCGTAGGCGACGAAGAAGAACGCCCGGTCGCGGACGAGGGGGCCGCCCAGGGTGGCGCCGGCCTGGTTGCGGCCGAACTCCGGCTTCCCGCCGCCCCGCGCCTCCCGGTAGCGCGCCGCGATCCCGTCCCACTGCCCGAAGTAGTGGGCCGAGCCGCCGAAGTCGTTGGTCCCGGACTTCGTGATGACGTTGACGAACCCGCCCGCCGAGCGCCCGTACTCGGCCGTGGCGCCCTGGTTGACGACGACGAGGTCCTCGATGGCGTCCTGGTTGAACGTGAAGGCGGGCCGCTGCCCGCCGCGCTGCTCGCCGAAGAAGGGGTTGTTGAAGTCGGCGCCGTCGACGATGAAGTTGTTGAAGATGCCCCGCTGCCCGCTGATGTTCAGCTCGTCGCCGTCCGGGCCCTGCGAGATCGTCGCGCCCGGCGTCAGGAGCGTCAGGTTCAGGTAGTTGCGCCCGTTGCTGGGCAGCCCGTCGACCACGTCCTCCTGGATCCGCTGGGACCGCGTGACGTCGCTGGTGTCGACCGGCGACGGCAGGTCGCTCACGACCGTCACCGTCTCCTCGGCCACGACGCGCAGGTCGACGCTCAGCTCGAGCACCTCCCCGACCCGCAGGCTGGCCCCCTCGATGCGCTCGTTCCCGAAGCCCGCCGTCGCCGCCGCCACCGTCAGGTCGAAGGTGCCGGGCGGGAGGAGCGTGCGGACGAACGTCCCGGAGGACGACGTCTCCACCGTGGTCAGCAGGTCGGTCTCGCGGTGCTGGATGACGATGACGGCGCCCGGCAGCGGCTCGCCGAGCTGGTCGCGGACCGTCCCCCGGATGACCCCGGTCGTCGTGCCCGCCTGCGCCGCGACGGGCGGGGCGTCGAGGAAGACCAGGGTGGTCAGAACGGCGGCGGCGAGAAGGCCTGCGAGTCGGCGGCGAGTCGGGGATTGGCTCGTCGCCGACTCGGCGACACCAATCCGCACGTCAGCGGGTCGCTTCGACACGTCAGCGGGTCGCTTCGACGAGTTCATCCCGTTCGGCCGCCGTGGCTTCAATCCCGGCTTCCCCCATCGTCATCGGCAGCCCCGGCACCTGGGACTGCTGCCCGGTCCCGTCTGTCACGCGATTCCCTCCCTGCATCGCCCTACGGCATCAATCGGAAGGGTCCGAGCCCGCCAGAGCGGCCCGACCCGCGAAACCCGCGGAGTCCCCGAGCGCGTCCTCGATGCGCAGGCCCTCGTTCCACTTGGCCATCCGCTCCGAGCGGGCGAACGAGCCGACCTTGAGCTGGCCCGCCCCCCAGCCGACGGCGAGGTGGACGATCGTCACGTCCTCCGTCTCGCCCGAGCGGGCGGAGACAATCGTACCGAATCCCGCCGCCCGTGCCGCGTCGAGCGCGGCGCGGGCCTCGGTCACCGTCCCCGCCTGGTTCGGTTTGACGAGGAGCGCGTTGCAGGCTCCGTCCCGGGCCGCCCGCTCGACCCGCCAGGCGCTGGTCACGAGGTAGTCGTCTCCGACGATCTGCACGCGGCCGCCCACGGCGGCGGTGAAGCGCTGCATGCCGCGCACGTCGTCCTCGCCCAGGGGATCCTCGATGGAGACGATTGGGTAACGGTCGATCCAGCCGATCAGAAGCTCGGCCAGGGCGTCGCCGTCGAGGTCGCGCCGTTCAAGCCCGAGGCGGTAGCGACCTGCCTCGTGCAGCTCGGAGGCGGCCACGTCGAGGGAGATGGCCATCTCGTCCCCCGGGATGCGGCCGGCGTCCTCGATGGCCAGGACGAGGCACTCGAGCGCGTCCTCGTTCGTGTCGAACGCCGGCCAGTAGCCGCCCTCGTCGGCCACGCCGCGGAGGCGCCCCGCGGCCGCCATCCGGATGCCGGCCGCCCGGTAGACCTCGGCCGTCCAGTCGAGCGCCTCCGCAAAGCTCGACGCGCCGACCGGCACGACCATGAAGTCCTGCACGTCGACCCGGCGGCCCGCATGGGCGCCGCCCCCGAAGATCTGGATCTCCGGCAGCGGGAGGCTCGCGGGCAGGTCGCCGAGCAGGTGGCGCCACAGAGGCCGGCCCGCCACCGCGGCCGCCGCGTGCAGGGCGGCCATCGACACCGCGACGAGCGCGTTGCCGCCGAGGCGGCGCCGATCCGCGGTGCCGTCGAGCTCGACGAGCACGCGATCCAACCCCGTCTGGTCCGCAACGTCGCGCCCGCAGAGCGCGGGAGCGACCTCGCGCTCGACCTGGCGCACGGCGCGCGTCACATCGTGGCCGCCGAACGGGGCGCCCCCGTCGCGCAGATCGACCGCCTCTCCGCTCCCCGTCGACGCGCCGGCCGGGGCGATGGCGCGCCCGACGACCCCACCCGCCAGTCGGACCTCGGCTTCCACCGTCGGCCGCCCGCGCGAATCCCACACGCGGCGCGCGGCGACCTGCTCGATTCCATGCGCCCCTGCCGTCATTCAGTCCTGCTCGGGGTACCGCTCGCCCTATCGCTCCACCGTACGGCTGCGTCGCGCGGGCCGGCGGCCCGGGCGGTCTCATGACGGGACGCCGACATAGGCGGCCGTCGGCCTATCGAACGTCGCGGTCGACAGCCGCCCCGTTGACCACCTGCGCCGCACGCTGCATGATCGCCTTGTCGACCAAGCCCCTGACGGTGGCGTCCATGCCGACGTTCCGGACGCGCGCCGAAAACGCCAGCGGCCCCAAAGAAGCGAACGGCTTGCCGACGAGCTCGTCGGCGAAGCTGCTGGACACGAGGGGAACACCCGTCCAGTCCAACAGTAGCGGCTTCGCTGGCTCCGCGTTGAGCAGATTCAGGCACTTCGTACGGAGCTGGCGGCCGGCCAGCCTGGATCCGAAGCCGGTGGATTCTTCACGAAGCCGGAGAGCAACCGCGTCTCCGGCTTCTGTCTCGTACAAGGATTCGATGATGTCCACCGGTTCGTGCGGTTCGCCTCCGAAGCCGAGCGCCTCTGAAGATCCTACGCCTTGAGCGCCTTGGGGATGCGCCACCCGCCAGCGACGCCCACCTCGCCCTCCGCCCCTCGGTCGCTCGGCGCTCCCAGCCGCGGTGCGGTCACCCGTTGGATGAGACGACGTCCGTCGTCGTGGCTTGCCGGTCAGACCGCGCCTCGTCGTTGTACGCCGAGTCACCCGGCGCCGCCCTCTTCGCGTCAACAGAAACTCGCGTCAAGGCGCCGGTCTGTCCAGCGCGGACGCCCAGGCATTCCGCACTCCGCCCAGGGTGTCGCTAGGGGCCAGGATCAGGGGCCGAGACCTCCGGCGCACGAGATCACGGTCGCGCTCCGCGGTGAGGTACTCCACGGGAGACTTCCCGTCGACCCGGGCGAGCAGGAGACCGGGCAGCAAGGCCGCCGCCCGCCGCTCCAGGGCAGCGGACGGTTCCCACGCGACGCCGTCGAGGTAGGCCGTCGCCAGCGCGTCGAAGCAGGCCAGAAACCCTGGGGTCGCCGAGGGCGTCCAGAGGCACTTGAGGAGCAGGTGGTTCAGGCAGAAGGCCAGGTCGAAGGCCGGGTCGCCGTACCAGGCGCACTCGGCGTCGAGGAAGACCGGTCCCCGCGGACCGACCAGGATGTTCTTGGGGCTGACGTCGCCGTGGACCAAGGTGTGCTTCGTGGCCGCGGTGCGGGCGACGAGCGCGTCGAGGGCCGGGGCCAGATCCGGATGGCGCCGGCCCGTCGCGACCAGGTAGGGCTCGAGGCGGATGGCGTGGAAGATGGCGTCGGTCGCGAAGCGCGCCCGGACCTCGTCGCGCCCGGCCCCGGCGGCATGGAGCACGGCGAGCCGCCGCCCCACTGCACGGGCGGTCTCCGGAGACGCGTTGCCGCGCCGGAGCTGTTCCTTCCAGAGCGGATGGCGCGCCGGGTCGAGGAAGCCCATGACGAAGCACCCGGCCTCGGCGTCGTGCGCGACGAGCGGCGGAACGCTGTCGGGGGCGACACGCTGCGCTTCCCGCATCCAGGCCCATTCGTAGCGGTTGCGCTCGACCGGCGCCTCCCAGAGGGCGGCGACCTTCAGGCGCGGCAGGGCGCGCTTCACGCAGACCGGACCGTCCGGCAGGTCGACGCGCCAGATGTCGGAGGAAACTCCGCCCGCGAGGGGCGTCATCGCCGGCGCGGCGCCCGGGCCCGCGAGCCCCATGCGCCGCAGTGCCGCAACGATCGGGGCGCGGCCGTCAGTCCCGGCGTCTCCGACCGTCATGTCACCGGGCAACTCCCTGCTCCGCCTCCACCGCCTCCCGCTGGCTGGAGACGACGCCCGCTGCGGCTCCCGTCCGGGGACGACCTGAATCATCGACCACGGAGACGCCCGCGGTCCCGGCGTCCGGAACCGTCGCCGTGCGCGTATGATAGCGGCCGCCCGCAGCCATGAAGGTCGTTCTCCACTACGCGGCCGGCCCCGGCTTGACGCGCCGGGTGGCCGAGATCGAGCAGCGGCAGGGACTGCGTGTCGCCATCTGCCCGGTCGCGGACCGCGCACGGTATCGGGCGGCGATGGCGGACGCCGAGGTGCTCTGGCACCTGCTTGATCCGGTCACCGAGGCCGTGCTCGAGGGGGCTCCGGCGCTCCGGCTCGTCCAGAAGATCGGCGTCGGGGTCAACACGATCGATCTGGACGCGGCCCGGCGGCGCGGCGTGGCGGTCTGCAACATGCCGGGCACGAACACGCAGGCCGTGGCCGAGATGACGCTGCTCCTCATCCTCGCCGCCCTGCGCCGCGTGGCCCGCCTCGACGCGGCGACGCGCGCCGGAGAGGGATGGCGACAGCCGGTGGAGGTCCAGGACCGCTACGGCGAGGTGAGCGGCCGCACGATCGGCGTTGTCGGCTACGGTGCGGTCCCCCGCCGGCTGGCGCCCGTGCTCCGGGCACTGGGCGCGCGGGTGCTCTTCGCCAGCCGCAGCCCGAAGCCCGGGGCCGTCGGCGAGCGGCGTTCGCTGGACGATCTGCTCCGGGAGAGCGACGTCGTCTCGCTGCACCTCCCGCTGGCCGCCGACACCGAGCGGCTCATCGACGCCGGTGCGATTGCCCGCATGAAACGTGGTGCCGTCCTCGTCAACACCGCGCGGGGAGCGCTCGTCGACGAGGCGGCGCTCATCGACGCCCTTCGCCGCGGCCACCTCGGCGGCGCCGGCCTCGACGTCTTCGAGGCCGAGCCACTGCCGGCCGACAGCCCGCTGCTCGGGCTCGACAACGTGATTGTCACGCCGCACGTCGCCTGGCTGACCCAGGAGACCCTCGAGCGCAGCCTGGACGTCGCAACCGAGAACTGCCGCCGCCTCGCGGCGCAGGAGGAGCTGCTGCACCGCGTCGTTTAGCTCGTGAGGGCGCGCCAGAAGTCCGTGACGCAGCACGGCGATGCGACACGCCGCGCGCGCCGCGCAGACTCCCAACGCGCCCGTCAGGGCGCGCTACGTCCCGCTGCCCCGCAGCGCGTGCCGGCGGCGCCGCGCGAGCTCGCGCAGGTCGGCGTCCCGGTCGGATTCGTCGACGATCTCCTGCCCGAGCAGCTCCTCTATCAGGTCCTCGAGGGTGACGATGCCCTCGAAGCCGCCGAACTCGTCGATGACCGCCGCCAGGTGCCGCCGGCGCTCGAGGAAGGTCCGCAGCAGGCGGTCGAGCGGGGCGGTGTCGACGACGAAGTGAATCGGTCGCATCAGGCTGGCGATGGTCGCGTCGAACCGGTCGCGGGCCACCGCGGTCAGGATGTCGACCTTGTGGACGAGGCCGACGAGCTCCTCCGGATCGTCGTCGGCGTAGACGGGCACCCGACTGAACCGCTCCAGCTCGGGGAGCGTCGCCGCCTCGCGGGCGGTGACCGACGCTGGGAGCGTGAAGACCACCGGCCGCGGCGTCATCACGTCCGCCGCGGTCCGCTTCTCGAGCGACAGGACGTTGCGGATGACGCGCGCCTCGTCGAGGCGCAGGTCGCCGGAGCCGAGCCCGAGCCGCACCAGGGTCAGCAGTTCGTCGTCCGACATGCGCGGCTCGTGCTGACCGCTCCAGACCAGCCGAGTGGCGAGCTGCGTCACCGCCACGAGCGGCCGGAAGAGGAGCACGAGCACCTGCAGCGGGCGCGCCACGAGCGGCGCGAGGGCGCGCGCGTAGACGACGCCGACCGTCTTCGGAATGACCTCGGAGAACAACAGGATGGCCAGCGTGAACGCCACCGAGAAGGTCGGCACGCCGGCCCCGGCCGCTCCGAACAGGCTGCCGGCCAGCGCGCCGGCCACGGCCCCGCCGCCGGTGTTGGCGATGGTGTTGAGCGACAGCACGGCCGCGATCGGCCGATCGACGTGGCGGCGCATGCCCTTCAGGATACGGCCCGACGGACGCCCGGCCCGGTCGAGCGCCTCGACACGGCTGGCCGGCACCGAGTAGAGCACGGCCTCGAACAGCGAGCAGGCGGCCGACGTCACCAGCACCAGCCCCACCACGACAAGCAACTCAGCCATTGCGGTCTGCACCTCCGGGGCAGCGACCCCGTGAGAGAATACGAGGGGGGTGTGGCGACACCACCGCCGGTCCGCAGCACGATGCCCGAACGGCGCTTTTACACCGACGTCAGCCGCTATTTCGACCGCGCGGCCGCGTTCACCGACTACCCGGCCGGGTTGCTCGACCAGATCAAGCGCTGCAACAGCCTGTACCGCTTCGACTTCCCGGCGCGGCAACGGGACGGCAGCATCGAGGTGGTCCGCGCCTGGCGGGCCGAGCACAGCCAGCATCGCCTGCCTGTCAAGGGCGGCATCCGCTACAGTGCCGAGGTCGACGAGGACGAGGTCATGGCGCTCGCGGCGCTGATGACCTACAAGTGCGCCATCGTCGAGGTGCCGTTCGGGGGCGCCAAGGGCGCGATACAGGTCGACACGCGCCGCTACGACGTCGAGCAGCTCGAGCGCATCACCCGCCGCTACACCTACGAGCTGACCCGCAAGGAGTTCATCGGCCCTGCCGTCGACGTGCCGGCGCCCGACTACGGGACGGGCCAACGGGAGATGGCCTGGATCGCCGACACCTACCAGTCGCTCCACCCCGGCCAGATCGACGCCCTCGGCTGCGTGACCGGCAAGCCGGAGTCGCAGGGGGGCGTCAACGGGCGGGTCGAGGCGACCGGCCGCGGGCTCTTCTACGTCCTGCAGGAGGCGTGCGCGCAGGCCGACGACATGCAGCGGCTGGGTCTCGCGACCGGTCTCGAGGGCAAGCGGATCGTCGTCCAGGGGTTCGGCAAGGTCGGCTACTGGGCGGCGCAGTGCTGCCACGACGCGGGCGCCCGCGTCGTGGCCATCGCCGAGCACGACGGCGCCATCGCCGATCCGCGGGGTCTCGATCCGGCCCGCGTGCGCGCGCACTTCGGCGCACGGGGCACGATCCTGCAGTTCCCCGGCGCGACCACCTCCGCCGACCGCGCGGCCGCCCTCGCGATCGACTGCGACGTCCTGATTCCCGCCGCGCTCGAGAACCAGCTCACGGCGGCGAACGCGCCGCGCGTACGGGCGCGGATCGTGCTCGAGGGCGCCAACGGGCCGACAACCCCGGAGGCCGACGCGGTCCTGCGAGAGCGGGGCGCGCTGGTCGTTCCCGACGTCTACGCCAACGCGGGCGGCGTCATCGTGTCGTACTTCGAGTGGCTCAAGAACCTCTCGCACGTCCGCTTCGGCCGCCTGGAGGCGCGCTACCAGGCGCACGCGGAGGACCGGCTGCTGCGGGCGGTGGAACGCGCCACCGGCGCGCGACTCGCCGCCGACGAGCGCGCGGCCGTCGTCCGGCCCGTCGACGAGTTGACGATCGTCAACTCCGGCCTCGAGGAGACGATGGTCACCGCGTACCACCAGATCCGCGACCTGATGCACGAGACGGAAGGCATCGACGACCTCCGCACCGCCGCCTTCCTGCTCGCGATCCGCCGCGTCGCGCAGGCCTACCTCGAGCGGGGCGTGTTCCCGTAGCGCCCCGTCACCGCACGGGCCGTCGAGGTACTACGGGCGGAGGTCGACTGCGAGCAGCGTGGTGCCGTTGCGGACGTAGAGCCGGCCGCCCGCGAGGGCCGGGTAGGCGCGTACGATCGGCGCCAGCAACTGCGCGCGGGCGAGGGGACGGAAGGCTTCGGGGGCGGCCTCGGCCAGCACCAGCTCGCCGGTCTCGCGCATCACGACCAGCAGGTCGCCGGCCAGGGTGACCGTGCCGGCGCGGAAGCGGTCCTCGCTCCACGCCACGTCGCCCGTCGCGAGCTCGACCGCGCGGAAGCTGGGCCCGAACTCCTGCCGCCCGTGGTAGCCGTAGAGGTAGCCGTCGCGGTGCACGCTCGTCGCGTAGTGGTTCGACAGGGCGTCGTCGGAGGTCCAGATCTCCCGCAGGCGGCCTCCGTCGACCTCGAACACGCCGGCCCCGGTGCCGTACTGCGCCGACGCGAAGATGCGGTCGCCGACCACGAGCGGGGTCGCGGCGTTGACCGAGGCGCGGATGCGCGCCCTCCAGCTCCGCTCGAAGCGCGTCCGACCGGTCGCCGGGTCGAGGCCCAGCAGGGCGTTGCGGGTCAGGAAGACGGCGTGCCGGACACCCCCGAACGTCGCCCCGACCGCCGACGAGTAGCTCGCCTCGTCGCCCGTGACGGTCCAGAGCACGTCGCCGGTCGCGGCATCGAAGGCGACGATGCCGGCGTCCGGCCCCCCGACGTTCGCCAGCACGCGGCCGTCCTCGACGAGAGGCGAGCCGGCAGCGCCGAAGAACCCCTTGCGGAACCGGAAGCGCGCCCGGGTGTCGACGCTCCAGACGCGACCGCCGGACTCGAGATCGACGGCGTGGAGCGCGCCCTGCGCCCCGAACGTGTACACGCGACCGCCGGCGACGACCGGCGCCGAGCGCGGCCCCTCGTCGAAGCCGAAGTCGTCGCGGTACGTCGTCTGGTATTCGTAGCGCCAGATAGGCTCGCCCGTGCCCGCGTCGAGCGCCTCCAGCACTTCGGAGCCGCGCTCGCGGTGGAAGAGCAGCAGGCGGTCACCGACGACGACCGGCCCCGCGAAGCCCTGGCCCACGGGACGGCGCCACAGCTCGGGGGGCGCCCCGCCGCTCCACTCCCGCGCCAGCGGCGGGCCGCCGTAACGCCCGTCGCGTCCGGGCCCCAGAAACTGCGGCCAGTCCTGGGCCGCGGCGGGGGCGGCGGGCATGGCCCCCGACGCCAGCACCGCCAGCAGCGACCCGAGGCGCACGGTCGACGACATCCGATCGAATCCGGTCACGAGGGTCTCCTCAGTCCGTGCCGCCGGCTCCGTGGACGCCCCCGGCGCGCCGCCAGTCGCTGGCGAGCATGCCGTAGACGACATGGTCGACGAAGTGATCGTAGAGCCACTCCGCCTCGCGCACCAGCCCCTCCTCGCGAAAGCCCAGGCGCCGCGGGATGGCGCGGCTCCGCCGGTTCCCGACCGCGCAGCGGATCTCGACGCGGTTGAGGCGCGCCGCATCGAACGCGTGCGCGAGGAGCGAGCGGCAGGCGGCCGTGACGAGGCCGCGCCCCTGGTACGCCTCGCCCACCCAGTAGCCGAGCGAGGTGTGGCGGTTGCGCCAGTCGATCCGGTGGTGGCCGATTACGCCGGCGATGGCGCCGTCGACGCGGACCGCGAACTGGGCCCCGTCGTTGCGCGCCGCCTGCCGCTCGGCGGTCCGGAGGAACGCCCGCGTGTCCTCGACGCGGCGGACGCCGTCGAGCCACGGCAGCCACGCCCGCAGGTGCGCGCGGTTGGCGTCGGTGAGGGCGAACAGGTCGGCGGCGTCTTCGAGATCGAGAGGGGTCAACCGGACGTCCGCGGAGATCGCGATCGTCTGCATGCGGCGGGCGCGATTATACTGAACGGTCGCCATCGGCCCGCCGCCCGAGCACCCGGCCAAGGAGGAACGGTGAGACCTTTCCGGATTGCCGTGACCGTTACCGCGAGCCTGCTCGCCGCCCTGCCCGCCGCGCCCGCCGGGGCCCAGAGCGAGGGGGAGGACGCGAGCGCCGTCCGCATGATCGCCGTCGAGGGGGAGGCCGCCCGCTACTGGTCGCGCTGGCGCGGCCCGTCGGGACAGGGCCTGGTGGAAGGCACCGGGTATCCCGATCGCTGGTCGGAGACGGAGAACGTGATCTGGCGCACGGCAGTGCCGGGCAGCGGGAACTCGTCGCCGATCGTCTGGGGCGACCGGATCTTCCTGACAACCGGCCGCACCGGGGGGCGCCAGCTGTCGATCCTGGCCTACCGCCGGTCGGACGGCGCGCTGCTCTGGGAGACCGACGTCGCCCCCGGCGGCCGGGAGTACGTCCATCCCAAGAACGGCCCCGCCGCCGCCACGCCCGTGACCGACGGGGAACGGGTATACGCCTCGTTCGGGAGCCGCGGACTGGTCGCCGTGGATTTCGACGGCAACCGCCTCTGGCACACGGAGGTCGGACAGATCGACAACTACCACGGACCGGCCGGCTCGCCGCTCCTCTACCGCGACCGGATCATTCTCTACCAGGACCAGCGGCCGCACGGCTTCGTGGCCGCCTACGACACCGCGACCGGGGCCGAGGTGTGGCGCACGGAGCGTGAGGCGACCGTCGGCTGGGGCACGCCGGCGGCCATCCGCGTCGGCGACCACGACGAGCTGGTCGTCAGCAGCTCGCGGTCCGTCAATGCCTACGACCCCGCTACGGGCGAGGAGCTGTGGCGCTGCCGCGGGAACAACTTCGAGGTCATCCCGACCCCGGTGGTCGAGGCGGGGCTCGTCTTCTGCACGTCGGGGCGCGCCGGGCCGACGCTGGCGATTCGACCGGGCGGGAGCGGCGACGTCACCGACACCCACGTGGCGTGGACGACGCCCCGGGGATCGCCGTTCGTCCCCTCGCCCCTGGCGCACGACGGCTACCTCTACACGATCAACGACATGGCGAGCATCGTCACCGGCTTCCGGGCCGCCACGGGCGAGGTGCTCTGGCAGGGCAGGCTCGGCCGTGCCGTGCGCGAGGGCTTCTCGGCCTCGCCGGTGCTGGTCGACGGCAAGGTCTTCTTCACGAACGACGACGGCATCACCTTCGTCCTGCGGGCCGGACCGGAGTTCGACCTGCTGCACACGAACGACATCGGGGCCCGCACCCTGGCCTCGCCGGCCCTGGTCGACGGCCACTGGTACATCCGGACGGAGGGCGAGTTGATCGCCATCGGCTCGTAGCCGGCGCCCGCGGCCGACGGTCGGCCCAGGCGCCGCCGCCCGGAAGCAGGCGGGAGGAGTTCGCGCCAGCGAACTCCCAACGCGCCCGCGGGCGCGCACTTACGGCTCGAGACTCGCCGTGTAGGCCACGATGTCGACGATGTCCTCCACCGTGAGGTTCGCGACCGCGGCGTCCATCAGGTCGGACCACGCGCCGTTGCGTGCGCCGGTCTGCAGGTCGTAGAGCTGCCGCGCCATGTAGCTCGGTGAGCGGCCGGCCAGCGCCGGAACGGGGCCGATGCCGCGCAGGTCGGGGCCGTGGCAGAGGGTGCACGCCACCGAGTTGTCGGCGCCGGTCAGCACGATTCGGCGCCCCCGCCCCACCGCGCCCGACGGGACGTAGGCGATGAAGCCCGACGAATCGTCGCGCAGCTTGTTCCGCGCCAGATCCACCGGCGTCTCGACGACGCGCGTGCCGATCGGCTCGACCCCGCCGCCCTCGACCACCTCGTGTATCCACCCCGCGAAGCGGGTAACCGGCACCGCGTCGGTCTCCACGACCCGGACCCACGGCTTGAAGTCGATCGACGCGAAGTACTCGGCCGCGATGCGCGCCTCCTCGTCGGTGGTGGCCAGCCCGATCCGCTCCATGAAAGCGGTTGGTCCCTGGCGCGGCTCGCCGGGCCTGCGCAGGCCGTTCCGCCAGTCGGTCATCTGCTGCACGATGTACTCGTACGGCTGGCCGGCGACGCCCGCGTTCTCGGGCTTGCCCTGGCCGTTCGGCAGGTGGCAGTAGCCGCACGCGACGACGCCCTCGCCGCCGCCCCGGGCCACCACCTCGGGCATCGGCGGGTGGGCGTCCGGGTGCCAGTCCGGCGGCCCGTTGTCGATGTTGATGGCCGAGCGCGGCATCGACACGCTGGAGCCGGGCACCGTGACCACCTCGTCCGGGTCCACCGGGTCCGCGGTCACGTTCGGGTCGTTGAGCACGTAGGCCCACGGCAGCACCGCGGCGGCGCCGTCGACATCCTGCTGCTGCGCGTGCAGCCCTGCGCCGGCCATGAGTCCGGCCGCCGCCAGCCCTACCGTCCATGCGCCGATCGACTGCTGCATCGAAACCTCCGCGCGTTCTCGCGCCGGGGCGGGCGGCCCCGATCCGTATCGGAACCCGCCCATCATACCTACCGGCGCCGGCCTCCCGCCGCCGGCGTAGTACGCTGGCGTGATGGCCGGCGACGCCGATCTCTGCTTCCGGTCCGCGGGCGAACTGGCGGGCGCCATCGCGGCCCGCGAGGTCTCCGCGGCGGAGGTGATGGAGGCGCACCTGGCGCGGATTGCGCAGGTGAACCCGACGCTGAACGCCATCGTCACCCTCGTCCCCGACGACGCGCGCCGCGCGGCCGAGACCGCCGACGACGCCCTGGCGCGGGGAGAGCCGGTCGGCCCCCTCCATGGCCTGCCGGTGGCGCACAAGGACCTGACGCCCACGCGCGGCATCCGGACGACGTTCGGCTCGCCGATCTTCCGCGACTTCGTGCCCCCCGACGACGCGCTCATCGTCGAGCGGCTGCGGGCCGCGGGCGCCATCACGATCGGCAAGACGAACACGCCGGAGTTCGGCGCGGGATCGCAGACCTTCAACGCGGTCTTCGGGGCGACTCGCAACCCCTACGACCCGTCGAAGACGTGCGGCGGAAGCAGCGGCGGCGCGGCCGTGGCGCTGGCCACGGGGATGGTCCCGCTCGCGGACGGCAGCGACCTCGGCGGATCGCTCCGCAACCCGGCCGGCTTCTGCAACGTCGTCGGCTTTCGTCCCTCACCGGGACGCGTGCCGATCTGGCCGAGCCAGGCCGCCTGGTTCCCCCTGGGCGTCCAGGGGCCGATGGCGCGCTCCGTCGCGGACGTCGCGCTGATGCTGAGCGTCATCGCGGGTCCGGACCCCCGGGCGCCGATCTCGCTGCCCGAGCCGGGCGAAGCGTTCCGCCGCCCGCTCGACCGCGACGTCGCGGGGACTGTGGTGGCCTGGAGCCGCGATCTCGGCGGCTTGCCCGTCGACCCGCGCGTAACGGCAGTGGTCGAGACGGGGCGGGCCACACTGGAAGAGCTCGGCTGCCGGGTCGAGGACGCCGAGCCCGACCTCACCGGCGCCGCCGAGGTGTTCCAGGCGTGGCGCGCGTGGTACTTCGAGCTCTGCTACGGGGCTCTCCTCGACGATCACCGCCACGAGATGAAGGACACCGTGGTCTGGAACATCGAGGAGGGGCGCCGGCTGACCGGGCCGCGGCTCGGGGAGGCGATGCGCACGTGGACCGCGCTCCTCGACCGCGTGCGCCGCTTCCAGGCGCGGTACGAGTACCTGGCGCTGCCGGTCACGCAGGTCCTGCCCTTCGACGTCGACCAGGCCTATCCGACCGAGATCGACGGCGCCCCGATGGCCACCTACCTCGACTGGATGCGCTCGTGCAGCGACGTCTCCGTGCTGGGGCTCCCGGCCATCGCCGTCCCCTGCGGCTTCACCGCCGACGGACTGCCGGTGGGCATCCAGATCGTCGGCCGCCAGCAGGACGACCTCGGCGTCCTGCAACTGGCCCACGCCTTCGAGCAGGCGACGGGCGCCGGCAGGCGACGGCCGCCGGTGGGCGCGCCGGCGGGTTGACGGCATGGGCCCGCGGACGGCCCGGGCGCTCTCCGCAGTCCCGGTGCGGCGCCCCCCGAACGTGTGAACCGGTCAACGCCGGTTGCCGAGGAGCGCCTCCAACTCGGCCACACGGGCCTCGGCTTCCTCGTCGTGGCTGCGGAGCGTCTCCGGTCGCGGGGTCCCGGAAGCGCATCTCCCGCCCCGGCGCGGCGCGCAACTCGAGGCCCAGCGTCTCGCTCCGGAGCACGAGCGCACCGTCCGCCTCCGTCACCGCCGGTTGACGAACGTAATCCGGGCCCGCCAGCCGCTCGCCCTGCAGACGCTCCGGAAGATGCGCTCCGTGCGGGTCGAACTGCCAGTATTCGCGCACGCCGAGCCGCGCGTAGACCGAGCGCTTCCTCCCCAGGTCGTCCCGCCACGTGCTCGGCGAGGCCACCTCCAGCACGAAGGCAGGCGCCTGCCTTCCTCCCAGAGCTTGTAGTTCTGCCGCTGGCGGTCCTCGACGCCGAACACGACGAAGACGTCGGGGGCGATCGACGTCCGCGGATCGCCCTCGCGGTAGTAGATCAGGAGGTCTCCCGAAACGTAGACGTCCGGGCGGCCCCTGAAGTGGCGGGCCAGGGCGCCGATGCCGTACATGATGGCGCAGGCTCCTACAGCCGCTCAACGCGGAGACCGGACACACGGCGGAAGTGCTCCTCGCCGGACGGCCCCACCAGCACGGCGAATCCGAGATGAAGAGCCGTCGCGGCCACCGCCAGGTCGTTCGCCGGGATGAGCTCGCCGGTGCGGCGGAGATCGGCGAACAATCGCGCCCACCGCCGGGCGATGGCGGCGTCGAAGTCGACGATCGGCACGCGGGCCGCGAGCGCGTCGATCCTCGCGCGGCGCGCCGCAGCCCGCCTCGCACTGCCGGCGAGGTGCACGCCGACGAGAAGCTCCGCGTACGCCGCTGCGGGCAGCACGGCGGCCTCGTTGGCGAGGCGTCCGAGCAGGCCGCTCCAGGTCAACGGATCGCCGGACGGGTCGGTCTCCCGCCGACGCTCGGCAGCGACGAGCGCACTCGTATCTACTACGACCCCCATCGGTTGACGGGCGGGCGGTCGGACGCGTCGACCGCCGCCAGGTCATCCGCGAGCGCGGGGTCGCCCTCCGAATCGTCGGTCCATGCGGTGAGCGCCTCCGCGACGGTCGCGCCACCCGCCGCGCCGGCGATGGGCACGACGCGCGCCACCGGCTTGCCGTTACGTTCGATGACGAACGAGTCGCGGCGGTAGCGCACCCTGGACAGCACGTCACCCAAGTTGCGGGCAAGGTCGGTCGCTCCTATCGTGTGTTCCACAATTCCGTATTCTACAAGTTCTGCGTAATGTGTCATCCCCCCATGCGTTCGGGACCTCCGGCCGCAGGTGCACCCGCCTGTTCGGTCTCGGGGCCGCCCACCGCGCTACCGCTCCGGGTCGGCCCCAGCCCCCACCGGCCCAGGAGCTTGCGCCGCGGCACGCAC
>JAPOVI010000322.1 GCA_026708265.1 Acidobacteriota bacterium
AGGAAGCCGTCGCCGGTGGCCCACACGATGCGCGCGTCGCCTTCGTTCTCCCAGTAGGCCACGCCGCGGTGGCGCCACTGCGCGATGGCCGGATTGCCCGACTCGTAGGCCCGCGGATCGTGCACCCACAGCGTCTCGCCGGTCCGCGCGTCGATGGCCGCGGCCCGGTAGAGGGGCGTGCTGAGATACAGGACGCCGTCCACCATGAGCGGCGTGGCCACCAGCGAGCGAATCGACGGCCGCGTGCGCGTCCGGTTCACGCCGTCGAACGCCGTCCACAGGTCCGGCTCCGCCGCCTGCAGGAGGTCGAACAGCGTGTCGGCCGCCACCAAAGAGTCGCCGCCGGGGGTGGAGTGGACCAGGTGCGAGTCGACCGACGCCCAGTGCCACAGCACTTCGAGGTCACCGAAGTTGTCAGCCGTGATCTGGTCGAGCGGCGAGTACTTGGTGCTCCCGCTGTCACCGGCGTAGCTGCGCCACTCGCCGCCGGCGGGCGCCCCGTACTGCGCCTCGGCCGGGGCCGTGGACAGGCACGCTACCGCTACGACCGCCGCCGTCAGTCTATGAATCCGTCGCATGGTCAAGCCCTCGAGATTTCGGTTCCGTCGACTTGTACCATATTCTGTACCGAATCGACGGAGGCGAAGTCATGGATTCGATCACCTACTCGCATGCACGGGCGAACCTCGCGAAGACGATGGATCGCGTCTGCGACGATCACGCGCCGGTCATCATCACGCGCAAGAACGCCGGCGCCGTCGTCATGCTCTCGTTGCAGGACTACGAGGGACTCGAGGAAACGGCCTACCTGCTGAGGAGCCCTGCGAACGCGCGGCGTCTTCTGGAGTCGGTCGAAGAAATCGCGGCCGGAGGCGGGGCGGAGCGCAGGCTTCCCGAATGAAGCTCGTCTTCTCCCGGCACGCCTGGGAGGACTACCTGCACTGGCAGAAGACGGACCGGCAGATCGTTCGGCGCATCAACGCGCTCATCGAGAACATCCGCCGAGCTCCCTTCAAGGGGATCGGGAAGCCGGAACCGCTGAAGAACCGACTGACCGGCTATTGGTCTCGCCGCATCGACAGTGAACACCGGCTCGTGTACCGGATCGAGGGCGAATCCATCTACATCGTGCAGGCCCGCTACCACTATTGACGGGCTAGGCTAGGGCGCAAGGTCCTGGGGTGGTGGTGGGGGCCGAACACGGAGCCTTGCGACGGGTTTGGCGGCGCTACCGCAGCACGTCGCTCTCCTCCGCCATCCGGATCAGCACCTCGGCGTCCTCGGGCAGCAGCAGCCGGCGGGCGACCGACTCGTCGGCGGCGCGCCTGACCGCGGCGACGAAGCCGGCGTGGTCGCCGTAGCGTTCCTCCAGCGACAGCCGCGGATCCCCGTTGGCCTCCCGCTCCGCGGCCGTCCGGGCGAAGGGGAAGAACGAGCCGGTCAGCGAGCAGAGGTCGCGCCCGCGCGGGCCCGCCGCGTGCAGGTTCCAGCCGGTATTGGTCCCGACCGGCACGGCGATGTCCACGGTGTGAATCCCGGCGATGTCGTGCCCGTCGCGGTCCGTCGTTGGTACGAGCACCTGGTACGACCCGCCGCGGGTCGGCGGCAGCACGGTCTGCCGGCCGCCTTGCGGTCCGAACGTGGGGCCGAAGCCGAGCACGTCGAGCCCATTCACCCGGGTTGGGAAGCTGACCCCCGGGATGGCGGGGAACGTCCGCGCCACTTCGTCCACGCTCGCCAGGGTCCCGCGCCGCACGTCCGGGTAGCTGCTCGGGGGAGGCTCGATGCCGCGGTCGGCCCACTCGTCGAGCGCGACGAGCAGCGCGCGCATCGCCGGCGCCGCGCTCCGGTAGGTGTTCGTCACGTGCTCGCACGCCCCGCGGTCGGCCGGCATCGCGCCCACCCCCGCGGCCCCGCCGTGCGGGTGGCTGGCCAGCAGGTACAGGCGGACGTTGTCCGGAATCGGCACCGGGTCGCCGTGGCCGTCGTGGACGTTCAGCGACGCCTTCATCTGCCAGAACTCGTTGCTC
>JAPOVI010000425.1 GCA_026708265.1 Acidobacteriota bacterium
GTCGCAGGCTCCGGGTCGGCCCCAGCCCCACCGTCCCAGGAGCTTGCGCCGCGGCGCTCCACTCTGTTGACGCTCTGCGGCGCAAGCTCCTAGAGTGATGCACGAACTGGAGGTTCCATGAGCCACACGCTCCACCGGGCGCTCGCCGCCTGTCTCGCCGCCACGTTCCTCGCGACCGTCCACGGCTCGGCCGGCGCCCAGACCCGCGCCGGCGCCTCGCCGCTGCGCGGCGTCCCCGCCGTGCCGGCACCGGATCGGCCTGTCGTCCTCTACACGGCGGAGCAGCCCCGCATCCGCGTCGTGCCGGTCGTGACGGGGCTCGACCACCCGTGGGGCATGGCGTTCCGCCAGAACGGCGACATCCTGGTCACGGAGCGCGACCGCGGGGCGCTGCGGGTCATCCGCAACGGGCAGCTCCTCGACGAGGACGTCCCCGGCGTCCCCGAAGTCTACGACGGCGTGCGCCTGGCCGGTCTGATGGACGTCACCGTCCACCCCGAGGACGACACCCTCGTCTACCTGACGTACTCGCAGGAGCGGGAGCGGGACGGTAGGCGCGGCGCCACGGTCGCGCTTGCGCGCGGCCGGCTCGACGCGGGGGCGGGAGCGCTCACCGAGGTCCGCGACATCTTCGTCGCCGACGGCTGGGGCGGGGGCATCGCCGCCTCGCGCCTGCAGTGGGGACCCGACGGCACCCTCTACATGAGCGTCGGCGGCGCCTTCCAGTTCGCCCAGACGGGCCACTACGCCCAGGACGGGTCGACGCACTTCGGCAAGCTGCTGCGCCTGAACGACGACGGCTCGGCTCCCGACGACAACCCGTTCGTCGGCGACCCCGACCACCTGCCGGAGATCTACTCGCTGGGGCACCGCAACCAGATCGGGCTCGCATTCCACCCCGACACCGGCGAGCTCTGGGCGACCGAGCACGGGCCGCAGGGCGGCGACGAGGCGAACATCATCCGCCCGGGCGCCAACTACGGCTGGCCCATCGCCTCCTACAGCCGGCAGTACTCCGGGCTCCCCGTGACCGACACCCCCTGGCTGCCGGAGTTCACCGGGCCGGAGGTCATCTGGTGGCCGTCCATTGGCCCGTCGGGCCTGACCTTCTACGACGGCGAGCACTTTCCGGCCTGGCGCGGCAACCTCTTCGTGGGGTCCATGACGGTCGGCCGCATGCCCAACACCGGCCACCTCGAGCGCATCGTCTTCAATCGGCGCGGGCAGGAGATCCGCCGCGAGTGGCTGCTCGCGGAGCTCAAGCAGCGCGTGCGCGAGGTGCAGCAGGGCCCCGACGGCTACCTCTACGTGCTGACGGAGGAGGACGACGGCGTCCTGCTGCGGATCGAGCCGGCGCGGGCGATCACCGAAGCGCCGGGGTCCAGCGTGCCGGCCGTGCGCCTCGCCGAGGCGCGGGTGCCGCCGCTGGCGGAGGGCGACTGGACGGCCGAGCAGCGGGCGTTCGTCGAACGCTACGAGGCGGACGGCCATTCGACGAACGTCGTCCGCACGCTGGCCCGCGTCCCGGCGCTGGGCGACCGGGTGCTGCCGTTCAACGACTACATCGCGAGCGAGTCTACGCTCTCGCCCCGCCACCGGGCGGTCCTGATCCTGCGCGCCGCCTGGCTTGCGCAGAGCGGGAACATCTGGGCGACGCACGCGAGCCGCGCGGCCGAGGCGGGCCTGACGGCGGACGAGGTGCTCGGCATCGCGATGGGGTTCGACCTGAGCTCCGAACGCGATCCCTTCGAGGAGACGCTCATCGGCCTTGCCGACCAGTTGTTCCGGAACGCCGCGGTCACGGACCGGACGTGGGACGAGCTCACCGCCCGCTACGGCACGGAGGAGATGCTCGACGCGGTGATGACGGTCGGCGACACTCTCTCGGCCGCCATCCTCTTCAACACCCTCGGCATCCAGCCGGACGCCGCGGCGACGGCCCTCATGCCGACCGAGGACGTCGGCTACTCGATCAACGTGCCCGACGCCGAGCCGCCGCTGGCCGAGCCGCGCGTCGAGCCGCTCGAGGGCGACGGGCTGCGCGTGACGCGCACCTTCCTGCGGAATCCGGCGATGTCGGCCGCGCGCAACCAGAACGAGCGCTACATCCTCGAACCGGAGCGCTCGCGGCTGACGCCGCACGACCGGGAGCTCGTCATCCTGCGCATGGGCTGGAACTCGGGGGCCGTATACGAGTGGGCCAAGCACGTCGGCAGCGTCGGTCGCGCGCGCGACCACGGCCTCGAACCGCTCTGGATCGCGCAGGGCCGCGACCAGACCGGGTGGAACGCCCGCGAGCTCGCGCTCATCGACGCCGCCAACGAGATGTTCCGCGACTCGATGATCTCCGACGAGACCTGGGAGTCGCTGGCGGCCGAGTACGACACCCACCAGTTGATGAGCATCGCCGCGACCGCGGGACGCTACCGGATGGTCTCGCTGGCGCTCAACGCGCTGGGCGTGCAGCCGCTGCCGACCGACGAGCGGTTCCCGGTGCTGGAGGGGTACTGAGACCCGCACCGAAGGACGCGGGCCTGAACCGCTGTGGTGCGGCGCGTCGGACGAGAGCCGGGTAGGATCCGGCCTCGTCGTTGGAGGAGAACGCATGCGACAGATGACGCGGACGGAACGCGTCCTGGTCTACGGCGCGGCCCTGGCCTTCGCGGCTGCCGGGGCGGCCGGGAGCGCCGGGGCGCAGCAGTTGGGGCCGGGCGACGCCGCACCGGCCTTCGCGCTGCCGGGCAGCGACGGCCGGACCCACCGCCTGGAGGACTACCGCGGGACGACGGTCGTCCTGGCGTGGTTCCCCATGGCGTTCACCGGTGGCTGAACGGCCGAATGCAAGTCGCTGCGTGCATCCAGCGACCAGCTCAAGTCCTACGACATCGCCTACTTCATGGTGAGCGTCGATGACGAGGCAACCAACAAGGCGTTCGCGGAGTCGACCGAAGCCGATTTCCCCTTGCTGAGCGACCCGACCCGGACGGCCGCCGAAGCCTACGGCGTGCTGCCGAGCTTCGGCGGCGGGTTCGGCAGTCTGGCCCAACGCTGGACGTTCTACATCGGACCCGACGGCCGCATCCTCAGGGTGGACCGGCGCGTCCGCCCCAGCACGGCCGGCGAGGACGTGGTCGCCGCCCTGGCCGAGCTGAACATCCCGAAGCGCTGAACACCGCGCCCTGCCCGACGCGTGGGGTGTTGCTCGACCGCGACTCCTGCGTCGGGCCTCTCTCCCTGCTCTTTCGCATCGACAGACGCCCCGAACGCTGAGGGGGGCGTCTGTCGCCCCCTCCGGCACCGGCCCCGGACTCTGCGCCTGAGGCCGCCCGGCTGCACCGGATCTTCATCGGCAGCGCGACCGGGGTCGAACGGTGACGCGCCGGCCCCGGGGAGCGCGTTCTCCGTCCGCCTTCGTTCAGGGCTGACAGGTTCTGACACCCGTAGCCGTCATCGTCGGTCCTGGCCGTCGAAGCGGGTTGGGCCGCAGCGCATGGGACGCGCCTGCGACGGCAGAGAGGAAGGTGGGAGTGTCCCCAAGTCCGTACGTCGCTCTATGGTTCGTTCCCCTCGCGCTCGCCGTTTCGTCGCCCGGCGCAGCACAAAGCTGGAGCGACCACGAACGCGGAATCGAAGCACGCGATCTCGTCCTGCGCCCGACCATAGAGGGCCGGCGCAAGGTCTACCTGGACGGCGACCAAGCCTACGCGCTGCTTCGGGGCGACCGCCTGTTCCCGCTCCGCGCGAGCGAGCCGGTACGGGTCCTCGACGCCGACCCGGAGGGAGACCACATAGAGCTGGAGATCGAGAGCCGGCGCCTCGGCCGCGGACGAGTCGACTTCTACGGACCGGTACCCAGCGCCGAGGAGTTCGAGCGGTGGCTGGACGAGGTGTTCGAAACGACGACACCGGAGGTCGAATTCCTTCGGTACGTGGGGAACCGGCAAAGCCGGACGGTCCACATTCGAGGCGCCAACCACCTTCCTCCTACCGCCGACCGCGACATGTTCGCCACGGAGCCGGACGCCCTCAGCGCCGGCTACTCGCGATGCGGTGTCTGTTTCGTGCCGACGCCGGTCGTCTCGGACTACGAGACCGAACGGTCCCTGGCCGTGCTCGGCTTGCAGCAGGTGCGGGCCACGTACTACCCCTCGGTCGCCGTCGATCTGCAGGCGGACGTCGAACGGATCGGTGCCGCTGTGCTGGCCCGCTGGCCGGTGCCACTGAAGGGATATCGATACCGCTTTCAGGTCGTGGATTCCGACGACGTCAACGCCTTCGCAGTCCCGACCGGCTACGTGTTCGTGACACGCGGTCTGCTGCAGGCGCTCGAATCGGACGATGAGCTGGCAGCCATCCTCGCACACGAGATCGCGCACGTCGAGAGCCGTCACAGCTACCGCCTGTGGCGGAACGCCCGCAACGCTTCAATCGTGACCGGCATCCTGGGAGCGCTCGCGGGTGGTCGCGACGATGCGGCGGCCGATGCCGTCGCCGCCATGACTTCCTTCACTGCGCAGCTCTTTCTGGCCGGATACGGACGGGACCGCGAGCGTGAAGCGGACCTGTTCGCCAGTTTCTATCTCAACAACGCCGACCTCGGCGACCGTCCACTGCTCAACGCCTTCAGGAAACTGCAGTTCGCCCGCGACGCCTACGATCCGTTCGGCCGCGGCGAAGGGCTGTTTGCCACCCATCCCCACATCGAAGAACGCATCGAGAAGACTCGGGAGACCGTCACGGCCGGCTTCGGAGAGAACGACGTCTTCCACGGAATCAGGAACAACGGCACATTGGTCGCGACGCTTCGCTTCGACGTGCAACGCGCGTTCCGCAACGAGCTCGACGTCGTCGCCACACTCTCGACGACCGCCGAGCTGGGCGACGACGACAACGTGAACACGCTCAACATTCGAGTCGCCGGACGACGAATCCGGCTCCGGGAACGCACGGCGGAGAGAGTCTTCCCGAACGACGAGGTCTCGGCCGTGTTCGGCAACGACGATGGCCGCGGCCTCATCACGGAGCCGATCGAGGAGGTCGATCTCAATCTTCGCAATGTGGATCGCTGGGTGAACGCCTCGACCTCCAGTGCTGCCCCATGACAGCACCGGTTGACCTCATTACAGGAAGGAACGGTGTGAGCATGACGAGAATCGCACTGGCAACGTGTGTCGCGCTCGGACTCGCGTGCGTTGCCTCGCCGTCGGAAGCACAAACGAGATTCGCGATCTCGTACGACTTCGCCACCTTGCGGCATGGCGCGGGCAACGTGGACGGCGTCGCGGTCGATGCGGATACCCGAGTCTGGAGGGCAGTGCGATTCGCCGCTCTGGCGAGCTACACGTCGGGCGCTTCGAAGGAAACGTTCATCGACGTCGGTGCCTCTCGCACCTTCGTCGGGGTCGGGCCACGGCTTCGGGTCGGCAGCGGGCGCGTCGAGGCGTTCGCTCACGCACTGCTGGGCGCCCTGCGCGGCGCCGCCGACGTGCGAGTGTTCGGAGGCTCCATAGGCGGTTCGCGGACCACCTTCGGCGAGCGCTACGGTGGCGGTGTCGACGTCGGCCTCGGCGAACGCTGGATCACCCGCATCGGTGTCGACTACGACGGCGCCACCCATCTCACCATCGGATTCGGCGCCCGCTTCTGATGTGCCGGGAGCCGGAACCGGTGCCCGGCGGCGGGGGCGGACTCCGCCGCGGGTTCAGCGCGCAGTATTGACGGTCTCCTCTCCCGTGAGGGCGATCGGCGCGTTTGCGCCCGCGACGCGCCTCCGTCAGACTGGCCTCGATCGCGAGAGCGAGCGCCTGGGGACCGCGATCCAATCGCGCTCCCAGGCGTGGAGGGATGCCGCACGGCTCGACGGCGGTCCCGGTCGCGTGAGCGGGTGTTCATGTTCGATCGCACCTGGGACGCTACTGTCCGGAACGCGGCGTTCGAGTGGCTCAAGGCGCAGGTCGCCACATACGGCGACGTGCTGCCCCGCACGCTGCTCGTCGAGGGTTTCCCACTCGAGGGCGCTCGCGTTCCGCTCCTCTCCCCCAAGGGCATCTTCAAGCCACGGGTGCTGCGCGAGGCGCCACTCTCGATCACGACGGCGCCCAACGGCCCGTACGACGATGCCTTCGGGCCGAACGACCTCCTGCGATATCGCTACCGCGGTGAAGACCCGGAGCACCCGGACAACCGTGGCTTGCGGTTCGCGATGCAGGAGCGGCTGCCGCTGGTCTACCTGCGCGGCTTGGTTCCCGGCCGATACGTCCCCGCCTGGCCCGTGTTCGTCGTCGGCGACCACCGGGCGGGTCTCACCTTTACCGTGGCGGTCGACGAGGAGCGACGTCGTTGGCCAGCCGCACGCTCATCGTCACTCGTCGTGCGGGACGACGCCGAGGACGCACGGCGCCGGTACGCCACCGCCGCCGTGCGGCAGCGCCTCCACCAGCGGGCGTTCCGGGAGCGCGTGCTGGAGGCCTACCGGCGCGAGTGCGCATTCTGCAGATTCCGCCACGCGGAACTACTCGACGCGGCGCACATAGTGCCCGATGCCGAAGAGGGCGAACCGGTGGTCGCCAATGGCCTTGCGCTGTGCAAGCTCCACCACGCGGCGTTCGACCGCAACTTCCTCGGCGTCCGTCCCGACTACGTGGTGCAGGTGCGTCGCGACCTGCTGACGGAGACGGACGGCCCGACGCTCGTGCACGGCATCCAGGCCCTGCACGGGGCGCGTATCAGGGTCCCGCGCCGGTCAGCCCTCCGCCCGGACCGGCACCGCCTGGAGGCCCGGTACGAGACCTTCCGGCGCGCGTGAGCGTCCCGGTCGCGGACGGGCCTCCAGCGAACCGTTCCCGCAGGCCGTTGTCCGGCACGCCGTCACGGCCCAAAGAGCCGTTTGACGGCACAGCGGAAGCCGGGCAGGACGTCGCCCCCCGTGAGCTCACCGTCCTCCTCGATCACCTCGACGTCCTTCGGCGAGCGATACACCCGGACGCTCCGCGTGGCCGGCTCCACAACCCAGACGAGCCGTGTCCCCGCCGCGAAGTAGTCGACGATCTTGGCCTGGACGTCAGCAGCTCGATCCGACGGAGACGGAACCTCGACGGCGAGGTCCGGAGCGAAGGGCCAGTAGGACCTGGGGATGCCGGTCTCCGGGATGCGCTCAGCGGCCACGAAGGCGGCGTCCGGAGCGCGAACGACGTCGGGGGCTCGCCGCAGCACGAACCCGGTCTCCGCCCCGCAGCAGACGCCGCCGTGGCGGAGTGCGTACTCTTGAAGCACGTAAGCCACTCGCGCCGTCACCACGCCGTGCTCGGCCCCCGTCGGCGTCATGCGCACCAGGCTTCCCTCGACGAGCTCGTAGCGGTAGCCGTCGTCAGGCCGCTCGAACAGCTCTTCGGCCGTCGTCGGTGCATGCAAGAACTGTGTCGCCATCGACTGCGCTCCGCCACGCGGGGGCTCAGTTCGCCGGCACGGCCTCCATCAGCAAGGCCAAGGCCCGCCGCAGCGCCTGCCCGCCGGCGCGGGCGCCGCGGTAGTGGCCTTGGCGCACGACCACGAGATCGTGGGACGGAATGATCAACGTGGTCTGCCCGCCCGCCCCCGACATGTAGTAGGCGTCCCGCGGCACCGGGAACGAGCCGGTGCCGTTGATCCAGAAGAAGCCGCCGTAGATCGGCCGGCCATCCGCCCGCCACGCGGGCGCCACGGTGCTGACGAAGTCGACGAAGCCCTCCGGCAGGATCCGCTCGCCGCTCCAGACGCCGTCCTGCAGGTAGAGGTTGCCCAGCCGGGCCCAGTCGCGGGCCGGGGCCAGCTCGTAGCCCTGCAGCAGGTAGTTGCCGTAGGGGTCCGTCTCCAGCACCATGCCGCGGATGCCGATCCTGTCGAACAGCTCCCGCTGCGGGAACGACAGATACTCGTCGCCGCGGCCTTCGACGCCGAGGCGGACGAGGTAGTTGGTCAGTACGGGGTCGGAGTTGCGGTAGCGCCCGATCGTGTTCGGCGGCCACTGCGGCGGCCGGGTCGCCGCCCACGCGAACGAGTCGGCTCCGCCGGTGTACACGTAGAGGTGGTCCGGGTAGCCGAGCGAGGGGTCCAGGTCCGGGTCCGCGACGCCGCGGAAGCGCAGCCCGCTCGACATCCGCAGGATGTCGGCGATGCGGATCGCCTGCCGCGGATCGCCGGGCGTCTGCCACTCCGGCACCGGGGCCGGCTGGTAGAGCTCGTAGACGCCCTGCTGGATCAGCACGCCCATGAGCGTCGCCGTGAGGCTCTTCCCCATCGACCAGCTCTCGAGCGGCGTGTGCATCGTGATGCCCGGACCGTAGCGCTCGCCGATGATGCGTCCCCGGTGCGTCACCACGAACGCGGCCGTGAGCCCCTCGGCCGGTTCGAAGGCGGCGGCGACCGCCTGCCGGACCTTCTCGGCGTCGATGCCGGCCGGGAGCGGCGCTTCGGACAGGACGTCGCCCATCGGCCACGGCGTGGTCGCCGGATCGGGCAACGCACTGCCGATCTCGATCGGCTCGAAGTAGACATCGTCCTCGCCGGGCGGGAGCGTCACACACCCGTGATCGCCGTTGAACATGGCCGTCCGCACGACGCCATTCGGCAGCGTCAGGTGCACGCGCCGCCGGTCGCGGTCGACCTCGCGGGCGGTAACCCGGCTGCGATACTCGTACGGCCCGCTGAAGAAGCCGACGCTCTCCGCCGCGAAGTCCGCGTCGAGACCCGTCACGAAGACGGCGGAGCAGAGCGTCTTGGCGAAGCCGGCGATGTGGTGCGACAGCGGGTCGCCGGGGGGCGCGACGTACTCCGTGTCGAGCTCGACCGCCTCCGCTCGGGCGAGCATCTCGGCCAGCGAGGCGGCCGGCGGCTGCGCGCCTGCTTCCGCCGGCAGGACGATCTGCCAGCCCGCGACCACGAGGGCCCAGCCCAGCACCCCGCCACGACGCGGGAATCGAACTCGCCCACGCGACGTGTCTGTCCGCTTCCTCATCTGAACGAACCTCCTTCGCGCGCCACCCCGGACGAGCCGCGCGCCACGCGCCACGGTCGATCGTCCGCCGGATCCGCGCCGCTGGCCGCGCGGCACGCCGCGATGTGGAGCGTAGCACGGTGATCGGCCAGTACCGGCGCCGCGGCAGGGAAGCACCGGTACCACGGAAGAGCGACATCGCGGGCGTCTCGACACCCCGGCCCGCCGAGGCCGGGCGCCCCGGAGCGCGGTGCTACAATGCGGCCGATCAAGACGGAGGGACGCCGCACGTCCCGCGTCACGCCAAGGAGCCGCAACATGCTGCCAGCAGGTCGCCTGATTCCGACTCTCGCCGCGGTAGTCGCCATCGTGCTCGGCGTCGCTGGGGCGGCCGGCGCCCAGATCCTCGACGGGCCCGACCCCGCCCAGATGGAGGACGCTCCCGACCTCGGGTACCGTCCCGTACCGCACGGCCTGCAGATCCCGGACGACATGGAAATGGGCGCGCCGTCGAGCGTCGGCTGGACGTCGACCAACCGGCTTCTCGTCTTCAACCGGGGGCCGAACCCGCTGATGGAGTTCGAGCCGGACGGCAGCTTCGTGCGGGCCTGGGGCCAGGGCCAGTACGACCGGCCGCACGGAATGCGGATCGGCCCCGACGGGCACATCTGGACCACCGACGTCAACGGGGACACGGTGCGCAAGATGAACCCGGAAGGCGACGTGCTGCTGACGATCGACTCCGACGACACACCCCTGATGAACGAGCCCACGGACCTCGCCATCGGGGTCGGCGGCGAGATCTTCGTGCTCGTGGGTCACGGGCGCGGCGACCCGCACGTGCTGAAGTTCGACCCCGAGGGCTCGCTCCTGAAGTCATGGGGCGAGGCGGGGACCGGCGCGAGCGAGTTCGACACGCCGCACTCGATCGTCATCGACACCGAGGGGATGGTCTACGTCGCCGACCGGCAGAACCGTCGCATCCAGATCTTCGACAGCGAGGGCAACTACATCAAGGAATGGGCCTACAAGGGCCTCCCCTGCGGCCTCTACATCCATTCCGACGGCACGATGTACATGGTGAGCGGGTTCGCGGGCGAGATCCTGCAGCTCGACGAGAACGGCAGGGCGGTCGGCGCCAATGGCCAGCCCGGCCGCGGCCTCGGGGAGTTCGGCGAGGCCCACTACATGACCATGACGCCCAACGGCGACATCTACGTAGCCGACACCGTGCGTCCGGAGCTCCACAAATACGTGAAGCAGTAGGTTGCACCCGATCTCTTCGCGGCGCCGCTCGCCACAGCCGGACGGCGCCGCTCCGCACCTGCTGTTGGATCGACTGGCCCGCGGTGGTTGAGCACGCCGAGGGCGTCGTTCGGTTGCCTTCGGCAGCCCGGTCCAGCCCTTCGTAGGGAATCCACGCGCCGGTGCCCACGCATCGCCCGCTGCGGCTCGAAGTAACAGATCTCGGACCCATTGCCCGGGCGTGCGTCGATCTGCGTCCGTTGACGGTCTTCGTCGGGCCCAGCAACACAGGCAAGTCCTGGTTGGCGACGGTCGCGTACGCCTTGCATCGTCACTTCGCCACCGGTCTGCGGAGGTGGCGATTCCGGATCCCGATGGGGTCGGAAGGGCCCGACCTTCCCAAGGGCGTCGACAAGGATCTCGTTCACGTCGCGGAAGGGCTGACTGCCTCGGCCTCCGGCACCGCGAACCGGGCGGCACAGGGCATCGCGCTAACGCCCGCGGTCGAGGAGGCCATACGGTGGTACCTCGGGCGGCATGGCGGGGCACTCGGCAAGGAGATCGAGCGATGCTTCGGCGTCGACGCCGGCAGCCATCTGGTCCGCCGAGAAGGGGCCGGGCGTGCGCGCATCCTGCTTCGACATGAGCTCGAGGGGGTGTCGTCGCCGGCGGTGCATGAACTGAACTACGGTGACGAGAGTTGGACGTTCCAGTCGACCATCCCCGATGGCTGGCGAATTCCCCGCGGCTCGTCCGGAGTGTTCCGCGCTCCGCTGTTACTCAGTGGGACACAGTCCGAGGGCGAACGGACAGTCTGGATCATGGACGTCATCGGTGCGCTGGCGGACATCGTCCTGCCAAGCCGTCACCCTGCGTTCTACCTCCCCGCCGACAGAACCGGACTGATGAACGCCCACAGCACTGTCGTTAGCGCCCTCATCCAGAGTGCGACGATGGCCGGGATTCGCCAAGCCGACCCGTTGCCGCTGCTGTCCGGCGTGCGAGGTGACTTCCTCGAACAATTGGTGGAGATGGCATCCAAGCGGCAAAGGCGCTTGCGACACGGGAGGGAACGTCTCCGCCGGATCGGGAAGCGCATCGAAGACGGCATTCTGGGTGGCGCCGTGAAGGTCAGCGGCCTTCCCGGTCTGGCGTATCCGCACTTCACGTACCACCCCGGTGGATGGAAAGCTGGCCTTCCGTTGGCAAACGCATCCTCCATGGTGTCGGAACTCGCACCAGTTGTGCTGTACCTACGTCATGTCGTTGTCCCGAACGACCTGTTGATCATCGATGAACCGGAATCGCACTTGCATCCGGCGATGCAGGTGGCGTTCACGCAACAAATCGCGGAGATGGCCCGGGCGGGCGTGCGAGTCATCGTGACCACACACAGCGAGTGGGTGCTCGAGGCGCTCGGCAACGTTGTTGGTCGGGCAGAGCAAACGGGTCGACCCAACCGAGAGTCCGGGCCCGTACTCCTGGACGCCCGTGACATCGGGGTGTGGCTATTCGAGACGGCCAATGGTGTCGGCAGCTCGACGGTGAAGGAGATCGCCCTCGACCCTGATACCGGCCTCTACCCTTCCGGGTTCGACGCCGTCGCGACCGCGCTGCACAACGAATGGACGGAAGTCGCCGAAGCCCGTGGAGACGGGGAGTGAATGGCCTTGCCCACGCCGTTCGCGCCAGAATCGAGGACCGCACCTGCTTGGTCGACGACGTCGTCAAGGGCGGTTGCGGCGCATCACTGTCGGACGCACCCCAGCCTCGCGTCGTGATCGATCTCGACGAGACGGGATCCCCGCTGGGAGGTCGACCTGAGGAAGGCCGTGGTGCGTTTCCGCGGGCGCGAGGAACGCGTCAGACGCGTCGCCTGCGGCGACTCGCTGACCGACGCGCTGGGGAACACGTGACAGCCCGCCGAGTCAGAGCGGCGACATCTTCGTCGCCGACACCATGCGGCCGGAGCTCCACAAGTACGTGAAGCAGTAACGGAGGCCACTCATCCGCCGGCTTATCGGGGCGCCTCCGCCACGGCGTTGGGGTCGCCGAGGTCGAGCGCCACTATCCGGTGCCGGTCGCGCGCGTACAGGGTGCTGCCCACGAGCGTGGGCGCGGTCCAGGCGTTCGAGGTCAGCACCGTCGCGCGCGCGTGCACCTGCATGCCGTCCAGCGTGACCGAGGCCACGGCCAGCTCCCCGTCCTCGTCGAGGATGACGAGGAGGCCGTCGGCGTTCAGCATCTGCGCGCGGGCGAAGGTCCGCTCCCGCCACGCCTCCTCTCCCGTCTCTGCGTCGAGGGCCGCCACGAAGGCCGGGCCGAAGTCGCCGGTGCTGGCGACCACGAGCCCGTCGAGGCGCAGGGCGGTCCCGAAGTGCACCCGCATGCGGCTGTTGAACCAGACCTCCTCAGCCGTCGTCCGGCCACCGGCCTGCGACAACCGGATCAGCCGGCTGCCTCCGCTGTAGCCCGACGAGAGGAACAGGGTGTCGTCGCCGTCCCAGACCGGCATGCTGAGGTTGAGGCCCAGATCGTTCGCGTGCGGATGGCTCCACAGGCGGCGTCCGTCACCGGGGTCGAGGCCCACCAGCTCCTGCTGTCCGACCACGACGAGCTGGTCCTGGCCGTCGACGTCGATGAGCAGCGGCGAGCCGGGTGCGAGATCGAAGGCAGGGCTGCGCCAGACGGTCGCACCGGTCTCCTGATCCAAGGCCACCACCCCGTCGCCGCTGCCGCCCAGGGGCAGGATCACGGTGCGCCCGTATGCGATCGGGCTCGAAGCGAACGCGTTGTACTCCGCGACGTCGAAGTCCGCGGCGAGGTCCCGGGCCCACCGCAGCTCGCCCGTCCGCTTGTCGAGCGCATGGAGACGGCCGTCGACGCCGACCGCGAAGACGACGTCGCCGGCGATCATCGGAGTGGAGTACGGACCGGGGCCGGCCGAGTTCAGCCAGACGTCGAAGTACCCGTTGTGGACGAGGGGCGCGTGGTAGGCGTGCTCCCAGCGCGTGGCGCCGGTGGCGGCGTCCAGCGCGACGACGACTTCCTCGTCGCCCCTGCGGTACATCGTGACGAGCAGGTCGCCGTCCGCAAGGATGGACGAGTACCCCTCGCCGAGAGGCCGGCTCCAGAGGCGGGTCGGGCCTGCCGCGTCCCACGCGACGGCAACCGCCGCGGAGTCCACGCGGAAGTTGCGCTGCGGGCCACCGAGCTGTCGCCAACCGTCCGCCTGCGGCGACTCGGCGGGGCCGGTGCCTCCTGTCGCTCGAGCCGCGTGGGACTCCGCGGCCGTCGCGCCGCGTTGCACCTGCGCGTGCGCGGCGGACGCGAGGCTCAGCGGCACCAGGCCGCAGACGAACAGCGCGACGATCTTCCTCGTCATCGGGTCTCCCGGAAACGACAACAGGCTGCTCGGCACGAGACAGGCCGTTTCAGACTCTTGACGTTCTCAGCGCTCCGCCACCTGCCGCCAGTCGCGCCCCAGGTCGAACCCCAGGGTCGTGTCCGCGCCGAGCGCCTCGAGCACCTCGGCCGTCTCCTCGTGGCGGTAGAACGACCCGGCCCGGTACTCTCCCCGGGCCGCGATCATCCAGGGCGTCTGGCCACGCCCGTTGATGACGTCCATCTCCGCCCCCTGCGCCACCAGGTAGGGCGCGATCACCGTACCGCCCATGTAGACCGCCCCATGCAGTGCGGTCTGGCCGAAGTCGTTGACCGCGTTGACGTCGAGCCCGAGCTCCAGGCAGAGCTTCGTCGCGGCGAGCGCGCGCTGCTGCAACGTCTCGTAGTAGGCCGGGTAGGAGCGCACCCCGTACTTGTCCGCGCCCTCGACGTAGTCGGCCCCGGCAGCGACCATCAGCGCCGTCGTGCCGTCGTCGGACGTGAGGAACGGATCGGCGCCAGCGTCGACCAGGAGCCGCATGCTCTCGACGTCGCCGAAGCTCGCCGCAAGGAGGAAGGGCGTGGACCCGGCGGTGGTGGGCGTCAGTCCGTTGTCCTGCCGGATCCGCCGCGAGACCAGAGGCAGCGTCTTCTCGAGGCGGGCGTTCGGGTCGGCGCCAGCCGCCAGCAGCGCCGCGACGACGTCCGGCATCTCCTGCTGCACGGCGGAGTGGAGCGGCGTCCGACCCGTGCCGCCGTGGTTCGGGTCAGCGCCCCGCTCGAGCAGGAACCGCGCCACGGCGGAGTGCCCACTGTCGATGGCGACGAGCAGGGCGGACGCCTCGCTGCCCTCCCGGAAGAGTACCCGCGCGTTGGTGTCGCCGCCGATCCCCTCCGGTGCCGAATCGTCCACGCGGGCGCCGGCCGCGAGCAGCAGCCGCGCCACCTCCACGTTGCCCTGCTGGGCCGCGAAGAGCAGCGGCGTGAAGCCGTTGATGGAACGGGCCGTGGCGCCGCCGCCGACCTCCAGCAGCACCCGGGCAGCCTCGGTGTGGCCCTCCGCCACCGCCCACATCAGCGCGGTCTGGCCGCGGACGGACTCCGCCGCGGCCGGATCGGCTCCCGCCTCGAGCAGGCGGCGCACGACACCCGTTCGGCCGACGCGCGCGGCGGTCATCAGCGGGGTGACGCCGCTCGTCGTGGGTACGTTCGGGTCGGCCCCGCCGTCGAGCAGCAGGCCGGCCATCACTTCGCTCGCGTTGAGGCAGGCCAGGGCGAGCGGCGTCACGCCGTGGTCGTCGACCGCGTCCACGTCCGCTCCGGCCCCGATCAGCAGCGAGGCCAGACCCTCCGCGTCGCGGTGCGCCGCCCAATGGAGCGCGGTGGCGCCGTCTCCCGCGGGCGCGTCGACGTCGACCCCCTCCGCCACCAGGCGTTCGACCCGAACGGGGTCCCCGGCCTTGACGGCTTCGATGAGCGCCGGCTCCGCGCCGCGGGCCACCGTGGCGACCGACGACAAGCCCACCGCGAGGCCCATCGCGAGGCCCTTCGCAAGGCCCTTCGCAAGGCCCTTCGCAAGGCCCTTCGCAAGGAATGCCGCGAGCATCGGCCGGATCGGCATGAGGGGACGCTCCTTTCGCGGGTCGCGCTGCTTGACACTGTCGAAGCGGCGTCATGATAATTCGTTACCTCCATGCCACGCCACGCTGCGACGCGTCGCGTGCGACGGCTGGCCTCCCTTGGCCTCCTGGCTGCCGCGGTCGGCACCGGCATGCCCGCCGCCGCGCAGGAACCGGCGAGGGGCGGGCCCGCGGCGGAGTACGCCCGCGTGCTCGGGCGCTACTGCGTCGGCTGCCACAACGACCGCACTCTGACGGCCGACCTGACCCTCCAGAGCCTCGACGTCGCCCGCGCCGGCGACGACGTTCACGAGACGGAGGTCTGGGAAAAGGTCATCCGCAAGCTGGCCACGCGGTCGATGCCGCCCGCCGGCCGCCCGCGCCCCGACGAGGCGACCTACGCCGCCCTCGCCGACTGGCTCGCCGGCCGGCTCGACGCTGCCGCCGCGGAACGCCCCAACCCCGGGCGGCGCCACGCCGTGCACCGCCTGAACCGCGCCGAGTACGCCAACGCCATCCGGGATCTGCTGGCCCTCGAGATCGACGAGCGAACGCTCCTGCCCCCGGACGATTCCGGATTCGGATTCGACAACATCGCCGACGTGCTCTCCGTGTCGCCGATGCTGACGGAACGCTACCTGGCGGCGTCGCGCCGCATCGCGCGGACGGCCGTCGGCGACCCCGCGCTGCGGCCGACGACCGAGGTCTTCGCGATCGACAAGAACCTGCGCCAGGACGGGCGGGTCGGCGACGCGCTGCCGTTCAACTCGCGCGGAGGGCTGGCCGTCCGCCACTTCTTCCCCGTGGACGGGGAGTACGTGGTCAAGATCCACCTCCTGCGCACCTACGACGGGCGCGTCCGCGGGATGCTGGAGCCGCACCGGCTCGAGGTACGCCTCGACGGCCGCCTCGTCGAAGCGCTGACGGTCGGCGGCCCCCTGCTGGGGCCGGACGGGACGCCGCAGCGGCGGGACCTCCGCAACGTGCCGGACGACGGCCAGGAGGTGCGCTTCGCGGCGCAGGCCGGACCGGCGACGCTGGCCGTGAGCTTCGTCGATCGGCACGCGTACCGCGAAGGGATGCGCCGGCCGGACTACCGCGTCACGAGCTACGAGTACGCCGGCGATCAGACCATCCCGCCGGGCATCGGGAGCGTGGAGCTGAGCGGCCCCTACCACGTCGCCGGGCGGGGCGATACGCCGAGCCGGCGCCGGATCTTCACCTGCCGCCCGGAGACCGGGGCGGACGAGATGGCCTGCGCCACCGAGATCGTGTCGCGGCTCGCCCGGCGGGCGTTCCGGCGTCCCGTGACCGAGCGCGACCTGACGATGCTCCTCGGCTTCTTCGAGGCGGGGCGCCGGCCGGCCGGTTCCGGGGCGGGCACCGGTTCCGCCGCCGGCGCGGGCGACGGCCCGGCCTCGGATCCCGGCGCGGGCGACTTCGACGCCGGCATCGAGATGGCCTTGCGCCGCATCCTGGTCAGCCCGGACTTCCTCTTCCGTCGCGAGACGGATCCTGCCGGCGTCGGCCCCGGCGAGCCCTATCCCGTCAGCGACATCGAACTCGCCTCGCGGCTGTCGTTCTTCCTGTGGAGCAGCATCCCGGACGACGAGCTGCTGACCGCGGCCGAGGAGGGACGACTGCGCGACCCGCAGGTGCTGACGGCCCAGGTCCGGCGCATGCTGGCCGACCCGCGCACGAGCGCCCTGGTCGACAACTTCGGCGGGCAGTGGCTGTACCTGCGCAACATGCCGCTCGTGACGCCCGATCCGCAGGCCTTTCCTGAATTCGACACCAATCTGCGCGGCGCGATGGCGCGGGAGATGACGCTCTTCGTCGAGAGCCAAGTCCGCGAGGACCGGAGCGTGCTCGACCTGCTGACGGCGGACTACACGTTCGTCAACGAGCGCCTCGCCGAGCACTACGGGATGCCGAACGTCTACGGCAACCACTTCCGCCGCGTCCGCCTCACGGGATCGGACGGCGTCCGTCGCGGCCTGCTCGGCAAGGGCAGCCTGCTGACGGTCACCTCCTACGCCCATCGCACGTCGCCCGTGCTGCGGGGCAAGTGGCTGCTGGAGAACATTCTCGGCACGCCGCCCCCGCCGCCCCCGCCCGACGTCCCGGCCCTGGAAGAGAACGATGAGCCCGGCGTCGCGCCCCGCTCCGTGCGCGAGCGCCTGGAGCAGCACCGCGCCAACCCCGTGTGCGCGAGCTGCCACCGCATCATGGACCCGCTCGGCTTCGCGCTCGAGAACTTCGACGGCATCGGCCGCTGGCGGAGCGTCGCCGTGGACGGGACGCCGGTGGACGCGAGCGGCACCCTGACCGACGGCACGGCCGTCGACGGTCCGGCCACGCTCCGCCGGGCGCTGATCGCCCGCCAGGACAACTTCGTCACCACCGTGGCGGAGAAGCTGCTCACCTACGCGGTCGGGCGTGGGGTCGAGTCGTTCGACGGCCCCGCCGTTCGAGGCATCGTCGCGGCCGCGGCCGCGGGCGACTACCGCTGGTCGGCCCTCGTCGAGGGGATCGTCCGCAGCACGCCGTTTCAGATGAGGAGATCCGCAGAGCCATGATCATCACCAAGGACGCTCTTCCCCGCCGCACGTTCCTGCGTGGCGTCGGCGCTTCGCTGGCTCTGCCCCTGCTGGACAGCATGGTTCCCGCGTTCGCGGCGGTCCGCAACTCCGCGGCGAAGCCACGGACGCGGCTGTTCACGGGCTACGTGCCGAACGGCGTGATCATGGACCAGTGGACGCCGGGCGTGGAGGGCGACCTGACGGACCTGCCGCCCACGCTCGCGCCGCTCACCCCGTTCAAGGACCGCCTGCTCGTCGTGAGCGGCCTCGCCGACGCCCCCGCGTTCCCGCTGCCCGGCGAGGGGACCGGCGACCACGTGCGGGCCGCGGCCACCTTCCTGACCGGAGTGCATCCGAAGAAGACCGACGGGCCCGACATCCGCTGTGGCACGTCGATGGACCAGATCGCGGCGGGCGTGCTCGGGGCGGACAGCGTGCTGCCGTCCCTGGAGCTGGCCATCGACCCGAACGAGCTGATCGGCGCCTGCGAGGCCGGCTGGAGCTGCGCCTACGCGAACACCCTGTCGTGGCGCAATCCGACCACGCCGCTCCCGATGGAGAATCAGCCGCGCGCGGTCTTCGAGCGGCTGTTCGGCGACACCGACGACACGACGCCCGAGGCGCGGCTCGCGCGCATCCGCGAGGACCGCAGCATCCTCGACTCGCTGGTCCACGAGGTGGCCGACTTCGAGCGTACGCTCGGCCCCGGCGACCGGACCAAGGTGGCGCAGTACCTCGACGCCATCCGGGACATCGAGCGGCGC
>JAPOVI010000365.1 GCA_026708265.1 Acidobacteriota bacterium
GCCTCCCGCCCGCGGGGGCGGCGCAGGTCCGCGGGCGGTCGCTTGACGGTGCCGGCGGCCATCGGGTCGATCATCAGATCGTACGGGCAGTTCTGGCAAGTCGGTTCCCGGGTACCTCGCCTTCATCGGCCGAACGAATCCAGCGCTCGCGCGCCGCTTCATCCGCCGCTGCCGCCAGTACGCGGTCGAGCAGCCGTGGAACGGCTCGCGGCTCCGGGTCTGCCGGATCGCAGCGCGGCGCTTGTACCAGGTGCTCGGGGTCGAGCACGTCCGGCATCGCCGGCCCGCCGCGCCGGAGGTCGTGCTGCGGCGGCTGCCGGCGCTCGACTACCTGCTCGAACGTCCGCGCACGTCGTGGCTTCCGACCGAGGCCGAGAAGGTGGACGCGCTGACCGCGGCAAGGATCGCCAGGGGCGTGCTGCCGCGCCGGCTCTACCAGGGCGCCCTCGGCGGGCAGTACCGGTACTTCCCCCACAAGCTGCCGGTGGCGCTCGACACTTGGCGGGCGACGTTCGTGTTTGCCCTGCCCCGCCGCCCCGCTGGTGCGGTCGCTCCCGGCGAAGTCGTCCTTCCAGGAAGCCGGGTCAGCGCGGCTCGAGCGTCATGCGCAGACCGTAGCGCGGGCGAACGGTAATCCCGCCTTGCGCTTCGACCCGGTGTCCGGGCGCCACACGCAGGCGATAGGCGCGGGCGATGGTGGCGAGCACCACGCACGCCTCCATCATGGCAAAGCCCCTGCCGATACAGATGCGCGGACCGCCGCCGAAGGGCAAGTACGCGAAACGATGACGTGCCTTGACCCGATCGGGTGTGAACCGCTCGGGATCGAAGCGCAGCGGATCCTCCCACAGCCGCGGATTGCGGTGGGTGAGGTAGGGGCTGATCACCACCACGCTGCCGGCACGAATGGCGTGCCCCCCGACCTCGTCGTCCGCGACCGCCACGCGATTGAAAGAGTGGCCCGGCGGAAACAACCGCATCGCCTCCTTGATGACCATGCGGGTACAGGGCAGCGCTTCGACGTCAGCGAACGTCGTCGCCTCTCCTTCGTCCAGCACACGGTCCACCTCGTCGTGCAGCGCGCGTTCGATGCCGGGATGTCGCGACAGCACGTACAGCGTCCACGTCAGGGCCATCGCCGTCGTCTCATGTCCGGCGGAGAAGAACGTGATCACCTCGTCACGGAGCTGCCGGTCCGTCATCCCCTCGCCGGTCTCGTCGTCGCGCGCGGCGAGAAGCAATCCCAACAGATCTTCAGGACCGTGCTGGGTGGCGCGTCGTGAAGCGATGATGCCGTAGACCATCCGGTCGAGCCGAGCTAGCGCCGAGCGAGTGCGACGCGAGCGCCATCGTGGGACCCATTCCGGGAAACCGAGGATGTCGAGCGGATTCGGCGTGCCCAGGGACGCAAGGAGTGTCGTCATCGCCCGCCCCAGCTCATCTACCGAGTTGGCAATGTCGCTGGAGAACAGCGCCTCGGCGACGATCTCCATCGTGAGCGACATCATCTCGTGGGCGATGTCGAGCCGTTCTCCCCTCTCACACGGCGTGCGCCAGCGTTCGACGCGCTGCCGAGCGCGACGCACCATCACATGGGCTGCCTGCGCAAGGTGCTGGTGATGGAAGGCGGGGTTCATGATGCGGCGCTGGCGGCGCCAGAAGTCGCCCTCGCTGATCAGCAGGTTGTTACCCAGAGCCCACTCAAGCGTCTGGCGGGCGAGGTGCCCCTTGACATAGTTCTGGCGGTTGGTGACGAGGATGTGCTCGATGAAATCGGGTTCATTGAGGAAAACGAAGTTGTGAAAAAAAAGCCGTCCTTCGACGAATTCATTGACGAAAAAGTCCCGGCTGTACATGGACAGTTGGTTGTCGCGCACCAAGCGGAGGAGCTGGATAAGCCTGGCCGGCTCAGCCAGCGGTTCGGGACAAACGCCTGGTTCGTAGGCGACTGCGGGGTGAACTGCCGTCATCGTCGCGTCAACTCCTTCCGGGCGGCTGGAGCGTCCAGAAGCGGCGTGTTGCCCCGCTTCCTCGGGACGAGCCGAATGAGTCTTCTCATTATATTTCAGTCGGTTACCAGCATCACGTCAGGCAGCCGAGCGGCGAATCGCAAGGCGACGCGGTGCCGACCACGAGGGTCTTCCGCTGCCGCCCTCTGGCCGCTCAGGCTCCGCGTGCTCGTCGGTCAGACTCTGCCTGCGTGCTGGGTTGATCGGCCGGACGATCAAGGCGAACCGTCCGCGGATGGCTTCGATAGTCCTATAGATTCTCGCCTACAATGAGGGGTACAATGACGGAAGCATGGCCGGAATATTGGCGGTAAGTCGCATGAAATGAGCGATTTACGAGCATCTTGCAACTAACCCTGCCGGGTCGCTACCCGCAGATGCGACGGAGATCGCTCACGCCAAGCTGACAGTCGTTCGGCGGTCGCGGTGGCTGCTGCGGGCGCGGACGCGAAATCGTGACGCAGCCGACTCCGACATCGGCCTCTGTTCAGCGGCTTCCCCCTCGTCTCGGTATAGGAGGCGCGGGAGCGTCAAGCGTCGGTCCCAACTCGTCCGGCGTACGGCATCCGGCCACGCTCCGCTGGGTCGAACAGAAAGTGCTCGACTTTCATCGCCAGGAGTCTGCGCCGTAGAACGGCGCGGACTCCTGCAGGGTGGGTTGGGCGCCGAGCGGAGCCGTCAGGCGACGATTGGCGGGCTAGGCTGGCCGATACGACCGCAGGAAGCTGCGAACGTGGCGCACCGCCAGCGGAATCTTCTCCGGGGTGTCTTTCCAGGGGTACATGCTCAGCTGTCCGTTTGGCGCCAGCATCGCGCTCTCGATCGCGGCATCGTACGAATGTCCCGGGGTATCGTCCGGCAGGACGAGAACCGGCGTCTGACACTGCCTCACGAAGTCCCGCGTCACCGTGAACACGAAGTCAGGGTCAGTGCGGAACAGTCGGTTCAGGAATTGGTCGGCCATTTGCGTCGTGATGTCGGGGTCCCGCTCGACCACTTCTGCACCCCACGAGTTGCTCTGACTCTCATACATGGCGTTCGGCAACTCCGGGCGGAACCCGACCGGCTGCGCCGGCACGGCCGCGACCACGCGATCCGGCGCCCGCTTGATGAGGTTCCAGATGAAGGGTCCCGCAATGCAGAAACCGAGCACCATGAACCTGTCGATCCCCAGGTGATCCATCAGGCCGAGTTGGTCGTCGGTGTAGGCATCCCACGGCCGGTCGACCTCGAGCGGGCCAGTGGACTGCCCGGCTGCGTGGCGCAAGTCCGCGTAGATACAGCGGAACTCTCCGCTGAACGCCTCGATCGTGTTGAAGGGATTGCGGCGCCGGATGCCCTCGATCGTCGAGCCGTTCAGCCCCCCGCCCGAGATGAGCAACAGCGGGAAGCCCGACCCTGTCTCCTCATAGCGGATGCGGACATTCCCCCTTTCGTAGAAGCGTCCGCCATCGTCATTGCCGCCCTGCCGCGCGAACAGCGCCCCCGGCGTAGCGGCCATTGCCGCCGCAGCGGCGCCAGTCTTCAGCAGCTTGCGTCTGATCGGGTCCACCATACCTCCTCCTCTCGGCCGTGTTTCGCCTCGATGACACGGCGATTATCATGGGGGACCAGTGTAGCCCATAATGCGGCCCCATCCTCGGTGCCGAGTCGCCCACCGGGAGCTAGCCGTCCGCTTGCCGGCTCTGACCGGCCGGCTTCGCAGCTGGGATGATTGGACTTGACGTCTCTCGTTCCCTAGCGACTCAGGGTCCGCGGTACGGCGTCGTCGGCCTTGGGGCGTTTCCGGCCTGGGGGCAGGAACCGAGGCGCTGAGGGGGCAGGAACCGAGGCGCGTTTCCGGCGGCCCCGGAAGCGTCGCCGGACAGGCTCTCCGCGGGCCGCGCGGGGACTGCCGGCGGGAGGTCGCAGCGTGCTCGTTTCGGCGATTCTCGGGATGGGACTGCCGGCGTTCTTGTTCTTGCGGGGCCACCCTGCGGCAGACGTGGAGACGGCGCGGCTCGAGGAGCAGAGCATCCGCCCCGCGGCGACGGCGGTGTCCGAAGCCGGCGGCGTGCGGGCGGGTGAGACCGCGGCCGTCAACTCGGCGGTGAGGATGAGGCTCCGCGCCGGCGCGGCGCATCGAGGGGGCTTCGTGGCGGCGCTTGCCACCAGCGGCTTCGGCGCTGCCTCGCTTGCGCGCCGCCACGGGCGGGACGGCCGGTCAGGCGTCGCGGGGGTTCGGGATGCGGTAGCCGACCCCGCGCACGCTGAATATCCAGGCCGGGCTCTGCGCGTCGTCGCCGAGCTTCGCGCGGAGCTTCTTGACGAAGTTGCGCACCAGGTTGCCTGCCGGAGGTCACCGTTGATCGAGACCATATCCGTTGACGAGACGTTGACCCTCGACGACTACCAGCGGCACGTCCAACTGTCGGGGGCCGTGCGCTCGTTGCGCACGGAGGCGAGGTCGCTCGTGGGCCAGCTCGAGGGCCGCACAGTATGGATGGTCAACTCGACGGCACGCGGCGGTGGGGTCGCGGAGATGTTGCCGCGCATGATCGCCATCCTCCGCGAGGTCGGCGTGGACGTCAGGTGGGCGGTCATCCGTAGCGACAATCCAGCGTTCTTCAGGCTGACCAAGCGCCTGCACAACCTGATTCACGGCAGCGGGGAACGTGTGCTGACGGCTGCCGATCGGGCCTTGTACGAGGCCGTCAGCCGGGAGAACGCGGCGGCCCTGGGACCACACCTGCGGCCCGGCGACCTGCTGGTCGTGCACGACCCCCAGCCGCTCGGCTCGGGCGCCATCCTACGCCGCGACCTGGACGTGCGGGCCGTATTCCGCTGCCACATCGGCGTCGACCGGTCGACGCCCCATACGCAGGCCGCATGGGAGTTCCTGAAGCCGCACGCCGACGTGTACGACCACGCCCTATTCACCGCGCCGGAGTACATCCCCGACTTCCTGGCCGGGCGGGCGGGCGTCATTCGGCCGGCCATCGATCCGCTGAGCCACAAGAACCGCGACCTGCACGTCGAGCGGCTCGTCGGTGTCCTGTGCAACGCGGGGCTCGTCGTCGAGCAGCATCCGGTGGTGCCGGCCCGGTACGCGGCGGTGGCGACACGTCTGGCGCCGGACAGCAGCTTCGCACCAGCCACCGACGCCGAAGGCGTCGGGCTGCTCTTCCGCCCCATCGTCACGCAGATCTCCAGATGGGACCGGTTGAAGGGATTCAAGCCGCTGCTGGAGGGCTTTGTGCGCCTGAAGTCGCGGGCCGGTTCGGTCGCCGCCGGTACGCGGCATCGTCGCCGCCTGGAGACGGTGCGGCTGGTGATGGCCGGCGCGGAGCCGGCCGGGATCGCGGACGATCCGGACGCGCAGGAAGTGCTGCAGGAGCTGACGGCCGCGTACACGGCCCTGGCCCCGGCGTCGCAGGCGGACATTGCGCTCATTTCGCTGCCGATGGCGGTCCGCCAAGAGAACGAACTGATGGTCAACGCGCTGCAGCGCTGCTCGTCCGTCGTCATGCAGAACTCGCTGGAGGAGGGATTCGGACTGACGGTAACCGAGGCGATGTGGAAGCGGGCCGCGGTGCTCGGCAGCCGCGCGTGCGGCATTCGTCAGCAGATCCGCGACGGCGTGGACGGCCGGCTCATCCAGGACCCCGAGGACCCGGAAGAGATTGCCGCGCGCCTGGACGCGCTGCTCGAGGACGTGGCTGGGCGCGACCAGCTCGGCCAGAACGCCCACCGGCGCGTCAACGACGAGTTTCTCGTCTTCACCCAGGTGCGCAACTGGCTCGCGACGCTGACCGAACGGGTGCGGCGCTGGGGCGACCGGCCGGCCCCGCCCGGCGGCTGACGGCGCACCGGGCGCCCTCCAATCTGGACCAGCGCCAGCAGCGGGATCAGCAGGCCTCCCACGAGGAACCCGACGCCGTTGATCGTGTCCGAGATCGCGACCGCCTTGAGGCCCCCGAGAATCGCGTAGAGCGAGCCGAGCGTTCCGACGCCCCAGACGAGAAGCCGGATCACCTGCTCCTGGTTCAAGCCGAACGCCTCCTGCAAGCCGAACAGGCTGTCGATGCCGGTGGCCCCGGAGAGCAGCACGACGGGCAGGATCGCAAGTACGTACGAGAACAGGAACACGCTCGCCGCGATTACGCCGGTGGCCCTGTCGTAGCGGGCGGCGATGTACTCCGGTATGGTCGACAGACCCATGCGCAAGTAGCGGGGCAGGAAGAAGAGCGCGGTTGCGACCATCGCGATCGCGGCGGTCGTCTCCCAGGCGGTGACGGCGATGGTGTGGTTGAAGGCGTCCCCGTTCAGGCCGATCAGGTGCTCGGTCGAGAGATTGGTGAGCATTAGGGACCCTGCGACGACCCACGCCGACAGGCTGCGGCCTCCAAGGAAGTACGCGTCCCAGGTCGTCATCCGGTCGCGTCGCGTGTAGGCGTAGGAAATCACCGCGACCAGCAGGGTGAAGCCCAGGAATGACATGGCACTCACAAGCACGTTGGCATCCTCGCTGACGGTTGAAGTGGCCCTCCGTCGTCCCGGCGCAGGCCCGGAACGGCCACGTCGAGGGCGCCCTCGCCGCCGTGGGGCGCGTCCGGCCGGGACCAGACGCGGCCAGGCTGTCGCACCTCCCACAAAGGCTCCCACCGTGATCCAAGCCGGGTTCAGGTGCAGTCTGATGAAGACCCTTGTGCCTCTCCCGGTTTTCCACTTTGTCGCCTTCGACCGCCGACCTTCGGCCGTGTGGATGTGCCGCTCAGACGATGATGCTCAACGCACCGTGGTCGGACAGAGTCTCATGGTCCAGGATGGCGCCCTTGCGGCACAACCGCAGGCGCCCGTCCACCCGGCAGAATCGCCAGCAGCAACTGAGCAAGCGGTGGAGCGATCGAAGCGAGCCAGCCGACGACGGTCCGGCACCGCCAAGAGTATGCAACGACCGGCGCCTTGTCTATAGACAGGCGCCGACACGGATAAGTACAGAAGCGCAGCCCGACTTGGCGCGCCGGGCGTCCGCGCGGATCACGCCTCCGCTGGTTCCGCGACGCCCCGCGCTGCGGGAACGGCCTGGGCGACCCTGCGTATCCCCTCCGGAATGAGCGACTCGTTGATGACCGAGTAGCCCAGGCGTATGTGGTTGCGGTTTTGAATCTGATCGGAGAACGTGAATCCGCCCGTTTCGAAGAACACGCCTTCGGGTTCAACGAGCCTGTGCAGAACCTCCGCGTCCACGTCTTCCGGCAGCCTCAGCCAGATGATCGCGCCGCCGTACTCCGGCTTTACGGCTGCGCCGGGGAAATGCCGTTCGAGCGATTCGTGCATCACGTCGCAGCGCTTCGTGTAGATCCGGGTCAACCTGGCGACGAACCGGTCGAAGTAGCCCCGCTGAAGGAACAGCGCGACGCTCCGCTGGTTGTTCACCGGCGGATGCCTGAGCATGTAGTGGCGCAACGCTCTCGCTTCCCGGATGAACTCCCGGTCCGCCACCAGGTAGCCGATCCGCAACCCTGGCAGCAGCGACTTCGAGAGGCTGCCGACGTAGATGACGTTGCCCCAGCGGTCCAGGCTCTTGAGCGCCCGCGGCGGGGTCTTGTGGAAGCTCACGTCGGACTCGTAGTCGTCCTCGATGACGAACTGTCCGTTCTTCGCGGTGAGGTTCAGCAGATCGAGCTCGCGCTCGAGCGGCATCGTGACAGTCGTCGGAAACTGGTGGCTCGGCGTTACGAAGAGGCACTTGCATCGGTCCACCTCCTCTGACAAGACCAGTCCCTTCGGGTCCACGGGAAGCCGCCGGACCTGAATTCCCTCGATCCTCGCCATGTTGACCACGTCCGGGTACCCGGGATCCTCCACACCGAGCGTCTCGCCCGGCGCCAGCAGGAGCCGCATGGCCAGGTAAAGGGCCTGCTGACCGCCCAGCGTCACGAGCACCTCGTCGGGGTGGGCGACTATGCCCCGCTTGGCCAGCACGCGTTGCGTCAGTTGCTCGATCAGCATCTGATCGTCGGTGTCGGAGAAGTCGGTCGCGCAGTTGCCGATCGCCACGGCGCTGACCGCATCGCGCACGCATTCGCCCCAGCGCGCGACCGGAAACAGCGATGGGTCGATCAGTCCGCACACGAACGGGTAGCGGTAACGAACCAGGCAGTCGGAGGGTTTGACGACCCGCTCGCGGTCGAAGCTTCGGCCCCGGAAGAGCTTGCGGTAGTCGACACGGGTCGGTACGCCGAGCTCCCCCCGTGCGTCCGGTCTCAACGCGTGGCCCGGATCGGTCAGCGCGTCCGGGTTCACGAAGTACCCCGAGCGCGCGCGCCCCTTGACGAAACCGTCAGTCGTCAGCCCGTTGTACGCCAGCGCCACGGTCGTCGTGCTGACCTGCAGGTCCGCCGCGAGCTTCCGAACCGATGGCAGCGGCTGGTCCAGCGGATACTGCCGGTTGACGATGGCGATCGCGATCTGTCTCCGGATCTGCTTCTGCAGGCTCTCCGGCGACCGTCGATCGAGCACGATCGTGCCTTCGTACATACCCTGCCGTCCTCCGTGTGCCACACGCTTTCCGCAAGACGCCCGCGGCGGGTCGCCGCATCGCCGCGTTGCTGTACCTACGAAATACTAGCATCTGTATGCAGAGCCATGCCGGGACTCGAGCGTGTGAACAGGTGCAACCCGCTGCCGTCCGCGTGCCGTCCAGGCAAGGCGGAACCGACGAAGGCGGGCGAGAGCGAGGCGACATCCCACGGCTTATCCCTACACTGCTCCGTAGCCAGTCGGAACGCCGCCATCTCGCGCCCGTTGCGAACCAGAAGGGTGTCGCCCACCAGCGTCGGCTGGCTCCACGTCTTCCCCGCAATCGCCGGGAACCGCGCGACCTCCGCATGGTGATCGGGGGAAGCCTCGACCAGGACGAGATCGCCCTGCTCCGAGACCACGAGCAGCAGATCCTGGTCGGCCAGCAGCAGGAGCTGGCCGCTCCCGTAGCGACCCCCCTTCCAGTTGCGCTCCCCGTTCTCGACGTCGATGGACGCGAGGATTCGGCCGTCGAAACCGAAGGCGTGGCCTTCGTGCACGACCACGGAGCTGAACGACGGCTTGAGCGTGGACGCCGTCCACCGTTCCTCGACGGTCCATCCGCCCGGCCCTCGCGAGACGGCGATGTGGCGCGTGCCGATGGGTACGGCGGCGGCGTCGACCATGCTGAACAGGACGTCGCCCTCCCCGGTCAGGACCGGCTGCACGATCCCGATGCCGGGCCAGGGGTGCTCCCAGAGCAGCTGGCCGTCAGCCGGCGCGACGCTGACCACGCCGCCGCTCGTCAGCAGCAGCACCTGCGCCACGCCGTCGATCGTCAGGAGCTGCGGTGAGCTGTGGCTCCCACCGGCCCCCGGACCGGACCAGCGCGTCTCGCCCGTGGCGAGGTCGTACGCGGCAAGCGAGTCGGCATAGACGATGACGACGTCGTCGACCACCAGGGGCGAGCTCACGAAGCCCCAGAGCGGAAGCTCCGCGCCGGCGTCGGTGGCGGCGTGGCGCGACCAGACGACGTCGCCGCTGGCCGCGTCGAGCGCGTTGAGCATCCCGGCGGCGCCGAGCGTGTAGACGCGCCCGTCGCCGACCGCCGGTGTCGCGCGCGGGCCGGCACCGACGTGCGAGTCCCAGAACCGACCGGCGTCGCGGTGTCTCCAGACGGGCTCGCCCGTCGTGACACGGTAGGCGGAGACGATCTCGTATTCCCCGCGCTGCTCCTGGGTATAGAGAAGGTCGCCCTGAACCGCGAAGGACGAGACACCCGGTCCGATCGGCCGTCGCCACAGCTCGACCGGCGGCGACGATGCCCAGTCGGTCTCGATCCGGACGCCGCGGACGACGCCGTCGCGCCGGGGCCCGCGGAGCCCGGGCCACGCGGCTTCCGGGTGCAGGCTCCGCCCGGCAACCGCCGGTGCTGGCCCGTCGCCGACGGTGCTCTGCGCATCGGCATCCGGCCTCGCCGGCGGTGCCGGCGGGGCGACCCGCGGCGTGCCGGCGGCACGCGCCAGCAACTGCTCCTCGGCCGTGGCCGACCAGCGCCACGCGAACTCCGGTGTGCCGGCCCCGGTCAGCCCGTCGCTGCGGAGCAGCGTCCACATGCCGGTCGCGAGCAGGATGGCCGCGACCAGGGACACGCGTCGAGGCGCGGGAGACAGGTGACGACTCGCTACCGCCCAGGCGACCAGTGCGAGGCCCACGGTCGGGAGGGCGTAGATGAAGAACTGGAGCCCCAGGTTCCCCATGGCGACCGATTCGTGGAGGATGCGCGGCGTCGCGGCCAGCGCGATCGCCATCAGCGCGGCGGCACCCCAGCGCTCGGCACGCGGCGCCCGGCTGAAGAACGTCCACCAGACGACGATCGCCCCGGCGCCGGCGAACCCGCCCCCCACGGAGACCAGACCGGCCCATGGTTCGGAGCTCACGAGCGGCGCCCCGAACCGGAGCAGCGCCAGCAGGCATGCGGCCGCGACGCCGGGCCACAGCCGAAGCGGACGACCACCGGTCGGGACCGTGTTCTTCCTGAATGCGTGCATGTACGGCCAGACGCATCACGCATGCAGTCTTGTTCTGCCCGGCCGGGGCCCGGACGCCGCCGGCGATGACGCTGCGGACGGGGCTTGCGGCGGGGCCGCGGTTTTCGTACGCTGCCCGTCGGGGTCCGCTGCGACGCGAAGCCGATGCGCGGCAGCGACCAACGTGGAGGCACTGAAGCCATGATGCCGCACCTGCCACGACGCCTCACCGGTACCGACAGGAAGACGCGCGGAGCCCGGAGAACGCCGCCCCGCGCGGTGGCGGCCGGCGCCCTCGTCGGCCTGCTCCTCGCGACGTTCCTGGCCGCCCCGCTCGATGCGCAGCGGCCGGCGGTCTCGGGGCCGAACGCCGCGGTCTCGACGGGACATCCGCTGACCACGGCGGCCGCGTTCGAGATCCTGCTCAAGGGCGGCAACGCCTTCGACGCGGGGGTGACGGCGCTCCTGGTCGGCGGCGTCGTCGAGCAGGACCTCTACGGGCTCGGCGGCGAGTCGCTGGTCCTCGTCTACCCGGCCCGGGAGGGCGAGGTCATCTCCGTCGTCGGGCAGGGCTGGGCGCCCAAGGGGGCCAGCATCGAGTGGTACCGCTCGCGCGGGCGCGACCTGTTCGGCGAGGGGCTCGACCCGGCCGTCGTGCCGGGCGCGCTGCACGGGGCGCTGACGGTCCTGGAGCGGTGGGGCACGATGAGCTTCGAGGAGGTCTCGCGGCGCGCCATCGAATACGCGGAGCGCGGCTTCCCCCTGCGCCCGCTCACCGCCCGCGCCATCGAGGCGAACCTGGAGTTCATGGAGGCGTGGCCGGAGAACCAGCGCTTCTGGCTGAAGCCGGACGGCTCGCTCTACGCGGCGGGCGAGACCATCCGCTTCCCCACCCTGGCCGCGACGCTCACGAAGATGGTGGAGGCCGAGCGCGAGCGCTCGTACCTGGGCCGCGACCACGGCATCGCCGCCGCCCGCGACCGGTTCTACAAGGGCGACATCGCCGAGGAGATGGTGGCCTTCCTGCAGGAGCACGGTGCGCCGTTCGAGCTCGGCGACTTCGCCGAGTTCTACTCGCGGGTCGAGCCGCCGACGACGACCGACTACCGCGGCTACACCATCTACAAGCACGGCTTCAACAGCCAGGGCCCGGTGCTGCTGCAGGCGCTGAACATCCTGGAGCAGTTCGACCTGCGGGCGATGGGCCACAACAGCCCCGACTACATCCACACCGTCGTCGAGGCGATGAAGCTGGCCTACGCGGACCGCGACACCTACTACGCCGACCCCGACTTCGTCGACGTGCCGGCCGAGGGGCTGCTCTCCTACACCTACGCCGAGGCGCGGGCGGCGGAGATCGACCCCCGGCAGGCCTCGCGGGCGTTCCGGGCCGGCGACCCGCTGCCGCACGACCCCGACGTCGACGCCTGGCCGTTCTGGACGGCGGACATCGCGGACGGGGTGGCGGCGAGCGACGCCGACGGGTCGTTCGTGCCGTCGGCGGGCGGACTGAAGGACACGACGCACATCGCGGTCATCGACGCGGACGGCAACATCTTCGACGCGACGCCGAGCGGCGGCTGGACCGGCGGCGGGGTCATCCTCGGCCGGACCGGCATCGGACTGAGCACGCGCGGCGAGCAGTTCTGGCTCGACCCTGACCACGCCAACCAGATCCGCCCGCGCGCGCGGCCGCGCTACACGCTGACGCCGAGCATCGTCTTCAAGGACGGCGAGCCGCTCATGGCCATCGGGACCCCGGGGGGCGACAACCAGGATCAGACCATCCTGCAGGCATTCCTGAACGTCGTGGAGTTCTGGGACGACTGGTACCCGAACCTGCACGACGCCATCGCCTGGCCGCGGGTGCGGACGCAGCACCTGCACGGGTCGTTCTGGCCCCACGCGGCGGGCTTCAACCAGATGGACGTGGAATCGCGGGTCTCGCCCGAGGTGGTGCGCGAGCTGCGGCGGCGCGGACACCAGGTCAACGACGTCCCGGCGTTCGGCATCTCGGGCTGCGCGACGGCGGTCCTGATCGATCCGGCGACCGGCAACCGCCTGGCCGCCGGCGACCCGCGCCGCGACTGCTATGCGCTGGCGCACTGACGGGCGAAGGGTGTCCCCCGCGCTGACGGCGGTCGGCCGCAGGGGCCGCAGCCTCCGCACGGAGCATGGCCGCTGGGCGGGGGAGGGCCGCCGGCGCGGGGTGAGGCGGATCGCCGCCGGCGCCTGCTGCCTCGGCGCCGCGTGGGGCTGGCTGGCGACCGGCGCGGGTCCGGTCGCGTGGGCCGCCGCTCCACCCCGCGCGGCGGAAGCGGTCGAACCACGACCCGGGCAGGCCGATGCCCTGGCCGCCGGCGCCTTCACTGCGCCGCAGGCCGAGCGGGGCCGGGCGGTCTACCAGGAGCACTGCCAGTCTTGCCACGGCTCCTCCCTGCGGGGCGGCGCCAACGAGTTCGCGGCGCCCGCGCTGGCCGGCCCCTTCTTCTTCGACGCCTGGGGCGGGCGCCCGGTGGCCGAGTTGCTCGCCTACTCGGCCGAGAACATGCCGCCGGAGGGCTCGCTGCTCCCCGAGCCCGACTACGTCGACGTGACCGCCTACATCCTCCAGGTGCTCGGCTATCCCGAGGGCGACACGGCGCTGACCGCGGACTCGGCGGCGCTGGCGGACCCCATCGAGCGGCAGCGCTGATTGCTGGGCCACCCCAGGGGCGCACGCGCCCGCGACGGCGATCGCTCTCGACCGCGCGAGGCTGCCCGCCACCCTGTACGATTGACGGGACGCGGCCGGACGCTCCTTCACGAGGTCCTCCCGTTGCGATCGGGGCGCGGCCGGAACGGAGCCGCAGCGCGATGACGCGGGCCGACCTCCGGTGGACGATGCGGGCGCTCGCGGCGGGGACCGCCGCGCTGCCGGAGCGCTGGCGGAGCGGCGCGGCGTTCAATCCGATCGCGTCCCGGATGCTCCGCAATCCCTATCCCACCTACGCCAGGCTGCGGGAGCGTTCCCCTGTGCACCGCAGCCGGGTCCTGAACGCCTGGGTGTTCACCCGCTACGCGGACGTCGAGGCGATCCTCCGCGATTTCCGGCGCTTCTCGAACCGCCCCGACAGCGTGTCTCCGAACCGGCGCCGGCGCCGGTCGGTGCCGCCGCGGGTGGACTGGACGATGCTGTTCCTCGATCCGCCGGACCACACGCGCCTGCGGTCCCTGGTCAACCAGGCGTTCACGCCGCGGGTGGTCGACGCCCTCGAGCCGCACATCCGGGCGGTGATGCACGAGCTCGTCGACGCCGTCGACGACCCGGCGGGCTTCGACCTGATGCGCGCGGTGGCGGGGCCGCTCCCGGTGATCGTGATCGCGGAGATGCTGGGGGTGCCGCCGGAGGACCGGGCCCGCTTCGCGGAGTGGTCGCACGACCGCGCGCGCATCCTCGAGCCGCTCGTCGGCGCGAGGGAGCGCGCGCGCGCCGACGCCGCGGGCGAGGCGTTCGACGCCTACTTCCTGCCCATCATCCAGGCCCGCCGGCGCGAGCCGCGCGACGACATCATCAGCGCCCTCGCGCAGGCGGAGGAGGCCGGGGACGCGCTGACGGAGCGCGAGACGCTGACCATGCTGCGCCTGCTGCTCATCGCGGGCAACGAGACGACGACCAACCTGATCGGGAACGGCGTGCTGGCGCTCCTGGAGCACCCCGCGCAGATGCGGCTGCTGCGCGAGGACCCGAGCCGGATCCCGGCCGCGGTGGAGGAGCTGCTGCGCTTCGACACCCCGGTGCAACTCGACCTGCGGGGCGTCGTCGAAGACTGCGAGATGCGCGGCGTCCCGCTCCGGCGCGGCGAGCCCGCCGTCCTCGCCCTGGGAGCCGCCAACCGGGATCCGGAGGCGTTCGACGAACCGGACCGCCTGGACCTGACGCGCTCTCGCGGCAGCAACATCTCCTTCGGCCGCGGCATCCACCACTGCCTCGGCGCGCCGCTGGCCCGCCTGGAGGCGCGCGTCGCCCTGGAGGTGCTGCTGGAGCGCTACGCCTCGCTGGCCCTCTGCGGGAAGCGCCCCCCCTTCCGCCGCGCCATCGTCCTGCGCGGCCTGGAGTCGCTACCGGTCAGCGCCGTTCCCGCCTGAGGAGACGTGTGCTGGCCTCGGGCCCCTCGCGCCCTCAAGCTCCGCCGCCGCTCCGGCTCGCCTCAGGCCAGGACGGCGTCGACGATGCGGCCGTGAACGTCGGTCAGGCGGAAGTCGCGGCCCTGGTACTGGTACGTCAGGCGGGTGTGGTCGATGCCCAGCAGGTGCAGCATCGTCGCGTGCAGGTCGTGGATGTGCACCGGGTCGCGCGCGATGTTGTACGAGAAGTCGTCGCTCACCCCGTGGGTGACGCCTGGCTTCACGCCGCCGCCCGCCATCCAGATGGTGAAGCAGCGCGGATGGTGGTCGCGGCCGTAGGTCTCCTCGGTGAAGACGCCCTGGCAGTAGGCGCTGCGGCCGAACTCGCCGCCCCAGACGACGAGCGTCTCGTCGAGCAGGCCGCGGTTCCTGAGATCCTGGACCAGCGCCGCCTGCGCCTGGTCGACGTCCTTCGCCTGGCGCTCGATGCCTCGCGGCAGGCGCGTGTGCTGGTCCCAGCCGCGGTGGAAGCACTGGATGAAGCGCACGTCGCGCTCCGCCAGCCGGCGGGCCAGCAGGCAGTTGCGCGCGAACGTCCCCGGCGTGCGCGAGTCGGGTCCGTAGAGCTCGAAGGTGCTGTCGGGCTCGTCGCTGAGATCCGTCAGCTCCGGCACCGAGCTCTGCATCCGGTAGGCCATCTCGTACTGCGCGATGCGGGTGGCCGTCTCCGGGTCGCCGAACTCGGCCTCCTTCAGGCGGTTGAGGCTGCCGAGGTCGTCGAGGAAGCGCCGCCGGTCGTCGCCGTCGACGCCGGGCGGGTTCGAGAGGTACAGCACCGGATCGCCGGTCGACAGGAACTTGACGCCCTGGTAGCGCGTCGGCAGGAAGCCGCTCCCCCACAGCCGGTCGTAGAGCGGCTGCCCGGTCTGGGCCGACCCCTTGGAGACCATCGCCACGAACGTCGGGAGATCCGAGTTCAGCGTGCCGAGCCCGTACGAGAGCCACGCCCCGATGCTGGGCCTTCCGGCGAGCTGGGCGCCGGTCTGGAAGAACGTGATGCCCGGGTCGTGGTTGATGGCCTCCGTGTGCATCGACTTGATGAAGGTCAGCTCGTCGACGATCTTCGCCGTGTGCGGCATCAGGTCGCTGACCCAGGCGCCGGAGGCGCCGTGCTGCCGGAACGGGAAGCGCGACGGCACGAGCGGGAAGCGCTCCTGCGCCGCCGTCATCGTGGTGACGCGCTGGTTCCCCCGCACCGAAGGCGGCAGGTCCTCGCCGACCATCTCCGCGAGGCGCGGCTTGTAGTCCCACAGCTCGTGCTGCGAGGGCGCGCCCGACTGGAAGAGGTAGATGACGCGCTTGGCCTTCGGCGCATGGTGCGGCAGCCCCGGCGGGGCGCCGACGCCGGCCCCGGGCACCGTTCCCGACGCCCCCGGCGCCTGGGCCGCGCCCTGCGCGGCTCGTGTCCGCGCAGCGACGTCCTGTCCGAAGAGGGTCGCCAGGGCCGCCGTGCCGATCCCGGTGCCGGCGAGCTCCAGAAAGCGCCGCCGGCTGAGCCACTGTTCGAGAGGGGCGTGCATCGTCTCTATTCCTTCGTGATGGTGCCGTCGAAGTTCAGGATCAGGTTGGCCATCATCGTGTAGGCGGCGAGCTCCGCCAGGTCGAGCGTCTCGTCGCGCGCCGACTCGCCCTGGCTGACCAGCTCGAGGGCCGCGGCGCGGTCCGTCCGGTAGCGGTCGAGGTGCCGGGCGAAGCCGTCGACGAGAATCTCCTCCGCCGCCTCCGGAGGCCGCTGTGCGGTCGCGAGCAGCCAGGCGTAGCCGAGCCGGTCCTCGGGAGACGCCCCGCCGTCGACCATCGCACGCTCCGCGAGCCGCCGCGCCGCCTCGACGTAGGTGACGTCGTTCATCAGGTTCAGGGCCTGGAGCGGCGTGTTCGTGCGGCCGGTCCGTACGATGCAGGTCTCGCGGGTCGACGAGTCGAACGTCATCATCGACGGCGGGCCCAGCGTCCGCTTCCAGAAGGTGTAGAGGCTGCGACGGTACAGGTCCTCGCCTTCGGACTCGACGTAGTCCCCGTAGCCGCCCTCGACCATGTCGGCCCACAGCCCCGCGGGCTGGTAGGGCTTCACGGAGGGTCCGCCGAGCCGTTCGGCGAGCAGGCCGGAGACGGCCAGCGCCTGGTCGCGGATCATCGGCGCCGGCAGCCTCAGCCGGGGGCCGCGCGCCAGGAGCCGGTTCTCCGGATCGCGCTCGCGCAGCGCCTGCGCCGCCCGGGACGCTTGCCGGTAGGTGGCGCTGGTGACGATCGCCCGCTGGAGCGCCTTCACGTCCCAGCCGGAGTCGACGAACGTGGTCGCCAGCCAGTCGAGCAGCTCGGGATGGCTCGGATACTCCCCCTGGGTCCCGAAGTTCTCGGCCGTCGCGACCAGCCCGGTCCCGAAGTACATCTGCCAGAAGCGGTTGACGGTGACGCGGGCCGTCAGCGGATGATCGGGATCGACCAGCCAGCGCGCGAACGACAGCCGGTTCGCCTCGACTCCCTCGGGGAGGGGCGGAAGCACCGCGGGGACGCCGGGGAGGACTTCCTCCGCCGGGTTGTCGTAGGCGCCGCGGTTCAGGCGGAACGTGGGCCGCCGCTCCGCCATCTCCTCCATCACCATCACGGTGGGGAAGCTCTCCCAGAGGCCCTCGCGCTCGCGCTCCAGAGTCGCCATCGCCTGCCAGGCGCTGCGGATCTCCGGCGGCGCGTACTGGTCGAGGAACGCGAGGCGGAGCTTCTCGGCCTGGGCCGGGGTTCGCTGCTCGCGCGTCAGCGCGGCGATCGCGCTCACCGGTTCGGCCGTGCCCACGACGGCGGCCCGGGCCGGCGTCAGGACGGCGCCGTAGATCCGGAGATCGTCGATCGCGCCCTCGAAGCGCGGCTTCGTCGAGCCGCTCGCTCCGATGCGCAGCGGGTAGCGTTGCGGCAGCCGGTTGCCGACCAGATCGAGCAGCGGTGTGAGCTCCTGCGGCTCGCCGTCGATGTAGATGCGGATTCCGCCCGGCGTCTTCGACCCGTCGTGGGTGGCGACGACATGCTGCCACGCGCCCAGCGTCACCGGCTCGACGGTTTCGGCGCTCACGCCGTCGTCCAGGATGCGCGTCGAGAGGTTGAGCCGGACCTTGCCGTCCTCGAGGTACAGCCCCCAGCCGACCTCGCCCTGGTCGCCGCCGCTCGCCCGCGAGACGACGACGCCGTCGGCGGCGGTGGGCCGGATCCAGACGGCCAGCGTGAACGGATCGTCGTAGGTCAGGTCGGGGCTGTTGCCGGCGTCGATGAAGCGCTGCCCGTCGAAGGCGGCCGCCGCGCCGATGCGGCCGTCGACGAAGCGGGGTTGCCCGTCCTGGAGCGCGGCGGCCACGACCCGACCTTCATGGACGCCGCCGATGTCGCCGTCCAACGCGTGGTGGGCCAGCAGGTCGTCGCGCAGCGTCCACTCGACGCGGCCGGCCCCGGCCAGCGAGGCCTCCCACTCCGCCTGCGCCGCATCCGCCTCGACCGCCAGCGCGTCGAACGCCTCGCGCGCCTTGCGGATCCGCTCGTCGAGCTCCGCCAGCTCCGCCTCCTGCTCGGCCGTCGGGGCGGTGATGAGGGGCGGCGAGTTGACGTACTTGAACGCCTTCCCCCGCTCGGGGATGTTGTTGAAGTTCGCCAGGACCTCGTAGAACTCCTTCTGCGAGACGGGGTCGAACTTGTGGTCGTGGCAGCGCGCGCAGCCCAGCGTCAGGCCGAGCCAGACCGTCGACGTGGTCTCGACGCGGTCGACGGCGTACTCCACGAGGAACTCGTCGACGACGATGCCGCCCTCGCCGTTCTGGCTGTGGTTGCGGTTGAAGGCGGTGGCGATG
>JAPOVI010000282.1:0-773 GCA_026708265.1 Acidobacteriota bacterium
CCAACGTCGACGAGCTCCACGTCGTCCGGCAGGTGCTTCTCGAGCGCCACCGCCGCGCGCTCCGACCACTCCGCCCGCGTCCGGAACACGAGGATCCGTCGCCGGCCGTCAACGCCGATGCGGTGCGCCAGGGCGCGGCCCTCGTCCTCCACGGCCAAGGCGAACTGAATCATCCGCGGCGCCGCCGCACCCGCCGCCCGCGGCGCAATCGTGTTCAACGTCACCGTCGGTAGGACCGGATCGAGCTCCCACATCCGCGCAACGTTGTCCTTGGAAAGGGGTCCCACGATCGCCTCTGCGCCGTCGGCCAGCGCTTCCTCGTACAGCGCGTCGAGTGGAGCGGCCGCGGTGTCGTAGAGCGCAACCGACTGCGTCGGCAGGGGTCCAGCCGCGTAGTAGCCGGCCAGGAATCCGTCACGCACACGCTCGCCGGCGTTGGCGAGACGCCCCGACAACGGCAGCAGCACGGCGACGCGCCGCGGACTCGGCGCGTCGGGCCCCGGCGGCCGGGCCAACGCCGCCGGATGGTCCGGGTGTCCCTGCCGCCAGCCGGTCCACAGGGTGCGCTGGCGAACGGGCGTCAGCGCCTCGTTGTACGCCTGCAGGAAATGCCACCAGGCCCGCTCCGCGCCGCGCGCCCGGGTCCTCAAGTTCGCCAGTCGGTAGCCCTGCACGCGCGTACCGTGCCGCCAAATCGCGCGACCGAGCGTCAGGACATCGGCTCCATCGCGAGCTTCGAAGCCGACGAGTACGGCCACGGCGCGCGCGTGGTC
>JAPOVI010000282.1:783-2025 GCA_026708265.1 Acidobacteriota bacterium
CGTGGTCGCCCCAAGCCGCAGCCACGTCCGCGCGCAGCAAGGCGAAACGCAGGTGTCCGGTGGCGCTCCCGGCCCCGAGGGAATGCAGGGTCTCCGCGGCCGCGTCGACGGCTCCGCGCCCGAGCGCAAGTCCCGCGTCGAGAAGCTCCAGCTCGATGCGTTCCTCCAGGTGGGGCGGCAGCGCGCCAGCGCCGCCGAGCCCGTCCCGAACCGCCCGGGCCCCCGCCACATCCCCCGCATCGAGAAGCGACCAGGCATGCCGCGCGCGACGCGCCCACTCGCGGACTTGCGCGGCGGGGTCCGGGACGGGAGGGGCCACGGCCACCGGCGTACCCCGCGCCGCGTCCCGACCGCCATCGCTCGCGGACTGACACCCCGCGACGACCGCGAGGGTCAGCACCGCGACGACGCGCCGCGTGAAAGAGCCCTCAGCCGGGGTGCGCGAGGGGGAACCCCTCGCAAGAAAACAGCCTTCAGCCGGGGTGCGCGAGGGGGAACCCCTCGCAAGAAAACAGCCTTCAGCCGGGGTGCGCGAGGGGGAACCCCTCGCAAGAAAACAGCCCTCGGCCGGGGTGCGCGCGCGACCTTCGGTCGCGGCGCGACCAGTCGCGTTGGAGTTTCCGGTAGCGAGGGACCGGACCGGCTCCGGGGCGCTCGCAAGAGATCGCCAACCCGGCTTCGCGTAGGCTTGGCCGCGTCCGCCGTTGCAGATGGGGCGCGTCATGACAACGTCGAGGAGTACCGGAACCCTGTACGTGGTAGCCACGCCCATTGGAAACCTGGAGGACCTCACCGTGCGAGCGGCAAACGTCCTCAAAGCGGTTGAGACAGTGGCCTGCGAAGATACCAGACGCTGCCGCATCCTGTTGCGGCACATCGACGCCTCCCCCGGCGAACTCCTGAGCCTGCACGACCAGAACGAGGGGCCCGCGACGCGGCGCGTCATGCGGCGGCTGTCGGGTGGGAAGGATGTGGCGCTCGTCTCCGACGCCGGCACCCCGCGGCTGTCCGACCCCGGCTTCGAGCTGCTGCGGGCCGCGCACGACGCGGGGGTCGCGGTCAGCCCGGTCCCCGGCCCGAGTGCGGTTACGGCCGCGCTGTCCGCGTCACCGCTGCCGGCGGCGCCCGCCACGTTCGAGGGCTTCCTGCCGGCCAGAAAGGGACCACGCCGGCAGGCCCTCGCGAAGCTCCTGCGGCGACCCGAGACGACGGTGTTCTTCGAGGCTCCGCACCGTCTCGCGG
>JAPOVI010000119.1 GCA_026708265.1 Acidobacteriota bacterium
TGGGCCTGAAGCGGCCCGACGGGAACGACGACGTGCTGGCCGCGCCCGCGGCGCCGGCGGCCGGCGACGACCCGGAGGAGGACGATCCGCCGAACGGCGGATCCGGGAGCGACATGGCCCGCGCGCTGCTGGCGCTCGCGCGCGAGGCGACCCCGGAGGTCCGCGACGCGATCGACGTGGCCGTCGCGCGCGCCGTCGACGACTGGGAGCCGATGATCGACCCGGCCGTGGCGCCCATACTGGCGGCCGCCCGCGACCACGCCGCCGCGGGCGGCACGCTGCGCGCGTTCAGGGGCCGGCTGCCGGCGCTGTTCGACGCGATGGACGACGAGGCCGTCGCCCGGCTGCTTCACCGCCTCGGCTTCTCGGGAGCGCTGTCCGGGCTGGAGATCCCGGACGATGGCGGCTCCTGAGTTCCTGTCCGTACCGCCCGTCGAGGCGGTCGGGCACTTCCGCGCCAAGGGCTACGTCGTCGGCTTCGACTGGCGCGACGTCGACGCCGCCACGCACGCCCGCGCCTTCACCGCGGCCAAGGCCATGCGCCGGGACATCCTCGAGGACCTGCGCGAGGCGGTCGACGCCGCGATCGCCGAGGGGTCGACCTTCCGGCAGTTCCAGGAGCGCCTCGAGCCCGTGCTGCGCAGCAAGGGCTGGTGGGGCCGGCAGGAGATGGTCGACCCGCTGACCGGCGAGAAGCGCCTGGTGCAGCTCGGCAGCCCGCGCCGGCTGCGGACGATCTTCGACACGAACCTGCGCATGTCGGGCGCGTACGGGCGCTGGGAGCGCACGCAGCGCCTCAAGCAGGCCATGCCCTACCTCCGCTACGTCTCCGTGCTGGACGCGCGCACGCGCCCCGAGCACGCCGCCTGGCACGGCACCGTGCTGCCCGTCGACCACCCCTTCTGGCACACGCACTACCCGCCGAACGGCTGGCACTGCCGCTGCACCGTGGTCCAGCTCTCCGAGCGCGACCTGCGGCGCTACGGCTTCGAGGTCTCGCCGGACCCGGCCCTGCAGACCCGGAGCTGGTTCAACGCGCGCACCGGGCAGACCGCGCAGGTGCCCCGCGGCATCGACCCAGGGTTCCAGCACAACGCCGGCCGCGTCGGCCGCGGGTTCGACCTGGCGGACCCGAACAGCATCCCGGAGCTCGACGAGGCCACCGCGCTGCACGCGAAGATCGCCGACGCCACCGGCTCCAATCCCGGCGGCATGTACCGCGGCCTCGACGGCCAGCGGCGCTACGTCAAGTTCTACGACGACCCCGCCCAGGCGTACTCCGAGGCCGTCGCCAACCGCGCCTACCGCGAGCTCGGCCTCGACGCGCCGCGCTCCGCCATCGTCCGCGCCGCCGACGGCTCGATCCGCGGCGTCGCCAGCGACCTGGTCGAGCACCAGACCACCCTCGGGAAACTGCCGATCCGGCAGCGGCGCGCCGACGAGGTGCTCAAGGGCTTCTCCGCCGACGTCTGGCTGGCGAACTGGGACGCCCTCGGCCTGGACCTCGACAACGTGGTCGTCGTCAACCCCCGCCGGCACAAGATCGCGCGCATCGACCAGGGCGGCTCCCTGCTGTTCCGGGCGCGCGCCGGCCGCAAGCCGCTGGACCGGCTGCGCACCTTGAGCGAGTGGGACGGCTTCGCCAATCCCTCGCGAAACCCCGCCTACGCCCGGATCTTCCAGGCCGCCGGCGTCGACCCCGACGGGCTCGGGCGCCGCGCCCTGCGGCAGATCGCGGCGATCCGCGAGCTCGGGCGGCGCACCGACGGTTTCGCCGACCTGGTGCCCGTGGTGCGCGGCATCGCCGACGAGGACCGCGCGGCGATCCTGCGGCTGCTGCGCGACCGCGCGCGGCTGCTGGACTCCGACATCGTGCCGAGGGTCAAGGCCGCCCTGCGCGCCGGCGACGGCCTGCCCGCCCACGAGGCGGGGTTCGTTCGCCGGCTCGGCTCCCGGTACCGGTCGTTCCTGGACCGCGCGCTCGCCAAGATCACGGCCACCGGCTACGGCCAGCGGTACGGGCT
>JAPOVI010000018.1 GCA_026708265.1 Acidobacteriota bacterium
GCCCAGGAGCAGGAGCGGGGAATCACGATCACCTCCGCAGCGACCACCTGCCTCTGGCGCGACCACCGGATCAACATCATCGACACGCCCGGCCACGTCGATTTCACCGCTGAGGTGGAGCGGTCGTTGCGGGTTCTCGACGGAGCGGTTGCCGTCTTCGACGCGGTGGCCGGCGTCGAGCCGCAGTCCGAGACGGTCTGGCGTCAGGCGGACAAGTACCGGGTGCCCCGGATCTGCTTCGTCAACAAGATGGATCGAGTCGGCGCCGACTTCTCCGGAGCGCTCGACCAGATTCGCGGGAAGCTGCAGGCCAACCCCGTCGCGCTGCAGTTGCCCATGGGCTCCGAGGACGGATTCGCGGGGGTCATCGATCTCGTCGGCATGAAGGCGGTGCGCTACGAAGAGGCCACGCTCGGGGCCGAAGCGAAGATCGAGGAGATTCCCGACGCCTACCGGGACGACGCGATGCGGTTGCGCGAGCAGCTCGTCGAGAAGGTCTGCGAGGTCGACGACGAGTTGTTGAGCCGGTATCTTCGCGGCGAGCCGCTGCCCGAGTCGGCGATGCGCGCCGCGATCCGGCAGCGGCTGATCTCCTCGGTTCGCAACGAGGAGGCGCCGTTCGTTCCCGTCCTGTGCGGATCGGCCTTCAAGAACAAGGGCGTCCAACCGCTTCTCGATGCGGTCGTGGACTATCTGCCGGCGCCCCTGGACGTGCCCCCGATCGTCGGCGTCAGCCCCAAGCGGCGCGACGACGACGCCGACCGGAACGTCGAGCGCCCCGCCGACGATACGGCTCCGTTCGCCGCCCTGGCGTTCAAGGTGATGACCGATCCCTACGTCGGTCAGTTGACCTTCATCCGCGTCTACTCCGGGGTGATGAAGTCGGGCTCCTCCATTTCCGTGCCGCGGCGCGGCCGCACCGAGCGCATCGGGCGGCTTCTCAAGATGCACGCCAACAAGCGTGAGGAGATCAAGCAGGTCTACGCCGGCGACATCGCGGCCGCGGTCGGGCTCAACAGCGTGGCGACCGGTGACACGATCTGCGACCCGCAGCATCCGGTGGTGCTCGAATCGATGGAGTTTCCGAGCCCCGTCATCAGCCTCGCCATCGAGCCGCGGACCAAGGCGGGCCAGGAGGCGTTGGGCGCGGGCCTCGCGAAGCTGATGGTCGAGGATCCGACATTCCAGGTGCAGACGGACGATGCGACGGGCCAGGTCGTCATCTCCGGCATGGGCGAGTTGCACCTGGAGGTCCTGGTCGACCGCCTCCGCCGCGAGTTCGGCGTCGAGGCCAGCGTCGGGCGCCCGCAGGTCGCGTACAAGGAGACGCTGACGCGTCCCTCCGAGGCCGAGGGTCGCTACGTCAAGCAGACCGGCGGGCGGGGGCAGTACGGGCACGTCAGGATTCGCGTCGCCCCCGGCTCCCCGGGGCAGGGGCTCGAGTTCCGGAACGCCATCGTGGGCGGTGCAATCCCCCGCGAATTCGTCAAGTCCGTCGAGGACGGCATACGCGACGCGATGACGACCGGCGTGCTGGCGGGCTACCCGATCGAGGACGTGAGCGTCTCGCTGTACGACGGATCGCACCACGATGTCGATTCCTCGGAGGCCGCGTTCAAGATTGCGGGCTCGATGGCGTTTCGCGACGCGGCGCGCAAGGGAGGTGCCGTGCTCCTCGAACCGGTGATGCGGATCGAGGTGGTCGCGCCGGAGGAGTACACCGGCGACGTCATCGGCGACCTCAACACCCGGCGGGGCCGCGTCAAGTCGTTGGAGGCGCGTGGCGGCACGCAGATCGTGAACGCCCGCGTGCCGCTGGCAGCGATGTTCGGTTACGCGACCGACCTCCGGTCCCGGACCCAGGGTCGGGCGACGTATTCCATGCACTTTGACCGATACGAGCCGGTGCCTCAGGACGTCAGTGAGGATGTCATCGCTCGCATCACGGGGAGATAGGGGCGCGAGTCATGGCGAAGGAGCGATTCGATCGGTCGAAGCCGCACGTGAACATCGGGACGATCG
>JAPOVI010000133.1 GCA_026708265.1 Acidobacteriota bacterium
CCAGGGCCGCATCCTCGAGGCCGAAGCTATGGAGCATCGCCGCGCCGCGAAGAAAGTGGACCTGGGCATCGGGGGGACCGGAGGTCGGAAAGTCGACAACCCCGAGATCGGACGGCAGGGCGGCACCGGACGTCGATTGCGCCGCCCCGTCCGGGACGGCCACGGCCATGGTCAAGGCAACGCACAGGACGACGAAGGTGACAGGTCGCATTGGTCTCTCCCCCGATCGTCGCCCCGACACGCAGAGGTCGGTCGACCCCGATCTACCGCGGTGGCGACGCGCGATTCCACACAGAACGCGGCCATCGTATCACCCCGGGGCGGGCGCGATGGCTGCCCCTTCCAGCCGCGCACGCAGGCGGCATGGCGGAGTCCTACTCAGGCAGAATCTGCAGGACGTCTGCGAGCGGCTTGCGGCGCAGGTCCGGTACCCGCGCGTCGGCGGCGGGATAGCCCACCGGTATCAGCAGGCACGCCGTCTCGTTGTCCGGACGGTTCAGGATCTCCCGGAGGAATCCCATCGGGCTGGGCGTGTGCGTCAGCGCCACCAGTCCCGCCTGGTGCACGGCGGTCAGGAACAGGCCGGCCGCGATGCCGACCGACTCCGACACGTAATAGTGGCGAACGTGCTCGCCGTCCGGCCCCACGCCGTAGTTCTGGCGGAAGAGGACCACCAGCCAGGGAGCGATCTCGAGGAACGGCTTGTGCTCGTCCGTGCCCAGCGGCTCCAGCGCGCGGAGCCACTCGTCCGGCATCCGCCCGCCGTAGTTCTCGCGCTCCTCGCGCTCGGCGGCGATGCGGATGCGCCGCTTGATGTCCGGATCCGACACCGCAACGAACGTCCACGGCTGCCGGTGCGCGCCCGACGGAGCCGTGGATGCCGCGCGCACCAGATCCTCGATCACCCCGGCCGGCACCCGTTCCGGACTGAAGTCCCGCACCGTTCGGCGCCGGTTCATCATCTCGAAGAAGCTGCGCGCCCGCGCGGCGACCTCCGGGAGCGAGGGCCTCTCATACCGCAGCGGAACGAGCTTCGGCTTCATGGCAGGTGCGCGCCGCCATCGCAGAACGCGGCTTCTACTCCAGGTGCCGCAGCAGGAACTGGTTCAGCTCCGCGTAGACCTCCTGCGACTCCGGCGAGTCCGGCACCAGCAGGTAGTCGGCGTGCGACACGCCCTCGTAGACGTTGAGGTCCGCGACGGCCCCGGCAGCGCGGAGCTTGCGGTGGGTGCGCGCCGTGTCGCTGAGCAGCATGTCGCGCGTCCCGGTCACCAGGTAGGTCGGGGGGAAGCCGGCGAAGTCTCCGTAAACCGGCGAGATCAGCGGGTCCTTCAGGTCGTGGCCGTCCGCGTAGAGCTCCGCCGCGGCACGGAGCAGCCCGTCGTACGTCAGGAGCACACGATCCACCGCCTCGTTGGTGAACAGCGTGTCGCTGGTCTTGGTGAGGTCGGCCCACGGCGTGCCGGCGTACAGCGCTCCCGGAACGTCGAGCCCGAGCGCCAGGAAGCGATGCACGGCGGCCAGCGTCAGGCCTCCCCCGGCCGACGTGCCCCCCAGGGCGAGCGAGCGGGCCGGACGTTGCGCCAGCACGTGGCGATAGACGGTGACGACGTCCTCGACCGCCGCCGGGAACGGGTGGGCGGGCGGCATGCGGTAGTCGATGGAGAGCACGGGAATCCGGGCCCGACTGGCGATGAAGAGCGCTTCCTGCACACTCGCGTCGCCGCCGCCGAACACGTAGCCGCCGCCATGCACATAGAGGAACAGGTGGTCGGCATGGGCCGGGTCGACATCGTTCGGCGTGACGCGATGCACCGCCACGCCCTCCACCTCGCCACGTTCGAGCGTGAGCCCGAGCTGCTCCGCGGCCGCGTCCACCCCCTGCCCCGCCGCGGCGTCCGCGGCGGCGGCGAACGCCGCCCACTCGTCGTCCGTCTCCGGCAGGCCGCCCCCGTCCGCGCTCACCGGCACCGGCACGGGAGCGGCGATCGACTCCCGCAACGCCTGACTCGCGGCAGCCGGCACGGGCACCGTGCGGGCGTCGATGCTCCTGGCGCCGTCCTGCGCCTCCGACGTTGACGCCGCGCCGAACAACAGCATCACGGCAAGTGCCGCCGTGGTCGCTACCGCGAGCCCCTGGTTCCTGCGCATCGGTCGTTCCTCCCCGGATGACCTCCGGCCGTTCAGAATCGTCTCACCGGCTCCGACTGGCGCGACCGGACGCCGGTCGCGACCCGTCTCCCTTCGGGTTCGCCAGCCGGGTCATGTTACCGCCGTTCTCCATCCGGGGCGCGTCGAGCGTAGCCCGACTCCGCGACGTCACGCGAGCACGATGCGAAGGTCGCGACCTCCTCCGTTCTCCATCCGGGGCGCGTCGAGCGCGACTCGATTCCGCGACGTCACGCGAGCACGACGCGGCGTGTGCTTCCGCCGCCAGCTGCCGTCAACGATTTGATACGCTGAGCGCCGCGCCGCGGGCTTCCGAAGGGGAACGCCGACCGGCGCGGAAGCGCCAGTCGCGATCCCGTCTCCCACCTCATGGCCGTCCGACATCCCCGGCTTCCGTGCGCTCCGCGCCGCCGCGCTCGGGCAGCGCCGGCAGCAGTCGCCGTCGCGTGCCTTGCCACCGGGGCCGCCCCGCTCGGCGTCGCTACGGCTGCGACTGCCCAGACCGCGGACGGCTGGCCGCGAGCGACGGCAGCGCAAACGATCCCCCACTCGCGATTCGACGGCAGCACGACCGGCGTCGCTCCGACGACGGCGCAGGACGCGATCGAGATGCCGCGGGCGACGGCGCAGCGCACGGCCGGCATGCCCGCTCCGGCCGTCGCGCCCGAGCCCGGCCTTCCCATCGACGACCCGCCGCCGCCGATCCCTCCGGCCGTGGTGACCCGCGACGGCGGGCGGGCAACCGTGCGCGCCATCCGCCTGGCGACGGGCCTTCGCGTCGACGGGCGGCTCGACGAGCCGGTCTACCGCGAGGTGGCGCCCGTCTCGGACTTCATCCAGCAGCTCCCGGACGAGGGCGCCCCGGCCACCGAGCGGACCGACGCCTGGGTGATGTTCGACGACGAGAACTTCTACGTCGCCGGCCGCTGCTGGGACAGCGCGCCGCCGAGCGAGTGGGCGGCCACCGACCGGCAGCGCGACTCGCGCACCATGCTGAACAACGACCTGTTCGGCTTCCTCATCGACACCTTCTACGACCGGCGCAACGCGCTCCTCTTCTACGCGAACCCGCTCGGCGGCTTCGTCGACCAGCAGATCACGAACGAGGGGAACCCGAACCGCGACTGGAACCCGGTGTGGGACGTCAGGACGGATCGGTTCGACGGCGGGTGGACCATCGAGATGGTCGTGCCGTTCAAGTCGCTGCGCTACCGGCCGACCCGCGATCAGGTGTGGGGCATTCAGCTCCGGCGCACCGTCATCCGCAAGAACGAGTGGGCCTACCTGACGCTGATCCCCATCTCGGCCGCCGGCTTCGGAGGGCGCGGCGGCGTCTTCCGGGTGTCCGCCGCGGGCACCCTGGTCGGCCTCGAGGCCCCGCCGGCCGGCACGCCGCTAGAGATCAAGCCCTACGCCATCGGCGGCGTCGCCACGGACCTCGGGGCCCGGCCTCCGAAGCGCCGGGACGGCGACGGCGCGTTCGGCGTCGATCTGAAGTACGGCGTCACCGAGAACCTCACGGCCGACTTCACCTACAACACCGACTTCGCCCAGGTGGAAGTGGACGAGCAGCAGGTCAACCTGACCCGCTTCAACCTGTTCTTCCCGGAGAAGCGCGAGTTCTTCCTGGAGGGCCGGGGCATCTTCGACTTCGCGCGCGGGAGCTTCCGCACTGCCCGCAGCCTGCGGCGGGAGAGCGTGCTGGGCGGCGGCGCCGCGCCGACGCTCTTCTACAGCCGGCGCATCGGCCTGAGCGGCTCCCGGGTGGTGCCGATTCTGGCCGGCGGACGCCTGACGGGCAAGGTCGGAGCGTTCGACGTCGGCGCCCTGGCCATCCGGACCGACGACGAGACCGCCACGTCCGCCGACGACACCGCGTTCACGGTGCTGCGCGTCAAGCGCGACCTCCTCCGGCGCAGCAGCATCGGCGCCATCGTGACGCACCGGTCCGTCTCCCTCGACGGCGCCGGGACGAACGCGGCCTACGGCGCCGACGCCAGCTTCTCGTTCTTCGACGACCTGAACCTCCTCGGCTACTACGCGCGCACGCGCACCACCGGCCGCGCCGGGCGCGACGCCAGCTACCAGGCCCGGCTGGACTACGGCGGCGACCGCTACGGCTTCGAGCTCGATCACCTGCTGGTCGAGCGGAACTTCGCGCCCGAGGTCGGCTTCCTCCGCCGCGACAACTTCCGCCGCACGTCGGTCTCGGCCCGCTTCAGCCCCCGGCCGCAGTCGATCGAGTCCGTGCGGCAGTTCGTCCTCGAGGCGAGTCTCGACTACTTCCTCGCGGCCGACACCGAGCGGCTGGAGACGCGCCAGACGCAGATCGCGTTCCAGACCGAGCTCGAGAACAGCGACCGGTTCGGCGTGCGGCTGAGCGACAGCTACGAGTTGCTGGTCGAGCCGTTCTTCCCCTCGGGCAGGGACCTCGCGGTCCCCGTGGGCGGCTACGACTTCCGGGACGCACGGCTGACGTACATTCTCGGGCCGCAGCGGCCGCTCACCGGAAGCGTGGAGGTGGCCAGCGGCGGCTACTTCGGCGGTCGCCTCACCTCGGTCGATCTGGCTCGCGGGCGCATCGACCTCTCGTCGCGCCTCTCGGTCGAGCCGAGCCTCTCGCTCAACTGGATCGATCTGCCGGCCGGATCGTTCCGCACCGATCTGCTGCGCGGGCGCGTCACCTACACGTTCACCCCGCGCACGTTCGTCAGCGGCCTGTTCCAGTACAACTCCACCACCCGGGCGCTCGGCACGAACCTGCGGCTGCGCTGGGAGTACTCGCCGGGAAGCGAGCTCTTCGTCGTCTACACCGAGGAGCAGGAGCTCGACCCGTTGCGCCCGACCCGCTCGCTGGCGCTCCGCAACCGCGCGTTCGTCGTGAAGGTCAACCGCCTGTTCCGCTTCTGAGCGGCTGGTGGTCGGCGGCCCGCGTCTACCGAGCCATGAGCCGGTGGGCCGGTGCGACGGAGGAGTCGAGGTAGATCACCGGTCGCCGCGGAATTCGCCGAGGAGGGCGCGGAGCCGCTCGAGCGTCATGATCGGCGCCGGTACGGGTGGCGGTCCCGCTCCCGGCAGCACGGGCGGCCGCAACCAGCCCTTGCGGATAGCGTCGGCGAGCAACACGTCAGCCAGCATCGAGCCAAAGTAGCGTCCGCCGGCTGCTCCGTCAACAGGCGAGAGTCGCGGCGCGCTCTCCTTGTCGGCGCCCGCGGGCGCCGCGCGGGCGGGCCGGGTCCGCGCTATAGTCGGAGGCGCGGATTGAACGAGGTAGCCATGACCATGCTGACCATCCCCGGTGCGCGCGCCCCGCGGCGGTTCGCGATGCGGCTGGGCGCCGGCCTGACGCTCCTGCTCTTCCTCGGCGGGATGGCGCCCCAGGTCCTCGCGCAGGAGCGGGACTTCGAGCCGGTCACCGACGCGATGCTGCAGGATCCGGATCCCGCCGACTGGCTGAACTGGCGGCGGACGCTCGACGGCTGGGGTTACAGCCCGCTGGACCAGATCGACCGCGGCAACGTCCACGAGCTGCAGCTCGTCTGGGGCTGGGCGATCGGCCGCGGCCTCAGCCAGCCGACGCCGCTCGTCTACGACGGGGTGATGTACATCCCGAGCCCGCGCAACGTCGTGCAGGCCGTCGACGCCGTCACCGGCGACCGGCTCTGGGAGTACGGGCGGGACTTCGAGGCCGCCGACGCGCTCGAGGCCGTCGGGGCCGGCATGCGGACGCGCTCGATCGCGATCTACGGCGACAAGATCTACGTCAACACGTCGGACGCCCACATGGTCGCGCTCGACGCCCGCACCGGCGAGGTCGCCTGGGACCACACCGTCGCCGACTACCGGCTGGGCTATCGCTACACCAGCGGCCCCATCGTCGTCGCCGGCCGCATCGTGGCCGGCATGACCGGCTGCCAGAACTACAAGAACGACGTCTGCTTCATCTCCGCCCACGACCCCGAGACCGGCGAGGAGGTCTGGCGCACGTCGACCATCGCGCGCCCCGGCGAGCCGGGCGGCGACACCTGGGGCGACCTGCCTCTGACGTTCCGGGCGGGGGCCGATTCCTGGATTCCCGGCAGCTACGACCCGGAGACGAACCTCACTTTCTGGTCGACGTCGCAGGCCAAGCCGTGGGCCCGAGTGTCGCGCAAGACCGACGGCGACGCCCTCTACACGAACAGCGTGCTCGCCCTCGACCCGGCGACCGGCGAGCTCGAGTGGTACTTCCAGTTCGTGCCGGGCGAGACCCACGACCTCGACGACGTCTTCGAGAGCGTGCTCATCGACCACCGCGGCCGGCGCTCGCTCTTCAAGATGGGCAAGCACGGCATCCTGTGGGAGCTCGATCGCGCGACCGGCGCCTTCGTCGCCGCGCACGACCTCGGCTACCAGGACGTCCTGGACGTCGACCCCGACACCGGCGAGGTCACCTACCGGCCCGAGATGATCCCGGTCGCCGGCGTCGAGCTCTCGTTCTGCCCCGACTTCGGCGGCATCCGCAACTGGCGGGCCAGCGCCTACCACCCGGAGACGCAGTTGCTCTACATCCCCATCCACCCAACCTGCGTGCGCGGCATGTTCACGGAGCTGGAGCAGGTCGAGGGCAACGACTACTACGCCAACCGCGGCTGGTTCTCGCGCGGCAGCACGGTCCACCCGGCCAGCGGCGAGCACGCCGGCCACCTCATCGCGATGGACATCCACACCGGCGAAATCCGCTGGCGCCACTCGACGGCCACCCGCCCCGGCACGGCGGCCCTGACCACGGCCGGCGGCCTCGTCGTCTCCGGCGACACCGACCGGCACCTGTTCATCCACGACGTCGAGGACGGCACCCTGCTCTTCGAGACGCGCCTTCCCGCGTCGGCGCAGGGCTTCCCCATCACCTACGCGGTGAACGGCCGCCAGTACCTGGCCGTCCCGGTGGGCGGCGACCGCACCAACGCCGTCTACGTCTTCGCGCTTCCGGAAGGGAGGATGCCATGACCGCGGCCCGCATCGGCACCTGGGGCGCCATCGCCGGGAGCGCCGCCGTCGTCATCGCCCCGTTGGGCTATCGCATCGGCGTCGCGCCGCTGGGCTTGGCGTTCGCCCTCCTCGCGCTCGGCTTCCTTACGCTGGTGGTGGGTGCGCTGCTGCTGCTTGTGGCGGCCCTGCGCCGGCGGGTGCCGCCAGGCGCCGAGCGACTCGCCTACGGTGCCCTGGCTGCGGCGGTCATCGTCAGTCTCTTTCCGCTCGCTGCTCTCGTCTCCGGCGGCGGGGCGCCGCCGATCCACGACATCACGACGGACACCGAGAATCCGCCACAGTTCGTGGCCGCGGTCGCCCTCAACACGCCCGGCCGCACCGACTACGACGGCGAAGCCATCGCGGAGCAGCAGCGTGCCGCCTATCCCGACATCCAACCGGTGACTCTGCCGGTGGACACCGACGTCGCCTTCGAGCGCGCGCTCGCCGCGGTCGAAGCGATGGGCTGGGAAGTCCTGGAGACCGACGCGACCGCGGGTCGGATCGAGGCGACCGATCGCACGTTCTGGTTCGGCTTCGCGGACGACGTGGTCATCCGCATCCGCGACGCCGGTGGCGGCGCGAGCCGCGTCGACGCTCGGTCTCAATCCCGCGTCGGCGGCGGAGACCTGGGTGCCAACGCCAACCGCGTGCGCCACTTCCTCGCCACTTTGCTGGATTGACGGAACCTACTCACGACCGGCGGCCCTGTCTGTTCCTCGGCGCCTGCCGTCTCCTACGGCCGCCCACAATACCGATCGGGTTCAACGAGTCGGTCGCTCTCGTGGGTCCACGTCCTCGTCGTGTCGCCAACAAGGCAACCGCATGCCACCCCAACGATTCCTGGACTTTCTCCCAGTGCAACGTCGCTCTCATCTGCTTTCCGCCCGCCGAGCACTTCGCTGTGCCACGCCGCGCAAACCACTCCCCAGCTCACCGCTCACCACCCGATGGCATCACCCTGTTCAATCCTGCCACCAACCCCTGATCATATTCCTCGCCGCGCATGCTCCCCAATTCTCCTCCCGTGGTCCACGTCCTCTCGCTTGCGTCCTGCACGGCAAGAGCGAAGCCTTCATTATCGGCGAATGCAATCCTGACTGCCCTCCTGACCCTCTCGTCCATATCGTTGAGCCTACGCGATCGCCAGAGTAGTGTCAGGCCACCGTACGGAGCGATCCCCGCGTTCTCGTTAATCCAGTTGCCAACGCCCGCTCCTACACCAATCGGCGAAAAAGTGTACCCCACGTCATACCCCGCTCCGTACTCGCTCGCGGTCGCCCTGGCCTCGAGCTCACTCCAACGTGGGAGCTCAATGCGGATGTCCTCGCCCCCGACCCGCAGCAGCCCGCTACGCACTATCGCGTTCGGGACTCGACTCCTGTTCAAAATGCGCAACGTAAGGAATACCCTCTGGTCCCGCTCCTCCGCGGCATCACCAATCCTCGATTCAAGCTCCTCCACTTGTGCGACGATCCCGTTTCTCCCCACCTCGTTGCTCCCCGCCGCATTGCGCAGTGCCGCGGCCGCTCGCCGCACCCCGGCGGCGGTCTCCGGGTCGACGTTTGACCAGTCGTCCCTCAGCCGCTCCATGGTCTCGCGTGGCAGAAACTCACGAAGGGCCAACCGCACATCGCTCGCCTCCAATTCCAAGTCGTCGGCCCACTTAACGGTCCCACTATCGTACGTAACCTGTTCGACCGCCCATTCGCCACGCTCCCCCGCAACAACCGCGCGCAACAGTTCCAACCTCACGAGTAATCGCTCCAGGTCTCTCTTGTACTCCGCGCGGTTCTCGTTCAAGGCTTCTGCAATTCGCCGCGCATCTCCGTATAGTCCCCTATAGGCGGCCAGGCCGTTCCCTCGGAAGCCCAAACCCACCTGCGCCAGACGTTGCCGCAAGGCCAACACGTCGAGCTCCGACCGCAACACCACATGCTCCACTCTCAAGACGAGGTCAGGTCGCCCCGACACCACCTGCTGGTACGTCAACCACAAACCCACCACGCCCACCAGCGTGCCCCCCAGTGCCGCAACGCTGCGAATGTCCACTGAACCGCGAAGCCATGAAAGACCCATTCCCCGTTCTCCATCCGGCTCACCTTCCGCTGATCTCGACCTCTATCGGCAGCCGGCTACGGCTCACCACGCCCGGTTTCCAACCGACCGAGCCGAACACCTACCTCGTCCCGCGGCCGGTCGACTCCTCCAAGCCCCCCTCCCGTACCTTCCGCCCCGACTCACCTTTCGCCCCACCCCCGCTCCTTCACGCTTGTCGACGCTTCTCGCCCTCCCGGCGACACCCCTGTAGCCTTCCCAGTGGCCTCGCGGGCTGAAGTCGCGAAGTCCGGCAACCTGTCGGGAGCGACCACCGGTCCCCCCGTGACTCGCTCATCCAGCGGCGACTTCTGCCTCGACCGCGCGCCAGCCATGGATGCCCCGTGGCCAGTCTTGCGCCGAAGAGCGCCAGTACAGGGACCGGCACGCTTCGCTGGCTCGCCTGTTCGCTGCGCCAAGACGGGAGGTTCGACGAAAGGCTGGAGTGGTTCGCGGGTATCGACTGGGGCTCGCAAGGGCGTCAGGTATGCGTGCTCGACGCCGACGAAAACCTACTCCGCGAACGGACGTTTCGAGCACGGAGGTGCGGGCTGTCCCCGATGGCCGCCTCGCTGCTGTCGCTCACGGCAGGCCGGACCGGCGACGTCGGCGTGGCGCTCGCGACGCCGCGGCGACCGGTGGTCGAGAGTCTCACGGAGCGGCCCTTCGTGGTCCACCCGACCAACCCGAAGCCGCTCCACCGCCCTGCTGAATCCCTTCTCGCCAGCGAAGGACAATCACCCGCGTGGCCGGGCTCTGGCCTCGGTTTCGCGAAACGACACTGCCTGCGGCGCCTGGAACCGACCCACCCGACGATCGGTAAACCTGCGCGACTGGTCGCCGCCCAGCGTGAGCCTACCGCGAGAGCGGAGGCGCGTCGCCAAGCGGATACGGGCGCAGTTCCGGCGCTACTACCCGCAGTTCCCCGTCGCCTTCCCCCCACGACCTGCCGGCGTCTTGGGCACTCCAAGTGTCCCAGTGCCTTCCGACGCCGCGCACCGCTCAACGGGTTCGCGAGACAACGCTGGCCCGCCTGTCGGAAAAGCACTGCGTTCGCCGAAATCGATGCTCCCACGCTGCGGGGGCCGATGCGCCCCCAGGCCATCCAGCTAGCGCCCGCTGCCGCGGAGGCTGCTAGTCGCCACCTCGACCGCCTAGTGCGCCCGATCGCGAAGTCCCTTTCCGCGGACGGTTCGAACGCGCCCGCGGATACCGAGCCAAGGGGGGCACGCATCGGCCGGACGCCACCATCCTGCTGTCGCCGCCCGGCAGCCCCCTGGGGCGTGGCTCGAGTCACTCGGAGTTCCCGCCGGCGCACTCTCGCTACCCGCCGTTCGCGTCCATGATCGGCTGCGTAAGGCTGCCTTCCGGGGTCGCGTTCCTGCCCAACAGCTCCGGCGAGCTGCGGCAAGTACCGCGCGCTCCGCCCCCGGACCGCCAAGCACGCCGCGCCGTGCGACCGGTGGCCGAACGCCTGCTCACTCACTCGCCACCCCGATGTCCCGCGGAACCTGCACCGTGCCACGATTCGTACCCCGAGGGCCCGGAACCGCCGGCAGCGGCCCGCGTCGCAACAACCGAGCGGATCGACGTTCGTGGCCAACTCGTGCATGATCAACGCGAGCCACGCCAGCCGCGCTGCCGAAGTCTCGCCGGTCGCCCAAGTCGCTGCCGAACATCCGCGGACCGAACCTCTTGACAAACGCTGCGGAATCCTCCGGAGCCACAATCTCCGCCAGGGCTCAACGCCCCGTGGGACACGCTCTACCGTAGCTCGATCCCCACTTCCCGAAACGCCTCTACGACGTCCGCTTCTGCGTAGCCCAACTGCCTTGCTGCCCGCAGTACTCCCCTCGCCCCGCGCTCGAAGGTTTCATTTGGCGTCCAGAAAGCCAGATTGGCGAGCACAAAGACGTCGAACGCCCTCTTCACGTCCCAGTCGGTCGCATTCGACAAGAGACAAAACACTCTGTTATAGATGCCACTGGAATAGTGCACACCCATGCCGCCGACATACTCTCCCACATGATCTATCGACCGGCCATCCCGGCTCGGACTACACATGTAACGCAACGCCTCACCCTGTGCCTTTCTCAGGTCCGCGGCCGTGTTGAAGTCCGGCATCCTCGCCAATTCGAGACCGCGTCGCTCCTTGAGGTAGTACTCGGCCGCTTCCCCCGCCATATCCGAGAACGCCTCGTTCATTCCGCCCGACTGCCCGAAATACAGCAACCCGGCTTGTCGCTCGGTAAAGCCGTGCGCAATTTCATGAGATACGACATCCAAGCTCACCATCGGATACCAATCACGATTGCCGTCTCCGAAACTCGCCCGTGCCCCGTTCCAGCTAGCCTCGAATCCGCCGAAGTGCACCACGAGGTCCACGTCGATATCGAGAGGGTCCATCTCATACCATTCCCGATACATATCTACGACGACCTTGCCGAAGCCGTGCGCATCGTTGAGCGGCGAGTATGCCCCGTTTGTCGGCTCCCCTGTGTTTTCATAGCACTCGAATGCCCACGGCACGGACGCGCCCGCCGCCCGGTTGCTGGTTCTAACCCCGTCGCCGATCATCGTGCACTGCGACCCCTGTACGACTACGTCCAGCTTCGGCAACGCGCCAGAGCCCCACTCGTACCGGCCCGTTCGTCGGTTACCTCCTGGCCAGTTCCAACCTCCCTTTCCTGCAGATTCTCGTAGGTTAGCAGAATCTCGCGGGAGCCCGCGTCGATGAGGTACACTGGCCTTGTTTGGACGACTTCGCCGGCTCCGTCCACTGCGAAGGCGTAGAACGTGGTGTGATACGACAAGACCAGCGACCCGTCGTCGTCCAGGTAGTAAACTAGTGTTGCCTCCTGATTCTCGTACTCAAAGTCGAGCCCTTCGCCGCGGCTCGCCTCCGTCCTCTCAATGGCAACGGCAAGAGCGCCTGCCGTCGAGACTTCGGGATTCGGCTCCCTCCCGACCAGGTCGCCCGCAATGCCGTAGACAGCACTACCCTCAACACCAATGATCTGGCCTTCGCTGTCCTCTTGTATGACCAGATCAGTTCCCCAAATCGGGACCCCGTTCAGAGTCTGCCTCAGTCTCAGCGACCGACCGCGGCCTAATGGTAAGGGTTGCTCTGCCCTCAAATCAAGAGACGTTCCACCATCCAACTCCATGGCCTCGGCAAGTTCTGAGCCCAACGCCGAACGCTGTACTGAAGCCCCAAACGCACGATCGCGCAGGCGCTCTACGGTCTCCGGCGGCACCGGCCTGCGCTCCGCGGCCATCACCGGCACCGTGAACCAGAGAAGGGCGCCGACTAGGCCAAGGGACTTCCTTATGCGTGCCATTCTGTATACCCTCATTTGAGAATCCTGTGCTAGTTGTTCCCACCGTGTCAAGGCACCCCGCGGTTTCCGTCGTCATCAAGAGGGATAGAAACCCCAAGCTTACAGACCTGCTGGCCGTCGGTCGCGTAGCGCTGTCGGATTCTTACGCCGGCGGCCACATTCGTCTGACCCGCAACCACCTTAATGATCACGCCGCTATTCGGGCTACCCACGGTGTTGGCCGCTACATATCTCTTACCAGGCGCGCACGGTTGGCGACGGTGCCACCCTCGCAGTGTGGTTCACTTTCGCCCCTCGGATGCAACCCGCACGAGCGTTCTAGCGCGGATAGGGCGGATAGGTGAGGCACCAGTAGCCGGCCAACAACGGGTGTTCGGCGTCGCTGCCAACCGCCTGGCCTGCTCTCTTGGCGCGCAGCGCGCAGTACCGTTCGACATCCGCCGCGGCCAACCGAGCCGCCTCGACGTCGATCGAGTCGCGCCCGTTCGAGTGCTTGAGCGCGCGTTCGGCCAGCATCCACCCGATTGCGGTAACGTTCTCGCGATCCTGTATCCAGCGGTTACCGTGGCAGTGCATCGCGTCCAGGAACTTCGCCCTGAAGTGATCGTGCCACCAGACGATCGCGTCGTAGTCGACTGTCGTCCGCATGCCCATCGCCTGGCCGACTGCGAAGCAGCAGTCGACGAGCACGTAGGCGACCGCTTCCTCCAGCGACTGGTCTTCCGAACCGGACGCCTGCGTGCGTGGCGACGTCGAGGACTTGCCTACGGATTCGGTGGACGGTAGACCGGAGATGAGCTCGCTCACGATTGCCTCCTTTGAGTATGTGACTAGTGCTCCACGCGTTCCCGTTCGTCGCGCCCTTGCGATGACAACTCCGTGTGGGTCCGGTTCATGGGCTCCGCCTTCGAACCGGAGGCCTCGCTCGCGCGCAACCGACAGCCACGTTCGACCTCGACGGATACGCGCTCCGCTGTCGCTCGGTCGATGTTCGACCGACGTCCCAGAGACGCGGCCACCCGCTGGCCGAGATGGCGGCCGACGGCCGTCATCCGCTGGCGGTCGTCCGACCAGGACGCGTCGAAGGCGGTGACGGCGTAATGAAACGCCTCCCGGTACCGCCGATGCCACCAGATCACCGTGTCCGGTTCCAGCGTCTTGCCCGGGCCAACGGCCTGACCAACGGCCAGAAAGCAATCTGACAGGATGTAGTCGACGTCCGTGGACCCACGCATCGGCGCCTCCCTGTGCCCGCAACTTGCACCTGAGGGGAAAACGCCGGGAGCGACGATTCCGTACACTCGGACCGGCGACTCAGTGGGCGTGTTCCGGAATGGTCGCCCGGAGCCGGTGCAGAGCGCTGCGCATGGCGCCGGCCGATTCCGGTCTTCGCGTGACGAGCGGTGACAGGGAGTCGTGCAGAAACGTGGCGACCCCGGCGGGGCATGTCGACCGGTAGTCGCGAATGTCGGGAATCCCGCCCCGTGCTGCGGCATTCAGCACGGCGTCTACATTAGGGGCCGCGAACGGGTGCCGTCCAGCTATCGCCTCGTAGATCACGAGGGCCAGCCCCCACAGATCGAAGGACGGCTGAGGTGCAACACCCGCTAGCGCCTCTGGAGCCAGATACAGGGGCGTGCCGACCAGTCGATCGTCCACGGTCACCGTCGACTCCGGGTCGGCTGCCCGAACCACTTCGCTCCGAGCACGGGCCGCGAGCGGTATCCCCGCGGGCTCCTGGTCGGGAGTCCCGTCGAGCAGAGCCAACCCAAAATCGAGCAGCTTCGGACGGCCGTCGACAGTGAAGCCGATGTTGCTCGGCTTCACGTCGCGATGCAGCACGCCAGCGTCGTGCACACGGTCCAGGACATCCGCGAGAACGATCCCGAGGTCGATCGCCTTCAGGAACGAGACTGGGCCGCGACGCAGAGAATCCCGCAGCGTACCCCCTTGCAGATACTCCACGATCAACATCGGTGTGCCACGCCACTGCTCGGTTCCGTAAATGAGCGCCAGGTTGGGGTGAAGCACCCTGGCCATCGTTCGCGCCTCACGGTGCAGTCTCTCCGCCGATGTCGTCCGAAGGGGCGGCAGAGTCTTGATGGCCACCTGACGGTCCAGCACCATGTCGATCGCCAGGTAAACGACGCCCATTCCACCCGAGCCGACCAGGCGCTCGAGACGGAACTTCCCCCGGATGAACCACGGCAGCGCTGCGACGGCGGTGGTGGTCCCGCAGGAGCATTCGCGGGTGTCCGGGCTCCAGACGAGAGAGCACGTTGGGCAGTAGGTGGCAGGCTCGTCGCGCCAGTCGAGCTCCCCCCCAAGACTCCGACCGACGCCGGACTCCGGCGCAGCCCGAACGCCCAGCCGCCGGTTTTCGATCGCCAGCGCAGCCCGTCCGCAGGCTGCCGTCACCACTGCCAGATGCGAGGCCGAGTAGGGGAGGCCGGTTCGGGCCTCGCCGATCGCCGCCACCCCCAGGAGCACGTCCGTCGATCCAACCAGCAGGGCCAGCACGTGGGGATCGGTGTCGTGCAGCCACTTGCGGTCTGCAGGCGACAGCAGGCGCCCTATGGAAGCCAACGCGCGCGAACCAAGCGGAATGTCGGCCTGTGCCGAGCGGAGAATCGCGAGCAGTTTCGAGTCGCTGCGAATCGCGCCGGTCGTCCCCTCGACCGGCACCAACATGGTTCCATCGTCGTTGACGAGCAACACGGACACCGATGAGGCGTGTAACGCCGGGGTCAACTCCGCGACGAGAGCTCCGGTCACGTCACGCAGACTGCCTGCCATCCGGCAACGCCGCTCGAGCCGCGCGAGGCTCTGCGATTGATCGATCGGTTCGCCGAGGAACCACCGGTCGACGGCGCGAAGGATGTGCTCGCGAAGTGTCAGGGTGATCAGACCCGCCGCCGACAACGCAAGGGGACCGACCGGTTGCAAGCGCTCGAAGTACTCGGCGATGGTGAGCTGCTGGTTTGACTGGACGTCGTACCCGACGTAGGCGATTGGTGCGAGGCTCATCCCCCACACCGCGTAGCGGGCCAGGGCGTACTTGAGCGTGGCCCGGAGGAAGAACTGCAGCTCCATCACTCGGTCTACTGCCACGGAGTAGGCGGCAATCGGCACAATCGACGCGAGTGACGCGTAGAGAACGACGCCGACACGCTGCGGCAGCAGTCCACCCTGGAGCTGCGGAAAGAACGGCGTGGCAGCCACCGCCAGCAGGAACGGCATCAGCCCCAGGGCGAGCGCACCGACGAACAGGGTCACGCGGCGCCGGTCTTCGTACGCCGCGAGTCGCGCCTTCCACAGGAGAAACGGAATCGCGGGCGCCCCGGTGACAAACAACAGGAGCCAGTAAACCCCTTCCGGCCGCTCGCGCTCGAGCAGTTCGAAGACCGCCATGAACCACGAGGACATCGTCGAGGGATCAAACCTTCCGAGCGCGTTGACAATGAATAACGCCACCCCGACCCCGAAGGAGACACTCGCGAAGACGTCCGCGACCCGACGTGCCGTCGGCCGCTCCGTCGCAGCGGGAAACTCGCGGACGAAGCGCCACATCATCAGCGCCAGGAACGCGTCCGGTAGGAGCAAGCGCACTGCGGCGGCCAGTGCGCCAGCGAAGCCAACTCCCGGCGGCGGCATCAACGCGAGTGCAAAGGCGGAGGAGATCGTGAGGAACCAACCGCCCAACAAGCGAAGTCGGCGGTCGCGTCCTCCGCCGGCCAATAGCAGGATACCGCCCGCACCGAAGACGAACGCGTTGAGGATGTGCGGCCATGTGACGTAGGCCAGCGCCGCGGGAGCCCCGACCAAGCCCAGCGCGAACTGCACCGCCGCGACGCAGAGAACCGCAACTACCCCGGCCTCCGCTGCGCGGCTCCACCAACTAGGGCGCGGCGCTTGGATGCTGCGCCGACCAGCCCCGATAGCGGAAACGATCCTGAGTTGCTGCAGGAGGCCGGCGTCGCGGCTCTTGGAGGCCGCCCGCTCGACATCGGGCCAGTCGACGGCCTCGCCGGCCGCGACGGCGTCAGCGACGGACTCGAGCAGCCTGCGGTCGCTCATGCACGCTGCATCTCTTCGCCGAGGCGAAGCAGCGCGCGTCGGACGGCCAGGCGGGCCGCCGGTCCGGAGGGCTTGTCCAGCACGAGGGCGAGCTGCTCGTAGTTGTAGCCGAGCTCGATGCTCGCGACGATCGCCCGGCGATCGATCGGTCGCAAGCGCTTCAAGGCGGCTTCGTACCGCCGGCGGTCGTCGTGGCCGATCACCCGGTCCAGCGGCGATGCGGCGTCGTTCGGCAAGCGTTCATCCAACCCGTCGGCCAGCGGGTCGATCTGAGGTCTGCGCGAAGCCCGCCGGAACTGGTCACGGACCCGGTTGAGGAGCGAGCGCCGGAGATACCCCAGCAGCGCGCCGTCGCGCTCCGGCTGGAACGAGTCGAGACGGCGCAACGTGTGAAACACTGTCTCCTGCACGAGATCGGCAGTGTCGGCGGCGTCGCGCGCCCAGGTCGGCACGCGGTGATGCGCCCAGCGCCGCAGACGAGGGATATAGCGGGCGAACAGACGGTCGAGGGCCGTGGCATCGCCTTCCCGCGCCCGGTCGAACAGCTCCTGGGAGGTCGAGGCGGACACGTCCCCGGACGACGTCGAGCCGTTCCGAGACGATGCCGACGCGTCCGGCCGCATCGGCTCCAGTCGGTCCATCGCGGGCACCTCGCCGATCCCCGCCCCGACCGGCGCCTCCAGGCCCGGCCCGACGGCATCGGCAGCATTCGCCTAGACTGCCCGAGAGAATATCACGGACCCGCGAGCCGTTGAACCTGTCACCGTCACGACGCCGTCGAACCGTCGAGGGCGCGACGGCGCAGCAGCCAGGGCCGGGAGCCTGCAAGGCCGCCACGCCCGCCGGTCGCGACGGCGGAGCGCTCAGGACGACGGATTCCGGAGGCTGCCTCGGCCCCCGGACGCGACGGCAGCCCTGAGCCGAGAGTCCCGGCTCAGAAGCAGTCGTAGTTCCGCTGCCGGGCGATCCGCCCGTCGCGGAACTCGAGGCTCATCGCGCAGTGGCCGCGCAGGGTGTCGCCCGCGGCCAGCGACCCCATCGGCACGGCCAGCACGCCCGTCCACACGTACTCGGCCATCACCAGCGCGCCCGCGCCCACCGCGTTCGACACCTCGTACTTCTGCGATCGCAGGATCCCCTTCGAGCGTTCGACGTCCGACAGCAACTGCGCCCGTCCCCGCCGGTCGCCCTCCGGCTTCAGCCGGTTCGGCATCTCGATCTGCTCGACGTCCTCCGCGTAGAGCGCGGCCACGGCGTCGCCGTCGAAGCGCTCGAGCGCCTCCACGAGCTCGCGGGCCTTGCGAACGTGGGACGCGACGAGGTCCGTGTCGTTCATGCTGCCCTCCGCCGCCCGAACCGCCTACTCCGCGCCGCCTCCCTCGAGCTCCTCGACGATGACCCGCATGCTCCCCCGAAGCTGCGCGGGGCTCGGCTCGCGGTAGCCGGCGTACGCGGCCGGCATCGACCAGCCGTCCGCGATCTCGTCGATGCTCCGCCCGGCGGCCCGGCCCGCGCGCACGGCGGCCAGGAAGTCGCGGTTGAAGGCGGCGTACTCGTGGAGGTCGGCCCACGTCATCTGCGTGCTGTGGCCCGTGATGATCCGGTCGACGCCGGGAATGTTGTCGTGGGCCTTCTGCAGCGTGTCGCTGATGGCGACGCCGCTCCCGCCGTTGTTGGCGTCGAG
>JAPOVI010000280.1 GCA_026708265.1 Acidobacteriota bacterium
CGAGGCGTTGCTGAAGAAGCGCTCCGAGATCTTCTCGGAGGGCGGCATGAAGCCACTCCATACCTCGATGGAGAACAACACCCGTCAGGGCGACATGGCCGACCAGGCCAGCGGCAACAACGAGGTGCATATCCAGCTCAAGCTCAAGCAGACCGATGCCAAGATTCTGCAGGCCATCGAGGGCGCCCTGCGACGGATGGAGCAGGGCACCTACGGGATCTGCCGGGACTGCGGCGAGCCGATCGCCCCGGCTCGACTGAACGCCATTCCGTGGACCCGCGTCTGCATCGAGTGCAAGCAGAAGCAGACCTCCTGAGCCCTGGTCCGGCGACCGCCGGCGAACCCCGCCGGATCGCGGTAGCCCTCGGCAGCAACCTCGGCGACCGGGAGGCCCACCTGACGTTCGCGGTCCGCCGCCTGCGGGACGTGCTCGACGGCGTCATCGTCTCGCCCTACGTCGAGAGCGAGCCCGAGGGCGGCGCCGATCAACCTCCCTACCTGAACGCCGCCGCGGTCGGGCGCTCGGCGGCGGCGCCGGTCGAGCTCCTGCGGCGCTTCCTGGCCATCGAACACGAGGCGGGGCGCCAGCGTCCGTTCCCGCAGGCGCCTCGCACGCTCGACATCGACTTGATCCTGGCCGGCGAGATCGTCGTGCTGCGGCCGGACCTCGAGGTCCCGCACCCGCGCTTCCGGCGGCGTCGCTTCGTGCTCGAGCCCCTCGCCGCCATCGCACCGGACCTCGTCGATCCGGTGAGCGGCCTTACCGTGCGCCAGCTTCTGGCGAACCTCGACGCGAGGGACCCGGCCAACCTGCGTCCGGAGCAGGGGAAGAGGTGACCAAGCCGCCGGTACCGTCTCGCACCCAGAGGGGTAGGTTGCTCCGGGCGGCCCCTCACCTGGACCCGGCCAGCAGGCCGTCGATACCCCAGCGGCCGGTGCCGCGCACGGCGAAGTAGAGGAAGACGAAGCAGAAGAGCACGGCCGGCTCTCCCTGGTTGACGAGGGGGAACAGGAACGCGCCGCCGCGGGCCACGTGACCGAGGAAGTAGGCCACCGCCATCTCGCCGCTCGCGATGAAGGCGGCCCGGCTCGTCCAGAGTCCGACGGCGATCATCGCTCCGCCCACGAGCTCGATCACTCCGGCGAGGCCGATGAGCGACACGAGGGCGACGGGGTCGCCGTCGCCGGGGACGCCGAGCAGCTTCTGGGCCCCGTGCAGTGCGAACGCGTAGCCGGCCACGATCCGGAGCGCTGCGTGGACGTGGTCGCCGTACGGCTGGAGGAAGCGCATCAGGGGAGCTCCTTCCGGTAGACGAGCGTCATCGCGAGGGTGCCCGACGGCATGGTACGGGTCGACTCGACCGTCATGGTTCGGCCATCGGGGCTGAGGCTGCGGCGCTCCGTGAGCTGAATGGAGATGTCCCGGAGCAGGCGCGGGATGTCCTGGGTGCCCTCCGTAACGATGGTGGCGCCGTCCCACCGCGACGTCGTCGTCAACTCGCCTCGGGGCATGGGATTGATGCTGCTGCTGCCGTCGAGACGGTAGCGCAGCGTTCGCGAGCCGTCCTCCCTTCGCTGCTCGACCAATAGCGTCTCGGGCGTCTGCGTGAGGACGAGCGTGTCTGCGGGGCCGCGCACCGCCTGCTCGCCCCGGCCGAGGAAGCGCCCGATGCCCCGGCGGCCGCCTTCGGGCCGCTGCGGCAGCACGCTGGCATCGCGGTCGAGCCGCCACGAGCCGGAGAAGTCGGGGGGCTGTGCGAGAGCCGTGGCAACGGCGGTAGCCGCAAAGGCGCCCACGAGGAAGAGCGTGGCGTTACGCATGTGCGTCCTCCGGATCCTGGCGGCGCTCGCCGGATCACTCGAAGCGCAGCGACTCGATCGGATTGAGCTGCGCTGCCTTGCGGGCCGGATAGAAGCCGAAGAAGATGCCGGTGGCGCCCGCGAAGCACACCGCCACGGCGACCGCGTCGGGGGGGATCGCGGTCGGCCAGGCCATGAACCGGGTCAGGCCCTCGGATAGCGAGAAGCCGAACACGACACCGAAGAGGCCGCCCACGAGACTGAGGGCGACCGCTTCCACCAGGAACTGCCGCAGCACGTCGCCCTTCCTGGCGCCGACCGCCCTCCGCAGGCCGATCTCCCGCGTCCGTTCGGTGACCGACACGAGCATGATGTTCATGATGCCGATGCCGCCGACGATGAGCGATACCCCGGCGATGCTGGCGAGGAGGCCCGTCATCGTCTGCGTCATCGACGTCCGCATGCTCATCATGTCGGCCTGCGTGCGCACCATGAAGTCGTTGTCCTCGTTGGGGGCGAGGCGGTGTTCCTCGCGCAGAACGGCCGTTATGTCGTCCGCCACCCGATCGATGTCGTCGGCGGACACGGCCGAGACCGTGATCTCCGAGATGTTGGTTCCGTCTCGCCCCCGCAGCTTCTTGTTGACCGTCGTGTAGGGCACCAGGATGACGTCGTCCTGATCCTCGCCGAACTGGCCGGCCCCCTTCGTGGCCATGACGCCGACCACCTGGAACGACTGGTTCCGGATGCGCATGCGCGCCCCGACGGGGTCGACTCCCTCGCCGAAGAGGTTGTCGCGGACCACGGAGCCGAGCACGGCCACCTTGGCGGCGCTCTGCACGTGGGTCGACGTGAAGAAGGTGCCGAGCTCGATCTCCCAGACGCGGATCCGGGGGTACTCGATGTCGGCTCCCTGGATCATGGTCGACCAGTTCTGGCTCTCCGCGATCGCCTGCTCGCGCGAACGGACGCCCGCCGACAGGTACCGCGCCCCAGGGACGCGCTCGCGGAGGGCCTCGACGTCATCCGCCTTGAGCCTCGGCGACTGTCCCATGCCGAGGCTGACTCCGCCGCGCCGGTAGTTGCCGGCGCGGATCATGATCATGTTCGTGCCGGCGGCCTGCACCTGCGCCTCGATCGACTGCTGGGCGCCGCGGCCGAGCCCCACCATGGTGATCACGGCCGCAACCCCGATGATCATGCCGAGCATCGTCAGGCCGGTGCGCATCTTGTTGTGGCCGAGTGCCTTCAGGGCCACGCTCAGCGTCATGAAGAGCGACATGTCATCTTCCTTCCCGACGCGGGAGCTTCACGGCGACGGGTCCTCCGGCGCGCCTGCCAGCCGCCGCCGGCGGGACACCCTCGCGCCTGCGCCGCGCGTCAACGTCGCCGGCGGCCGAACGGGAACTGCGGGATCAGCGGCGACCCGCCGCCGCCCGACGGCGGTCCCTCCACCTCGGGCGTGGTGACGTTGGTAACGAGCCGCGCACCCAGGGCGAGCCTGCCGGTCGCAGGGCCTCCGTTCGTGGGCGGCGTCGGGCCGGTCTCCGGGCGCAACGCTCCACCGTCGCCGCTTCGCCCCCGCAGGTCCTCGACCCACGCGGCGGTCGATACCTGCGCCGAATCCGGCGCGGGCGCCTCGCCGCCGCGCACGCCAAGCAGCTCGGACGCCGTTCCGTCGGTCACCCCGAGGCGCACCTCGACCGGCTCGAGCCGGTCGCCCTGGAGCAGCCATACTCGACCGTTGGACACCGTCGGGGGGAGCGGCGAGAAGAGCGCGTCGATGGTCGTCGCCCCTCGCTCGACGGCCGGGATGGCCGTGTCGCCGCCGGCGTTGGCCAGCCGCCGCGCCCCGCCTCTCCGAAGCCCGCTCCCGCCCGGCCCGCCGCCGCCCGGTCCGCCTCCTCGCGCTCGCATGCGCGCGAAGAACTGCTCCCGCTCCTCCGGAGACATCTGCTGGATGCGTTCCCTCATCTGCCGGCGCCGCTCCGGGTCCGGCGATCCCCCCGGTCCTCCGCCGAAGCCTCCGGGGCCCCCGCCGAAGCCTCCGGGTCCTCCGCCGAAGCCCCCCGGCCCGCCGCCGGATCCTCCGCCGAAGCCGCCGGCGCCTCCCGACCCCGCGCCGGGAACGCCCTCCACGGAAGCCTGCGCCGATGCCGCCGCGGGCCGACCCTGTTGCAGCACCGGGTGCACGGGCTGGTTGAGCGCCGCGAACACGTCCGGGTTGGGACGGAACCGCAGCGCCGCGTTCGGGATTCGCAGCACGTTCTCGCGCCGCGCGATCTCCAGGGTGATCGTGGCCGTCATTCCGGGCTTGAGCTTCAGCTCGGGGTTGGGGGCGTCGATGACCGTGGCGTAGGTCACCACGTTCTGGGTCACGATCGGCTCCAGGCGGATCTGGGTCACGCTGCCCTCGAACTCCTCCGCCGGGTAGGCGTCCACCGTGAACGTGACCCGCTGGTTGGGCCGGATGCGCCCGATGTCGGACTCGTCGATGTTGGCGATGACCCGCATCTTGGTCAGATCGGCTGCGATGACGAAGAGCTCGGGGGCCTGGAAGCTGGCCGCCACGGTCTGTCCCACGTCGACCAGGCGCGAGGTGACGATGCCGTCGATGGGCGCCCGGATGACGGTGTGCTCGAGATTGACCTCGTTCTGGTTCAGCGAGGCCTGGGCCTGCGTTACCTGCGCCTCGGCCGACTTGAGCTGCGCCTCCGCGGACCGGACGGCGACGCGCGCTGCATCGAGCTCCGTGTCGGAGATCAGCGCGCGCGCCGCCAGGCCCTCCGCGCGCACGAGCTGCGTCTCGGCGTCCTCGACGGCGACGCGGAGCCGCTCGACCTCCGCCTCCGCCCGCGCGAGGTTGGCGCGCGCCTGCGCGAGCTGCGTCTCGAAGAGCGACGGATCGAGCCGCATGATCACGTCGCCCTCGCGCACGATCGAGTTGAAGTCGACGAGCAGGTCCTGAATGATGCCCGACACCTGGCTGCCGACCTGCACGGTGGTCACCGCTTCAAGAGCGCCCGTCGCGCCCACGGTGTCGACGATGTCGCCCTCGGTGACGGTGACGGTCGTCACGTCGGGCACGAACTCCACCGTCCGGAGCCCGTAGTAACCGTAGGCGGCGATGCCCGTGCCGACGATCAGGGTGACGAGGATGGCCTTCTTCATGCCTGATGCCATGGTCCTGCTCCCGGTGCGTTACGGACCGACGCCGCCCGCGCCCACGATGGAGATGCCGGACCGGTTGAGCGACGTTTCCTGTGCCCGCTCGAACTCGATGAGCGCTTTCTGGTAGTCGAGTATCGCCCGCAGCTCCGCGTCCTGCGCCGTCGCCAGGTCGCGTTGCGCCTGAACGACGAAGAAGCTCGTCGTGGTCCCGACCTCGAACTTGGTCTCCTCGGCTTCGAGCTGCTGCTCGGCCAGTTCGCGCGCCGCGATCGCGGCTTCGATCCGTTCCTGGATGCTGCGCAGCTGTAGCGCGGCGTTCGTCACTTCCGTAGCCACCTGCAGCTCGATCTGCCGCAGCTGGGCGTCTGTCTGCTGCAGCTCGAGGCGCCCCCTGGCGTAGGCGGCCTCCGCGGCGCTCCGGCCGATCGGATAGTTGAACTGGAGCTGGACCGTCCAGGTCGGAAAGTTCGTGTCGAGGAGCTGATCGATGGCGTCCGTGTAGCCGCCGGGAATCACGGTCGTTACGCTGCCGCCCAGGCCGGCGCGGTTGAATCGGGTACCGCCCTGACCCTGGAGCTGATACGTGCCTACCAGGTCGAGGCCGGGGAGCGTGTTGTTGCGGAGCGCTCGCACATTGATGTTGTTGATGTCCCGCTGCCGGCGCGCCCGCGTGATGTCCGTCCGCTGGCCCAGCGCGACGCGCACCGCAGCCTCGACGTCGACCGGGGTGTAGCTGACCGCGGGTTGATCGACCGGGTTGAGCGCCGCCGTCCAGAGTTCGTCGCTGGTGCCGTCCACGATCAGGCGCTTGAGGTTGATCTCCGCCGTCTGCCGGTCCTGCTCCGCCTGGGCGAGCGTCTGGCGCCGCGCCGCCGCCTCCGATTGCGCCTGGACGATGTCGATCGGGGCGAGCGTGCCAATCTCGACGCGCGCCCGGTTGTCGCGGACGAGCTGCTCCGCCAGCTCCAGCGCCTGCCTCTGCACCGCCACCGTCTGCACGGTGTAGACCAGCTCCCAGTAGGCATCCCGGACGCTGGCCAGGGTGTTGGTGATCGTCTCGCGGAGATCGACGTCGGAGATGGCGCGGTTGACGCGCGTGACCGCGAGCTGCTGGCGCGCCTGGTCGATGCCGAACCCGCGCAGCAGCGGCTGCGTGTAGTTGGCGGCGACGCTGCTCCGATAGCTCGGATTGAAGCTCGAGAAGAAGTTCGTCGTCTCCCGCCGGGTGTTGTTCCACGAGATGTCGAAGGTCCCGCCGCCCCACGGGACCGGCTGCGCCACCGACGAGTCGAACAGCGCCGTGTCGGTCAGGACGTTCCGGCCGCCGTCGAGCTGTGTTGCCGATGGGGTGGTGCTCGAGGTCGAGCTGAAGTTGCTCGCCAGCGTGGGGCGGTAGAAGGCCAGTTGCTCGGCCAGGTTGAGGTCGAACACCTGCGGGACGAGGCGCTGGACCGCGATGTCGAGGTTGCGGTCCAGGGCGCGGGCCACGGCGTCCTCGACGGTGAGGTCGAAGCGCCTCGCATCGGGAGTGGCCTGCCCGAGGCGGAGCGATGCCTGCTCGATCAGTGACCGGACCCGTTCGTCCGCCGTCTGCGCGTGGACCTGTCCCGATCCCCCGATGCCTGGCCACCCCAGCAGCAACGCGCCCACCAGAAAACCGGTCACCTTCTCCAGTCTCACCGACATCATCCTCCCTCGCGGCCGCGATGAACCGGCTGTGCGCCAACCGGAGCCCCGCTCGCCGCCGGCAGACGAGGCCCGCGGCCCGGCGCCCCGGCGAACGGCGGCGCCGTGCGCCTCTCCGGTCGTCTGGTTCTGATTGACCCGACGGGGTGCGGCATTATTCCCCGGCGAACGCCCCGGAGCGACGGGAAGCAGCCGGCCCGGGCGGCGTCCGGCGGCCGTCAGCACCGCGTGCGCGACCGGCGCCGCCGCTCCCACAGATCGTGCAGGGCGTCGCGCTGCGGCGGCGCGAGCACCCGGTGCATCCGGTACAACATCAGCGTGCGGGTCTTGCTCAGCGCGCTGCGGGTCGTCTCCACCCGGTCGATCTGCAGCGTGACCTCCCACTCCGCCGCGTCCGGCGCTTGCATGATGGCGGCCAGCGCCTCTTCCTCGACCCGCAGTCGCTCGACGAGCTCCTTCTGGCGCGGTCGCATCGCCTGGAAGATCTCCTCCAGCTCCGCCGACTGCCCATCCGTGAGGTCGAGCTCGGCCTTCACCGCGTCCGACTGCCACCACTTGTGGCGTTGCGACCCCTCGGCATCCTCCGCCTGAGGGGCCAGGAGCGCCAGGGCGGCGAGAACGACCCACGGTCCGCCACGCCGTCGCGTCGTGCGCATCGTCCGTCTCCCGGGCTTCGGATTGTCGTGCCGGCCGCACCCGCCTGGCCGCGCGGGAGCCCCGCGTTCGTACCGGGATACGGCCGGCGGGCGGGTCGCGTTTACGCGCCCCCGGCCAGCTCGGCCAGTCGCGTTACGACCTGTCCCACGATGCTGTCCGGAGTCGACGCGCCGGCCGTCACTCCCACCGCCAGCGGGCCGGCCGGAGGCAGCCAGCCGTGTGCCGCAACCTCCCGTGGCCGGCCCTCGGCGCCGTTCGCGGGCAGCAGATGGCGGATCCGGTCGCGCGATACGAGGCAGGACGGCCCTGCGATGTGGTACGTGGGCGCCCGCTCCGCGCAAATCCGGGCCAGGTTGCGCGTGTTGCTGCTGTTGTAGCCGCCGATGACGATGACGAGCTGGAACGCCCGCTCGCCGAGGAGCATGCGCACCGCGTCCTGCCGATCCTGGGTCGCGCTGCAGATCGTGTCGAACGCGCGGTAGTGCTTCTCGAGCGAGGCGGCGCCGTAGCGGTCACCGAGTGCCTGCCGGAACATCTCGCCGATGGCGAGCGATTCCGACATCAGCATCGTCGTCTGGTTCGCCAACCCGACGCGGCGCAGGTCGCGGTCGGGATCGAACCCGGGCGAGGAGGCGTCGTCGAACCGCGCGACGAAACCTGCCCGGTCTCCGCGGCCGCCGATGTACTCGCAGACCTCCGCCGCCTCGTCCCGGTCGAGCACGATGAGGTAGGCGCCTCCGTCGGCAGCGAGCACCTGGGAAGCGGTTGCCCGGGTCTCCTCGTGGCGCGCCTTGCCGTGGATGACCGCCGTGAAGCCGTCGCGCGCGTACTGGCGCACGTTCTTCCAGACGTTGAGCACCGACCCGCAGGTCGTGTCGACGAGGGTGCACCCGCGGCGCTCGAGTCGCTCGAGGTCGGAGACGGAGACGCCGAACGCGGGGAGAATCACCACGTCGTGCGCTGCGACATCCTCGAGACGCTGCCCGGGGTCGCTGAGGAAGCGGACACCCGCTTCGCGGAGGCGGTCGTTGACGTGCGAGTTGTGGATGATCTCCCCGGTCAGGTAGACCGTGCGATCGGGAAACCGGCGGCGCGTCTGGTACGCGTAGTCGACGGCCCGGTCCACGCCGTAGCAGAAGCCGAACTCGCGGGGGAGGTGGACGGTCAGCCGTCCGACGGCATGCCGGCCGTCCGTCTCGCGCATGCGGGTGACCAGTTCGCTGTGGTAGTCGCGCGACAACTCGTCGGCGACCAGGTGCTTCAGGTCGAGGCCCTTACGGTACAGCGTGGCAGACTCCTAGCGGACGTCGACCGCCACGTCGGCCAGACGCGGCGTCAACTCGTCGAGGGGGGCCAGCGCCGGGACGCTGGGGCTCGTGAGCAAGCGCTCGAGCTCCTCGAGAAACAGCTCGTCGCCGGCATGGGACGCCGGGTCGGCGGGCCGTTCCGTGGCGCTTCCGGCGGCCGCGATGCCGGCCTGCGCGTCCGCTCCGCCGAGGTCGAGCCCCGCATCGTACCGGCCGACGGTCAGGCCGATGAGCAGGCCCGCCGCTGCCGCCGCGCCCAACCACCAGCGCGAGCGTGCGGAGGCGGCCGGCCGCGGCCGTGTCGAGCCCGGAAACCGCAGCACGCGCGCGCGGTCCCGCCCCGCCGCCCGCCGCACGCGGCGACGGACGCGCCGGCGTTCCGCGGCGAGCCGGGCAGGGGAGAGCATCTCGTCGCAGGCAGCGTCCGCCTCCCTCCGCAGCCCGTCCAGGAACGCGCGCAGCGCCGCGAGCCGCTCCCCGCACTCGTGGCAGCCATCGAGATGAGCCCGCTCGCTGGGGGCTCCGCCGCCCTCGAGCAACAGGAGCAGTCGCCGGTCGTGCAGGTGGCCGCCTCGAGCCGCCCGGAGCCGATCGCGAACGCCGGAGAGGAGCTCGGTCATCGCGTTCCCGTTTCCACGGCCGGACTGCTCCGGGTGGCCCGACCGTCGAGGAGCCAGCGCTGGCCGACCAGCGTCTTGCGGAGCGACCGTACGGCCTGGAACAGGTGCACCCGCACCGTGGCCTCGCTGACGCCCATCGTACGTGCCACGTCGCGCGTCGCGTAGCCGGCGAGCTGACTCAGGATCACGGCGGTCCGCTGCCGGGTCGGGAGCCGGCGCACGGCCGCGGCCAGACAGTCCCGCCTCTCGCGCTGCAGCAGCAATGCCTCCGGCGACGGTTCGGCGGCGGTCTGGCGCTCGGCGCGCTCCCGTTCGTCGTCACCGACCGGCGTCACCCAACGCCGCCGCCGCGTCCGGGTCTTCAATCGGTCGAGGCAGCCGTTGACGAGGATGCGGGTGAACCAGAACTCGAAGCAAAGGTCTTCGCGAAACGACGGGAGGTGAACGAAGGCCTTCAGGAATGCGTCCTGCACGGCCTCGTCGACGTCCGCCGGATCGTGCAGGTAGTAGTACGCGATGCGCGCTGCGCGAGGCTGATACCGATTGACGAGCAGATCGAACCGTGCGCAGGCGGTCTCCGATTCGCCCTCGGCCAGCAACGCCTTGATGTCTCCGGCGAGCCGGGTGTCCGCGGCGCGCCCCGGCGCGTGGGGCCGATTCGGAACTCCAAGCATGCCGGGCCCATCATACCGCGAGCCGCGCCCCTCGCGCCGTCAGCGCGGTCCGGTGCGCCGCGGTCGGGCGACGCCGGGCGGAGCTCAGCCGACGAGGTTCAGCGAGACCACCGAGGTGTCCGGATAGTAGTACGTCAGGATGTCGTCCGGATCGTGTCCGGCGCGCGCCTGGGCGAGCGCACCGATCTGGCAGACGCCGACGCCGTGGCCGAAGCCGGTGCCCGAGAGCACGTAGTCGTCGCCGACGAGCTCGATCTCGAGCCGCGTGCTGCGAACTGCTCGCGGGCCCAGGGCCCGCGCCAGGACCGTACGGAACGTCTCGCCCCGCACGGAGGTGGACCGCTCGCCGTCGAGCTGGATGCGGATCGCCCGGCCGGCGGTGTCGCGCTCCGCGACCTCGATGCCGTGCAGGGCATTCCCCACGTGCGTGTTCGGGTTGCGATTCAGCACCTCCCGCGCCTCCTTTGCCGCGAGGGTGACGCTCCAGGGTCGCGGCCGGGGCAACTGGCAGTACGGATCGTCGACGCCGCGCAGGTACGCCGGAGTGTGTCCGCCCCATACCGACTCGGCGGCGCTCGTCGCACCCCCGCAATCGGCGTGGAAGAGGGCGTTGACGACCTTCCCTTCGTGCACGACCACGAGCCCGCGGGTGCGCTCGACCGCCTCCGCGATCAGGCCTTCCACGCCCGCGTGGTCGGAGGGGGAGGAGTGGAACACCTGACAGTGTGTCGTGGCGCAGAGGTCGAAGCCTGCCGCCTCGTGGCGGTGGCGGTTGGCGATCGCATAGGTACGCGCGAGTATCGCCTGCACCTCCGCCATGCGCATCGCGGCGTCTCGCGGCAACCCGCCCAGCGAGACCTCGGGGTGGATGGCGCCACTTACGTAGTCTTCGAGCGCGATTTCCACGACGGGGCTTCCCGGGCCGCCGAGACGCACGAGAAGGTCGGCGTCGGGCGGGTGCGCGGCGCCGGAGGCGGAGGCGGCTCCGCGCTCGGGAGCGGTCGCGGCGCCGGGGGCTGGCACGACGGCGTACGCGGCGAGCGCGCAAAGGACGGCACGGCGGGACGGTTCGAGACGGTGAAACGGCATCGATGGACTCTATCGGTGAGTGGCGCCCGTGGCGACAGGGGCGCAGATGCGGCGGCGGTTTGACTGTCGCCGGCCGCCGGGGATAGGGTTACGCCACATGGCTGTCGACGCGCCACAAGATACCGGTCTGTCCGCGCACGGCATAGAGACCACCGGCACGACGTACTGGAATCTCGGTACGGCATCCCTGTACGAGGAGGCCATCCGCCGCGGCGAAGGAGTCGTCGCGGAATCGGGTCCCCTCGTCTGCCGCACCGTGCCCCACACCGGGCGGTCGCCCAACGACAAGTTCGTCATCCGTGAGCCTTCGAGCGAGCGTCATGTCTGGTGGGGAGCCGTCAATCGTCCGTTGGGCGCCGATCGCTTCGACGCGCTGCACGCCGAGATGGTTCAGTCGCTCGCCGACAAGGACCTCTTCGTGCAGGACTGCCACGCGGGGGCCGATCCGGCGCACCGGCTGCCGGTGCGGATCATAACCGAGAGGGCGTGGCACAGCCTGTTCGCCCGGACGATGTTCCTCGAGCAGCCCGCCGGGACCCCGGCCGCCGGGCACCGTCCCGAGTTCACGGTCATCGACTCGCCCTCGATGAAGGCGGACCCCGGTCGCCACGGGACGAACTCGGAAACGTTCATCCTCGTGAACTTTGCGCGCAAGCTGGTGATTATCGGCGGCACCGCGTACGCGGGCGAGATCAAGAAGTCGATCTTCACCGTGATGAACTACCTGCTGCCGCTCGCCAACGTGATGCCGATGCACTGTTCGGCCAACGTCGGCGCCGCCGGAGACACGGCGCTCTTCTTCGGCCTGTCCGGCACCGGCAAGACCACGCTCTCCTCCGATCCGGAACGCCGCCTCGTCGGGGACGACGAGCACGGCTGGAGCGACACCGGCATCTTCAACTTCGAGGGCGGGTGCTACGCCAAGATGATCCGGTTGTCCGCGGAGGCCGAGCCGCAGATCCACGCGACGAGCAAGCGGTTCGGCACCGTGCTCGAGAACGTCGCCATCGATCCGACCAGCCGCCGCCTGGACCTCGACGACGACACGGTGACCGAGAACACCCGCGGCGCCTACCCGCTCTCGTTCATCGACGGTTCGCTGCCGTCCGGTCGCGCCGCGCATCCGCAGAACATCGTCATGCTGACCGCCGACGCCTTCGGGGTCATGCCGCCGATCGCGCGGCTGACGGCGCCGGCGGCGACGTACCACTTTCTCTCCGGATACACCGCGAAGGTCGCCGGCACCGAACGGGGGGTGACCGAGCCCAAGGCGACGTTCAGCGCCTGCTTCGGCGCGCCCTTCATGGTGCACCATCCGACGGTCTACGCCCGCCTGCTCGGCGCGCGCATCGCGACGCACGGCGCCAGGGTCTGGCTCGTCAACACCGGGTGGTCCGGCGGACCGTACGGCGTCGGCTCGCGCATGGCGATCGGCACGACGCGGGCGCTGCTCTCCGCCGCCCTCTCCGGGAAGCTCGACGACGTGTCCACGGAGCGCGACCCCGTCTTCAACGTCGACGTGCCGCGGGCCTGCCCGGGGGTGCCGTCCGAGGCGCTGCACCCCCGTTCCACCTGGGCGGACCCGTCCGGCTACGACATCCAGGCGCGGAAGCTCGCCGGAATGTTCGCGGACAACTTCCGGGCCTTCGAGGCGGACGCCGACGTCGAGACCCGGCAGGCCGGCCCGCGCGCGTAGCGCCCGCGGCGCGCATGGACTACGAAGCGGTCATCGGCCTCGAGATCCACGCCCAACTGGCGACGGACACGAAGATCTTCTGCGGTTGCAGCACGCGCTTCGGCGCGCCGGCCAACACCCACGTCTGCCCCGTCTGCCTGGGAATGCCCGGGGTGCTGCCCGTCCTCAACGCCCGGGTCGTCGAGCAGGGCGTGCGAGCCGCGCTGGCCCTCGGTTGCACGGTGCGTCCGGTCTCGGTCTTCGCACGCAAGAACTACTTCTACCCGGACCTGCCGAAGGGCTACCAGATCTCGCAGTACGAGGAGCCGCTCGCAACCGAGGGAACCGTCGCGTTCGCGGTGGACGGCGAGGACCACGCGGTCGGCATCGTCCGCGTGCACCTCGAGGAGGACGCCGGAAAGTCCCTGCACGAGGGCTTCGCCGATTCGGCCCGCTGCACCTACCTCGACTTCAACCGCAGCGGCGTGCCGCTCATCGAGATCGTGACGCGTCCCGATCTGCGGGCCCCGTCCGTCGCGGCGGAGTTCTTCCAGCGCCTGCGGGCGATCCTGATGGCGATCGAGGTGAACGACGGCAACATGGAGGAGGGGAGCCTGCGGTGTGACGCCAACGTGTCGGTGCGGCCCGTGGGGGAGACGCGCCTCGGCACGAAGGTCGAGGTGAAGAACATCAACTCGTTCCGCTTTCTGCAGCGCGCGCTCGAGTTCGAGATCGACCGTCAGACGCGGCTCGTGCGGGGGGGCGGCGCCGTGGTGCAGGAGACGCGGCTCTGGGACTCCGGTGCGGGGCGGACGGCGTCGATGCGCAGCAAGGAGGAGGCGCACGACTACCGCTACTTCCCGGAGCCGGACCTTCCGCCGCTGCGACTGGCGGCGGACTGGATCGAGACCGTGCGCGCCGGCCTTCCGGAGTTGCCGGAGGCCCGGCGCCGGCGCTACGTGGCCGAGCACGGGCTGGCGGATCGGGACGCGGCGTGGCTGGCGCGCGCGCCCGAGGTGGCGGCGTACTTCGAGGCGACGGCCGCCGCGTGCGGTCACGCCCGCGCGGCGAGCCACTGGATTCAGGGGCCGCTCACACACCGGATGAAGGCCGAAGGCATCGAGATCGCCGCCGTGCGTGTCTCCGCCGGTGCGCTGGCGGAGCTGATCGGCCTCGTCGAGTCCGGAGCCGTCAGCGGGTCGACGGCGAAGGACGTGTTCGAGCGGATGTGGGAGACCGGGCGGTCCGCGCGAACCATCGTCGACGAGGAGAAGCTGTCGCAGATCGGCGACGCCGAAGCGCTGGGGGTCCTGGTCGACGAGACGCTGGCGGCTCAGCCCGACGCGGTCGCCCGCTACCGGGCCGGGAAGACCGGAGCGCTCGGATTCCTGGTCGGTCAGGTCATGCGGGCGACTCGCGGGCAGGCGAACCCGCAGGTCGTCAACGCGCTCTTCCGCGAACGGCTCGAGCGTGGCGGCTGACGAGCGCCGCCGGACCCGTTGACAGCCCCCGGACCGACCTGCGACACTGTTAACGCCACCGGGTTGATGCCCCCTACGAGACACAACTCGGCGCGCGCCGAGGGTACCGTCCGGCGCGTGCCCGCCCACGTATCCGCCGCCCGTACCGCCTTCTTCCGGGAGGAGCTCGCCAGGCACCGGCAGTGCCTGGAGTTGCAGCGCGAGTACTACTCAGACCGGGCGATCGCGGACGCGCAGCGCGCGATCGGCCGGCTGATGTCCCACATGGACCGATTCTGTGCGCACGAGCACGGGGATCGGCTCGTCTGTCGGTTGCTGCGGATGATCGACGGCGTCACGCGTCTGTCGGTCTGGTCCGGGCAGCGGAAGACCCATTAGCACCCTCACGCTCCGTGGGCTTCGGGAGCACGCGCTCGCCATCGTCCGCGCCGGGATCGCCGGCGCCGACGCGCGGGGGCTCGTCGAGCGTGCCCTCGGCGAGCCTGCGGTCGCCGCGGCTCTCGCCGGCTGCGCCCCGGTCCTGGTCGCCGCGGGCAAGGCTTCCGGCGCAATGGCGGAGGCGTTCGTCGAGGCGCTGCCGGCGGCCGGGAAGCGCGGCATCATCGCCGCGCCCCAGCCGGTGGCGCCGGTCGGGACGCTTGCACGCTATCTCGTCGGTCACCCGCGTCCGAACGGGGAGAGCGTACGGGCGGCGAGGCACACCCTGGAGCTCGCGAGCGGGCTTCGCGCCGACGAGGTGCTGGTGCTCCTCCTGTCGGGTGGGGCATCGGCGGGGCTCGCGGCGCCCATGCACGGTCTCACGCTGGAGGACAAGGCGGAGGCGGCCGACGCACTGATGACGGGCGGCGTAGCCATCGACGGGCTGAACTGCGTGCGCAAGCACCTTTCGTCCATCAAGGGGGGGCGGCTCGCGCTGGCCGCAGGCGGGCGCTGCCTGACGCTGGCGATATCGGACGTCGTCGCTCCGGTGCCGGACGACCCCGCGGTGATCGGCTCCGGACCGACGACGCCCGACCCGACCACCTACGCCGACGCGATCCGCTTCTGCCGATCCCCCGCCGTACGGGCGGGGATGCCGGCGTCGGTGATGACCCTCCTCGAGCGCGGGGCGCGAGGCGCGTTGCCGGAGACGCCGGCCCCGGGCGACGCACGGCTCGCCGCGGCCACGTTTCGGCTCGTGGGAAGCCGGGAGGATGCGGTGGCCGGCGCGCGCCGCGAAGCCGAGCGCCGGGGCTTCGCGGTGGCTGCGCTCGTCGAGCCGGTGACCGGCGAGGCGCGGCTCGTCGCCCCGCACCACGTGGCGGCGGTGGCGCTCCTTGCGACGGGCATGCGGCGGCCGGCTTGCGTCCTTTCGGCCGGCGAGACGACGGTGCGGGTGGTCGGGCGGGGCCGCGGCGGGCGCAATCAGGAGTTCGCCCTCGCCGCGGCCGCCGAGCTGGCCCGGAGGTTCGACGCGGCGGTCCTGGCGAGCGTCGGAACGGACGGCATCGACGGCCCGACGGACGCGGCCGGCGCGGTCGCCGACACGAGCACCCTCGGGCGGGCTGCGGCAAGCGGGCTGGGACCGCCCGCGCGCTACCTGGACACGAACGACTCGCTCGCGTTCTTCGATTCGCTGGGCGATCTCGTCCGGACGGGCCCGACGGGCACGAACGTCGGCGACCTCCAGGTGGCGCTCATCGCCTGAACGAATGCTGTCCGCCGAAGACCTGCTCGCGCGCATCCACGCCGGCGTCGATCGCCCGGTGACCATCCGCGAGCTGATGCGACACCTCCGCCTGCCGCGCGAGGAGCGGCCCCTCCTGCGCCGCCGGCTTGCCGCGCTCGTCGATCGCGGTGCGCTCGTCCGCACGCGCGGGAACCGCTACGGCGCGCCCGAGCGCATGCGACTGGTGACCGGGCGGCTGGCGGTAAACCCGCGCGGCTTCGGTTTCGTCAGGCCCGACCATCCGGTGCACGGGCTGGAGGGCGAGCTCTACGTCGCGGCGCGCCGCCTCCATCCGGCCCTGCACGGCGACCGCGTGATCGCGCGCCTGGAACGTGAGCGCGAGGCGGGTCGGGCGGAGGGATCGATCGTCCGGGTCGTCGAGCGGGCTCGGGCGCGGCTGGTGGGCCGCTTCGAGGACGACGCCCTCGGCGCGGCGCTCGTCGTTCCGTTCGACCGCCGCCTCCTCACCAGCGTCCGCGTCCCGGCTGACGCCCGTGGTGGCGCGGGGCCGGGGGACATGGTGGAGGTCGAGCTGACCGCGTGGCCGACTGCAGGCGACGATCCGGCCGGGCGCGTGACCGAGGTGCTCGGAGACATCGACGCGCCGGGCGTCGACACGCGGATCGTGATTCGCACGCACGGCCTGCCGGACGCGCATGGGGCCGACGCGATCGCCGAGGCACAGCGCCTCGGGGCGGACGTGCGCGCCCGGGACCTGCAAGGGCGGACCGACTTCCGCGGATTGACCACCGTGACCATCGACGGGGAGTCGGCGCGCGACTTCGACGACGCCGTGACGCTCGAGGAACTGCCGGGCGGCCGTTACCGGCTCGGGGTGCACATTGCGGACGTCGCCCACTACGTGCCGGAGGGCGGCGCGCTCGATCTCGCCGCCTGCGAGCGGGGAACGTCGGTCTACTTCCCGGATCGCGCGGTGCACATGTTTCCGCCGGAGCTCGCTACCGGGCTGTGCAGCCTCAACCCGGGCGTCGACCGCCTGGTCCAGTCCTGCGTAATGGACGTCGGCACGGGCGGCGAGGTCGAACGCTACGAGCTGCACGACGGCGTCATCCACAGCGACGCGCGCATGACGTACACGGACGTCAACGCGATGCTGACGGGGCAACAGCTCGGAGCGAACGCGCCGGGAGCGCATCTCGGTCCCCTGCTCGAGGGGATGGCGGCCGTCTTCGAGCGGTTGCACGAGCGCCGGCGCCGGCGCGGGTCGATCGACTTCGACCTGCCGGAGGCGCAGTTCGAGGTCGACGATGCCGGCCGCGTCGAAGCGATCGTGGCCGCCGAGCGCAACGTTGCGCACCGCATCGTCGAGGAGTTCATGCTCGCCGCGAACGAGACCGTCGCGCACCATCTTCTGCGTGCCGGCGCACCCGCCCTGTTCCGGGTCCACGAGGCCCCGGATCCGGCGCGGGTCGAGGACTTCGAGGCGTTCGCGGCTACGCTCGGCTTCAGTCTGGCGGCGCCGCCGGGCGCCGTCGAGCCGGTGCACTTCCAGCGGTTGATGGACAGACTGGCGGAACGGCCGGAGGCTCGCCCCATCGCCCTCCTGCTTCTGCGCACGATGCAGCAGGCACGCTACGACCCCGCCAATCTCGGCCACTACGGGCTCGCGGCGACCAGCTACACGCACTTCACGTCGCCGATTCGGCGGTATCCCGACCTCGTCGTGCATCGGGTGCTCCGGGCGGCGCGGCACGGGACGCTCGACGGCGGCCGCCGGCAGGTGCTCGAGGAGAGCCTCCCGGGGATCGCGCGCCGGACCTCGGAGCGGGAGCGGCGGGCGGTGGAGGCGGAGCGCGAGCTCGTGCACTGGAAGAAGGTGCGGTTCATGGCCGACAAGATCGGCGACCAGTTCAGTGGGTACGTAACGGGCGCCGCCCCGTTCGGCCTGTTCGTCGAGCTCGTCGAGCCTTTCGTCGAGGGGCTCGTGCACATGTCGACCATGGCCGACGACTACTACCGATTCGTAGCCGAGCAGCACATGCTGTACGGCGAGCACTCGGGCAGGACGTACCGCCTGGGCGACAGGGTCCGCGTGCAGTTGGTACGGGTAGATCGGGAGCGCCGCCAGCTCGACCTGGCGCTCGTGGACGTGCTCGACGAAGTCCGGCGCTCGGGGGGCGGCGGGGCGGCGGGGCGGCGTTCCCGGTCCCGCACGAACGGTCACCGGGGCTCCCGGACCCACGGGCGGCGGCGTCCACGCTAGCGCCGCCAACCCGTCGCAAGCTCCGGGTCGGCCCCAGCCCCCACCGTCCCAGGAGCTTGCGCCGCGGCACGCACT
>JAPOVI010000393.1 GCA_026708265.1 Acidobacteriota bacterium
GTGCGCGGGCCGCGTCGGATCTTCCAGTACCGCTACGCACTGCGGATCATCGGGGAGGACTACTTCGGCCTCGACGTGGAGCTGCCGCCGCTGGAGCTCCGCTACCGCATCGAGCGCTCGATCGACGGGGGCACGGTGACCGAGGGCCGGGAGCTGGCGTATGTCCTGCCGCCCGAGTCGGTCCGGGTGCTGTCGCTCGTGCCGGCCACGGCGGTCGATATCCGGGAGCTGCCGGGGGAGACGTTCGGCGACGTCGAGGCGCGCCTGTTTCGGGCGAACCTGATCGGCATCGCAGCCATGGCGCTCAGCGTGGCAGCCGCCGGGGTGCTCCTGCTGGGGGCAGTGCGGGTAAGGCGCGAGTGGCGCGGCGTGGCGGCGGTGCGCGAGGACGGGGGGCCCGCCTGGCGGGTGGCCCGCGCGGCGCTCGGCGAGCTGCGGGCGGTGCGGGACGCGACGGCGGCACAGGGCTGGACCGGCGACCTGGTGGCGCGGGCGCTGGCGGCGCTGCGCATTGCGGCGGCGCTGGCGACAGGCCGGCCCGTGGCGCAGCGGGCCGGAGGCGGCACGGACGGCGGCGCGGCGGTCGACGGGCCGGCGGTCGACGGGCCGGCGGTCGATCCGGAAGGCCGGCTGCCGGCGCGGCGCGGGTTGTTCGGCCGGGAGACGGTCTTCGTCTCCTCGGCGCTCACCGCGCGGGACATCGACCGCGAGCTGCCGCGCGTGCGCGGCGAGCCCACGGCGGGCGCACCCGCCGTCGAGGCGTTGCGCGCGGGGCTGGCCGACTTCGCGGGGGCGCGGTACGGCGCGGCGGCCGAGGCGCCCGGCGATTCGCTGACGGTCGGGCTGGAGGCCGGCATCGTGGCGCTGCAGTCGCTGCAGGTCGAGCTGTTCGAGCCGGTGCGCCGCGCGAATCGCCTGTACCGCAACTGGAGGCAGTGGGCCGCGAACCGATGGAGATCTTGAGCACGATGCTCGCGCGTCTCGGCGAGATGCTGGCCGAGCTCCGGCTGCTCGGCGACGCGGGGCTTTCCCTGCTCCAGCGCGACGCGGCGGTCGTCGTGACCGGCGGGCTCGCCGTCGCCACCCTCGCCATGCTGCTCTGGCGCACCGCGCGGCCGCGGACGCCGGGCGCCGCGAACGTGGTCCTGCCCGCCCTGCCGGCGCGTCGGCTCGCGTCGCGAGCGCACCTGGCGCCGGTCCGGCATGTCACGTTCGCGATCTTCCTGGGCGGTTTCGCGCTGTTCACCGTGGCCCTGGCCGACCCGCACACGGCGCTCGTGCAGGAGGAGGAGTCGTATCCGGGCCACCGCATCGCGATTCTGATCGACGCGTCGCTCAGCATGAACACCGCCTTCGCGACCCAGCGCCTGGCGGCGGGGAACACCTTCCTCGCCAACGTCGCGGCGGCGGAGTACTTCGTCCGGCGCCGCATGGAGGGGCCGTACCACGACCTGACGTCGCTGGTGCAGTTCGGCAACGAGGCGTACATCGTCACCCCGTTCACCACCGACTACGAGAACATCCTGCTCAGCATCAGCCTCATCGGCACCCCGGAGGAGTACCGCCGCTTTCCCGACCACGGCACGCTCGTGATGAACGCCATCAGCCGCGGCGTGCAGCTCTTCCGGACGTTCGACTTCCTGGGCGCGGCCGGCAACCTGATGGTGATCTTCAGCGACGGGCAGGACACCCACGCCCGCTTCGAGGACCTGACGCTGGACGCGATCATGCAGGAGGCCGCCGACAACCAGATTCCGGTCTATTTCATCCGCACGGCCTACGACCAGGCGCTCGGCGAGGTCATCTCCGACCAGCAGTGGAAGCTGGCGGTGGAGCGGACCGGCGGCAAGTTCTTTCCGGCGGAGAACGAGGACGCCATTCTGGCCGCCATTCACGAGATCGACGAGCTGGCCGAGGGCCGCATCCGCGTGCGGCGCTACACGGCCCACGAGCCGCGCTTCGGCCCGTTCGCACTGGCCGCGGTCCTGCTCTGGCTGATCGCGTTGAC
>JAPOVI010000220.1 GCA_026708265.1 Acidobacteriota bacterium
CCAGCGGGGTTTTGGCCGGGCCGCCCAACGCGGTGTGTGGGGGCCGGATCAGGGACGCCGAGCCCACCCCGGCGGTTGCTCGTCACTGGCAGGAGCTGTTCGACAACGGGTCTCTTGACCGGGTGATCGTTGTCATCTGGAACCGGAGTCCATCCGAGCGAAGCCAGCGCCCATCCAAGACGGGCGGCGGGCGACCTCTTCAGGAGTTCCGACAGCACCCGCCCCCATGCGTGCCCTTCCAATAGGGGCGCAGGTCCGAATGCTGCGATCGCTCCGGGTCGCTCGGACACTCGCCTCAATGTGAGTTGAAGGTCCCATAGCGCCCTCAGCACGGCGACATGGCTCGTGTGGTTTCCGCGCTCTGTGCGCACGTCCATTGCCGCGTGGACCGCCTCGTCGAAGCTCGTTTTGGCGAGCGCGAGTTTCTCGGAGGCACCGTCCACCTTGCCGCCAAGTCGGAACTTCTCCAACCATCGCGAGTCGTCGAGCGGTGCAAGGAGGATCCGCAAGCTGCTGCGTGCAGCCGACACCGGCCCGACCGTCGTGATCCCGCGGGAGACGGCTTGGCTCTGAGGACTCCGCTGGCCGGGCTTCCGCGGTTCGAGGACGAACCGATGAAAGGCATCGAACGCACCCGTGACCGCCCGGCCGACGACGGCTCGGCGGAAGTCGGCTGCGCCGGAAGCGAAATCCCTCCGTCCGACCCGTGCCTGAAAACCCCGCACCTGTGCCCGGAACTCGGCTAGGGTCCTGGGACGGTCGCTGCTCCATGTCGGAAGGAAGACCTCCTGGGTCGTTACCGTCGAGCCTTGGGCGCGGATGACAGAACCCGGGAGCACGAAGGGGAATGCCGGGTATTCGTGCCGCGACCCGCGAGGGGAGCGGACGGCGCCCCGCAGTAGTAGCAGGCCGCGCATTGCCAGAATGACATCCCATAGCCCGAGAGGCTTCTTCTGGTCGTGAATCCACGCGGCTCCGGTGGCGTAACGCTTGATCCCCTCCGGAAAGAGTACGCCGCTCCCCTTGGTCAGGCGTTTTCCAGGGGCGGCATCACTTCCGAAGATGGCGACGTCGAGGTCTTTTCGCGCCGCGCGATTCCCCGCGTCACGTAAAACGGTGAACAGGTTGCCGCTTCCGTCCTGTCCCCAACGCGCGAGTACGGGGTTGGAGCGATGAGTCTTGTCCGTGAACACGCCCGCACCCTCTGCATCGACAGAAAGAGTTGCATCGAGGGAATCCCAAGTACCTTCGTTCTCAAGAGGGGGATCGCCGGCCTGCTGTCCTTTCTTCTTGTTCCCGCGGGTCTTTTCGAACGCCTCCCCCCGGTCGCTTGCCCATTTCGCGAGCTCGAAGATGTGGTCAAGGATGGTCTCGTGTGCAGTCGCGGCCTCGCAGTCATCGAGTTCCGCCGCATCGGTGGAGAGTGCACCCGTCGCCGTCCACCAGAAGCGCGCATTCGGCCACGCTGCGCCGACGCCTGCCATGACACCGTAGCCCTTCAGCATCGCGCCGAGCGAGGCCGTCGATACGCCCGGGAACTCGACAGTCATGGGCTGGCCCTCCAGTCGGCCACGCAGACCAGAGCCTCCAGGTAAGCCAGAAACTGGGGTCCGTACTCCTCGACCAGCTTCACGGTTCGTCCCTGCCAACCCGGGTGGGAGCGCGAAGGGAGCAGCAGGTCGGAGTCGAGACTACACGCTTCGTCACGCCCGACAAGCGACATGGCCCGCGCGGGGATGCGGTCGCCCGATCGGACACCGGCCATGTCGTCCAGCCGGTCGTCGTCCCATGGCGTGGGCGTCATCCGTACCTTCCCGTGGTGCGCCATGACGAGCCACGCGACCAGATCGTCGGCGTCCTCCTGCGCAAGGTACGCCAACGCGGACCCCACCTCGTGGCGGAACTTGCATGACGGTCCGCCATAGCGGTTGGACTTCGCATAGTAAACGGCATCTCGAGGGTGCGGGGGCTCGGGCGAGCCGGCATCGCGCAGCATCTTCTGGAAAGGCGACAGGGCGCCGTTGGGGGCATCGCGTTCGAGCGCCTTCCCGATATCGTGCCAACGGGCCGCCATCGCCAGCTTGTCGGCAAGACGTGGAAGAAGTCTATCAGCGATCTGACGAGCCTTCGATTCCGCCGCGGCGAGGTGTGGTGAGAGTTCCATCCAGCGACGGGCGTGGCTGTGTGGATCCCGTTCCAGGCCGCCCCACCCTTGTGTCCGATCATCGATGTTGTCGACCGGGCTGCCGTCGTCTCGCACCCAGGTGCGATGTCCGTCAACGACACTCACCCAACACGATGGCCGGCTCTGCTCGGAGCCCACCCAACCGAGGTCATCGTCGTAGCCCCCCGTGGACACGTTGAGCATGAGGGTATCCCCAGGTCGAATGCCGGGGTCGTTCAGTCGGACCTCTCGCCACGCGCCGCTTCGACGACGAGAGCGTTGCGACCCGAGCAACCAGGCCCGCTTGTCGGTGCCCAGCTTGCGCAGGTCCGTGATCGAGACCTTGCAGATCTCGTCAGGGTGCGGCGCCGGCGTGTTCTCCGGCTCGACATTGTCGAGCGCGCGCCAGAGCACCGCGACATCGAGATCCCTCCGGTCGCAGCGGACAAACCGGGACACGTCGAGGTGTCCGCCCGACAAGTCGGGGTCCGTGTCGAAGAGGTCGTCAAGGTGGTGTTCTCGAAGGACCGGTCCGTCGACGGAAGTCGGGTACGGCTCGCTCTGGTCGGCGTTCTCGATTGCCGAGATCGATGCATCTCCACCAAGCCGATCCATGCGCCTCCGCGCAGTCTCAAGATCGGACCACGCGTATGGCAATGCCGCGGCACGTCGTGCCTCTTCTTCCTCCTTTTCACGGTCGGATTTCTTGTTCGACCAACCCCGCTTCGGCTCGTCGATTGGCACTTCCAGAACATGAACCTCGCCCTCTTTCCGACCCCGACGATTGAGTCGCCCGAGGCGCTGCACCAGGGACGGCCACGGGCAGACCTCGGTCACCAGCACGTCCGCGTCGAGATCCACGCCGGCTTCAAGAACCTGCGTGCTGATCGCGATCCGCCCTCGATCTGGCGGAGGCGTCCTGAGGCGGTCCATCGCCGCGGCGCGCTCACGGGGTCGAAAACGGGAGTGCAGAAGCAGCGTCTCGGGGACATCGCCGCCGGGAGCGAGAAGCGCCCGGATCCGCCGGCACAGCTCCTGGGCGCGCGCGACGCGGTTGATCATGACCAGGACGAGGCGCCCGCGGGCGGCGTGACGCAGGAGTTGTTCGGGAAGATCCGCTGACGTGGTCTCGTTCGGAGTCGCCGAACGCGCCACACGCTTCGGCCCCGTGAGCACCCTGGACATTGTCTTGCGGTCGGCGGTCCCGAGCCCGAGCACCGTGACGTCCCGTTCTCCGTGTTCGGGCGTCTGCATCCATTGGGGCGCCGGTTGCGTCCACCACGACTGGCCAGCGTCTCGGGGCTTCGTGGTACCGACCGTCGCACTCATCCAGAGGCTCTCGCGTGGCAGGTGCTCCGGTGAGCGTCGGAATCGATGGAGCTGCACGCTCGTAGTCCGGCCGGTACCCATGAGCTGGACCTCGTCGAGAATCCACAACGCATCGACGTTGACCAGTCCGAACGCGATCGGCCAGCGATACGGATTCATCGCGTATCCACGATTCAGGGCGCGCGAGAGGAGCATGTCCTGCGTTCCCACGAGCACCGCTTCGCGTTCCGGGTGGCCCTCCCATTCCGTGGCTTCCTCACCGCCCATCAGTCGGAAAACCGGCACCTCATCGCGGCACCAGTCCGGCCGATATACCTCGGTCGAAGATCCGGGACGTCGAAGCCAGCCGAGACCGGTAAACCAAGTCACAATGTCGTCCCACACTTGGTCGACGAGTGCCCGCATGGGCAGGCAGTAGACGAGTCGTCGGGGTGTGCGTCGCCGGATGTCATCATCGGGGCATTCTCGTCGACGCCACGCCCACGACAACACGGCCGCGGCGGTCTTCCCGCACCCGGTGGGCACGGCGAGGATGTCAGGCAGGGATTCGCATTCGGCGAGATGGGCTTGGTACTCATGCGGACCCTTCCGCAGGCCGGTCGCCGCCGCGAAAAAGGATCTGAACTGCCGTCGGCTCACTTGCATCCCTTCTGAGGTGTTCCTCCTTCGCCGCTACACGCCGGCAGGATGGAACACCGATTTGACAGTGGTCTCATCATGCGCCAAGAGCCCTGTCACCCTTCCCGGAGGGACACTTTGGGAGGGGAGCGACCCGGCGTGGCAGGTGTGACGGAGGAACACCTGCCGGGTCCGCAAAACGCCAGTTTTGCGGTGGGTCGCTCCCCAACATCCCCCCTGTACCAATTTGCGGCATCGGGGGGAGGCGTGTTGGGTCGGGATCTGGTTGATATGCAGGGACTTAGCGGGTACAGGGTTGTAAGTGGAAGTGTGACTCGGGGTGTAAATTGAGACCCTGGGACGGCTTACACCTCTCGTGCGGCATCTCGGGTGTAAGTTCGAGCCCCTGTCGTGTTGTGATCGGGCGGCAGGGTCGATCACACCCTCGTTCCGCTCCCGGTCGTCGTCGTGGTCGCGCTCCGTGACCTCGACTCCCGTCCCGCGCCCGCTCTTCCTCACCCTCGCCACCTTCTAATCCCCGTCGATCGCCGAAACCGCCGCCCCTCTACCGGGAACGGTGGCACGCCCCTTGCCTGCCGCGTCGTCCTGCTGTGCCGGACCCAACGGTCCTTCTGTACTGCTGATGATGCCACAGTTCCGCCCCGCGTCCGATCCGCATCCCTCGATGCCGCCGCGCCTGGAACGGGTGCGAGTCCCGTTGCGGTCGGTTCGAGGTGGGCGTGCTCGTCGGCGGCTCCGACGGGGAGCGGTTCGAGGACGTGGTGGGGCTTCCGGTCGGTGGAACGGCCGGACGCTCGCGTTCGGCCGTAAGCGCACAACACCACGCCGGGGGCCGGTGCGTCACCCGGAGGGCCGGAACGAACGTGGAGGAGGTGCGCCAGCACCTTGACGTGCCGGCCCCCGGCGTGGTTCCCCATCGCTGACCGCTTGCCGGACGGCCGCGTCATGCAGCCCGCGTCAGCCATCCTTCCGGCACTCTCCGAGACCGCCACGTGCGGCCGGTCGTGATCGCCGGCTTCGCGCGGACGGTCCCTGCCGTCTCGGCAGTCGCCAACTCGCGCATCCGCGCGAGGGCGCCGTTCACGTCCCCGTAGCGTCTCAGAGCGCTGGAGTTCCCGGCTACCAGCGCAGCCCGGATCGATTCGAGTTCCTCTTCCCGGCGCGCCTGCTCGCACAGCCGCGCGGCCGTCTCCTCCCGCTCCGCAGCCGGCGCTACCGGCTCCCGCGTCCAGCGGTCGACCACTCGGCCCGCTGCTGCCAGACGAACCGGGTCGCGCCCGACCACGACCACCTCGACCGTGCGGCCGGCCGCCGCCAGCGCCGTCCACAACGCGGCGTGCTGCAAGCCCCATCTGCGGACCGCGCTCTCGGTCTCGTCCTCCACAAGGACGAAGACGAACGTCGCGCGCTCGTCATCGGCCGCCACCGGCAGGTTGTGGGGGAAGTAGCGGAACAGCCCGTCGAGCGCGCCCCGGTAGAGACGGCACGGCAACACCTCCCTGGCGATCCCCGCGGCCGTCATCGCATTCACCTTCTCGTCGTCGGTCGGGAGCCACGCCGCGTGCGGGTGTTCGAGGATGTAGTCGAGCGAGAGCAGACGCCGCAGGACGACCTCCGGCGAGGCGAGCCGCCGATGCCGGGCGTGCTCCGCGCCGAGCAGCTCATGGAGTGTTCGTGACGCGATCCGGCAGACCCGCAGCCGGGAGCCGGCGCACGGTTCTTCGACCGCGTACTGGCGGCAGCGCCGAACGAAGCGATGGGCGAGCGCCGGGTTCGTCCGGCCGATGAAGGCGAGGTACTGCGAGCGGAGGAACACGCCGCTGTGCCGGCAGACGAGCGCCAGCCATTCGGCTTCGCGCCGGGGCCAGCCGACCCGAACGAGGGCATCCGCCCGGTCCCGAAGGTGAGCGATGCGCGACGGTCCCGCAGCCGACCGGCTCGGCGCGGTCCGGGAGGATTCGATTTCCATGATTTACATCAAGGGAAATGGGGTGTAAACGCGCGGGAACACGGCGGGAAACCCAACTCGATTTCCGTTTCCGCGATTTCCGCCCGGGGGGTGAGCGGAAACGGAAACGGAAATCGAACCGCCGCGACCCCGGCCAAGTCGCTGATCGCCATCACGAACGCCCCTCGCCGCCAGCACCAGCCCGGCGCTCGCGATCCGGGTCCAGATAGACGGCCCAGTCGTCCATCAGACGCCGCCGCCGCTCGAACAGGTCCGACCGGGCGTAGGCCGCCTCCACCTTGTTCTGGACGGTGTGGGCCAGCGCCGCCTCGACGACCTCGCGCGGGTGGTTCGTCTCCTCCGCGGCCCAGTCCCGGAACGTGGAGCGGAACCCGTGAGGCACGGCGGGGACCTCCAGCGTCCTGAGCAATCCCGACAGCGCCATGTCGTTGATCCGCTTGCCGCGGGCGCTCGGGAACAACAGCGGCCCGCCGTTGCCGGCCGCCCGCGCCGCGTCGAGGATCTGTTCGGCGCGGCGCGTCAGCGGCACCCGGTGCTCGCGCTTCGCCTTGGTCCGCGTGGCCGGGACGGTCCACACGTGGTCCGCCGTGTCAATCTCGTCCCATCGTGCGCCACGGACCTCGCCCGACCGCGCCGCGGTGAGCACGAGAAACTCGAACGCCAGCTTGACGGTCGGGAACACCTTCGACGCCCGCACCTTCGCGACGACCGCCGCCGCGTCCCGGTGCGGCAGCGCCCGCATGTGCTGAACGAGATCCTGCTGCGGGCCGAGCACCGGCCCGATGCGGCTGCACGGGTTGTCGTCGCGGTAGTTCAGCGCCACGGCGTACTCCATGACCGTGCTGATCCGTTGGCGGACCCTCCGCGCCGTCGCCGGCCGTTCGTGCCAGACGGTCCGCAGCGTCTCGACCACGTCGGCGCTGGTCACCTCGGAGACGGGCAGCTTGCCGAGCCGGGGGAAGGCGAAGCGTTCCATGCTCGACAGCCAGTCCTTGCCGTGCTTGGGGTTGCGCCAGCCGGGCCGCATCTGCGCCAGGACCGCCTCGGCAGCGACGGCGAAGGTGGGCATGCTCTTGAGGCGGCGCTTCTCCGCGAGCGGATCGCCTCCCGCGCGGGCGAGCCTGCGGTTGGCGAGGGCCGCCGCGCGGGCGTCCTTGAGCGGGACGAGCGGGAAGCCGCCGAGCCCGAGTTCGCGTCGGCGTCCGCGGATGACGAGCCGTTGTACCCAGCTGCGGGTGCCGGTCGGCTGCACGTCGAGGTACAACCCGTCGCCATCGCAATAGCGCCCGGCCTGTGCTACGTTGCGGACGAAGGCGGTCGAGAGTGCGTGGTGCGGCTGCCGGCCGGTTGGCTTGGAGGTCCGGGGTCGATTCGGGAGTTCCATTTCTGCCAGTATACCCCTCAGTGAATGGCGGATGCTGGCGGATCGTAGCGGACGGCGCCGGCCGGCGTCAAGGTCGCAGAACGGTAGTAATCAACGATTATTCAGTCACATGCGGACGATTCAGGACCGCACCGGACGACTCCGGCTCTCTGAGTATGGTGGACAGGGCTACAACCACATAGCGTGGGGGATCCTCTCCGCCATCTCGGCGGACGCTCTTGGTCGGTCGACGATCCCGCCCCGCACGCGGGGGGTCAGACGCGGGCGGGTCGGGCTTCCACCACGGATCTCCACTTCGGCCAGCCGACCTTGCGGACCCGCTCGAACGACCGCGTGTCCGGTGTCGGCGCCAGATGCGTACCCCGCGCTGATCCGGCACGCGCACGTTCCTTCCGGCCCCACGGCCGTCCCGCCGCCCGCCTCCGCCCGCAGAGACGCATGGGCCGAAGTGGCCTCGCGCATGTCGTCAGGTAGCCGGTCGACGTCGTAGCGCGGCGGCGGGACGGTCGGACTCCTTTGACGCCGGAACTCGTCTACGGAATCTGTGCTATTCTCGTCTGAGCGGTTTGCTCGCGCGCCGCGCGGGCGCGAGCCGATAGGCGGGCGGTTGGCTCCATCGTGGGGTGCTGCAGCATCTCACGCCCAGCCGCCCCCTTTTTCCCCGGGCTTCCGCCCGGCAATCGACCTGAGATACTCACCAGCGTCGCCGCCACCGCCACGCCGGCTTGACGTGGGAACCCGGTACGTCCATCCACTCGACCCCATTCGGCCGGGTCCAGCCAACCGTTCGCAACTCGACCAGTCGCTGAGCTTCCAGGGCTAGCCCTGGGTGGCCGCGCCGCCGGCATCGTCGGGCCACGCTTGGCGGTCTAGTGGCTAGCTGACCCCCGCATCGAACACGTCGGCGGTAGCCGTCAATGCCTTCCCGGCGATCGCCAACCTCGTGTCGTTCGAGCGAATCAGACGTCGCCCGAAGCAGCCTCAATTCGCCGCGCCAGCGTGTGATTCGGTCAACGCCCCTCGGTTACTGGCCGAATCACATCGAGCCCGCCCGGTCGGCGCACTGGATCGCCCCGTGTTTGCTGGACGGATCGCGCCTTCGGCATGGAATTGGGCGGACCCAATTGCGCCGCCCGTAGTGCCGGGAGCGACCCCCGCAAAACCTCCGGTTTTGCGGCGCAATGGGTGTTCCCGAGTCACACCCATCGCGCACGGGTCGCTCCCGGCGAATGGGTCCCTCCGGGAAGGGTGTGTCGGCGCCAACGCCGCGGTCGCATGCGGGCGCCGTGCCGGTGTCGCTGAGCCACGGTGGCGCCGGTGGCGTTGCCGGTCGCCGCCGTGGCCGCCACCGCCTGGCCGGACTTGCTCCGCGTCGGTCGCCGCGGGTGGCGCCCAGCTCGTCGTCGATGGCATGCAGGCCGCAGCCCGCCTCTTCCGTCCTCCGCGGCGCCCATGTGTTCCCAACGGGTCTAACCGGGTCAAGTTGTTGATATACAAAGGGTTACATCTTCCTGTGTGCTACACTCGGCCGCCACGGTACTCGATGGAACGGCAACAGCAGCCCCGCTGACGGAGCGGGCTGCAAAGCACGGGAGGAAACGGTGACGACGAGACTGCTCACGCTCCGCGAGGTGATGCGCATGACCGCCCTGTCCCGATCGGCGGTCTACTCGCTGATGGCCGAGTCTCGCTTTCCGAAGCCCATCCGCATCGGCAGCCGGGCGGTCCGCTGGATCGAACAGGAAGTGCTCGACTTCATCGCCAGCCGTCCCCGAGCTGGCTCAGACCGGCCCGCCGCCTAGCCGCGATGCTCGACGACCTGCTCCAGGCGTCAGGCGTTCGGGCGCCGGCTGGACGGCGCGCTGCCCGGGGCATGACGACCGGCGCGCCTCGCTGTCGGTCGGACGGGGCGACGACGGCCGCTGGCTGCTGAAGTGCCACGCGGGCTGCCCGTTCGATGCGATCGTCGCCGCGCTCGGTGTCGACGCGCGGGAGCTGTTCCCCGCGAACTGGCGGGAGACGCCGCCGGACCGGCGCATCGTGGCCGTCCACGACTACGACGGCGTGTTCGAGGTCGGCCGTTACGCCCCCAAGGACTTCCGGCAGCGGCGGCGGGACGGGCGGCGTGGCTACGTCTGGAACCTCGACGGCGTCGCGCCGCGGCTCTACCGCCTGAACGACCTGGCCGGCCGCGAGTCGGTCCTCGTGGCCGAGGGTGAGAAGGACGTCGACCGGCTGTGGGCGCTCGACCTGCCGGCGACCTGCAACGCGGGCGGCGCCGGGCAGTGGCGGGCGGCGCACAGCGAGCAACTGAAGGCCGCGGGCGTACGCCGCGTGGTCGTCATCCCCGATGCCGACGAGGCGGGCCACTCGCACGGGCAGGCGGTCGCCCGGGCCTGCGCCGGCGCGGGCATGCGCGTCAGGGTCGCCGCCCTGCCGGAAGGCGTCAGGGACGTGTCCGCGTACCTGGACGCCGGCTCCGGGCGGGACGAGCTGGTCCGACTCGTGAAGGCCGCAGAGCCGTACGAGCCAGCCGCCGAGCTGCCCGCCGGCGTGGTGCGGCTGAGCGATGCCGCGATCGACGGGACGGCGGCGGCCGGACCGCCCGCGGTGGCCCGGCTGCTCGCCCACGTCGGGCGGGTGACGCTGCTGCACGCACGGGAGAAGGCCGGCAAGAGCACGCTCATCGGCGCGGCGGTCGCCGCGGTCACGCGCGGGCGGTCGTTCCTCGGAATGCCCACCGTCGCCGGCGACGTGCTGTGGGTCGGCGAGGAGGCGGTCGGCGACGTCAAGGCGCGGTTGTCGCAGTGGGAGGCGGACCTCGAGCGCGTCTACTTCACCCGCCGCCCGAGCCCCGATCCGGAACACGACTCGTCGCTGCGGCGACTGGTCGACCGGCTGCGTCCGGGTGTGGGTCATCCTCGACACCTGGTCGCACTACCTGAAGGTGCACCGGGTCAAGGACACGGCGGGGCCGGGCGAGCAGGGGCTGCTGATCGGCGACGTCGTTGACCTCGCGCGGGAGTACGGGACGGCGGTCGCGCTCGCGCACCACAACCGCAAGAACCCGAGCGCCGCGGCCGAGTCCGGCGACGCCGCGGGCGAGTACCGGGACCCGACGGCCATCGGCGCGGCCGTGGACATGATCGTGTCCGTCAGCCGCTCGCGGGAGCCGCGGGCGCGCCGCCTCACCCCGTCCGGGCGCTGGGCCGAAGAACCGCTGACCGTCGTCCTCGAGCCCGGCGTCGGCTACGAGCTGGCGGCGGAACCCGGAAGAAGACGAGCAGGCCGGCCCGGAAGCGCACGCGCCGGCCCGGCCCCTCGCCGACCGCGTGCTGCTGCACCTGCTCCGGCCTCTGGCGCTCCACTGGCCGCGGAAGGGCGCGATACCGCGGGGATTCGAGCAGCGGCGGAACGCGCAGCGGCGGAGCTTGTGGCTGAAGCCGTGCAGCAGCGTGACGGCAGTGCCACAGAGCGCTCGTTCAACCGTACAATGATCGGCGTCGGGATGATGGCCGCGGGCGGAGTCTGGGCTGCACTCGCGTACAACAGGTACGGGGGCTACTGCATCGGCAGCTGTGCCGGCCGGTACGTCGAGATGGGAGCGGGGTTGGGGCTCATCGTCACCGGTGCCTTGTTCACAACGATCTGGTCAGACGTGCCAGCCAGACAGGGAGTCGAGATCGACGTCTCGCCCGGGCGCGTCCGGGCCGGCAAGACGTTCACGTTCTGAGGAGGTCCGAATCGTGCGATCTACCGTACTGATCCTCGCAATCGCCCTGCTGGTTGTGCCGTCCGGAGCCACGGCCGGTCCGATTCTCGAATCCGCGCTCCGCGCGGCGGACGGCATCGTGCCGGCCAGCGGGCAGTCGCAGCCCCGCACCTGTCAACAGATCGCCGTGATGGGCGAGCAGGACGGCCGAGCTAGGCAGGGCATGGGCGGCTGGTTCGCCGGCGGCCTGCTCCTGTCGCCGTTCTTCGTGCCCATCATGCCCATCGTGGCGCACACGACCGAGCCTGTACCGGCCTCCGACGCCCTGGCGGACCTGGAGCGGGACGATATCGGGTGCTACACGACTGGTTACGTTCGCGCCGCCAAGGGCAAGCGTGTCCGCGCGTCGTGGATCGGGTACGGAGTGTCGATCGCCCTGTGGGGCTCCATCATCGCAGCAGCTGCAGCTACCAACTGATGTACGTCGGGCGCCCCCGGCAGGTTCCGGGGGCGCCTCTCGCCGGAGACCAGCCAACTGGAGACACACCGTCGAGCTCGTTGACTGCGTGGAGGAGAGCGACGACCCGGCGTTCGGTGGGGATGTGGGATTCGTGCTCGACGACCCTCAATCGCTGGCCGAGCCGATCCCGTGCCGAGGCGCGCTGGGTTTCTGGACGGTGCCGGACGACATCGCGCAGCAGATTGAGGGGAGCATCCGATGGATGACGAGATCCGGTTCTTGAAGCAGGAGATCGAGAACAGGCGCCACGCGATCGTGGGCGGAAGCCGGAGACTGACGCCCTTGGCCCGCCCCGCTGCAGGCTCAGTCCATTCGGTAGGGCGGCGAGAGGTTCCTGATGGTTGAGATCGCGGCCAGCTCCCTGGCCCTCCGCGCAGCGAAGATCGCCTACGACCTCTGGAAGGAGAACCGGTCGGACGCTGCTGTCGACCTGACCGACGACGCCAGGGCCGTGCTCAAGACTATGCAGTCGGACGCCACGATGAACGGGGTCTTCGCGGAGTCGACCCCGATCGCATGCAAGGGGCTCAGGTTCGTGGCCCTGTACCAGTCCGGCTTGGGGATGGAGATGTCCTACCGTGTTCTCGCCGAGCTCCAAGCGAAGGGATTGGTGGAGTCCCACACGGCGCGTGAGGGCACCAACGGGCACGAGGAGCTGACCGGTATCAAGCTCACCCACCTCGGCTGGATCCTGAATCCCGAGACCGGCAAGGCCGACAAGGTCGGCTGACCCGTTCGCCGGCCCCAGGAACGTGATCCCCGGATCGAAAGGAGACGCGTGTGAAGCGCCGAGAAGTCCGCCTGCAGACCGCCGTGATGGCGAACCGCCCCGAGCACGGGGCCTACATGGCTGGCGCGATCATCGACGATACACCGCCCGAGACCGTTGGCGACGCGGAGCGCCCCCGAGCGATCCCAACCATCGCTGCCTACCCTGAGCACCACGTTCCGACAGAACCCACTGGGGAGGTCTTGACCGAGAGGCGCGGGCAGTGGGGGGAAATCATCAAGTGGTACCCGGCCGGCGAGCCACAGCCGACGGCCCGGCAGGCGGCAGAGGTAGCGATCGGCATGGCCACCGACCTAATCCACGCATCCATGGCGTTGGAAACCGCCAAGAACGAGGTCGTCAAGCAGGCCCGAAGCCTGCATACCGAGGTGGAGCAGCTGGCGAAGAGCTGGAAGACCGAGCGGACGGTGACGGCCCAGGACTGAGTCCCGCTTCCCAAAGTCAAACTGAGACACTACCCGGGCGGCGGGTTCGTTGACCAGGGGCCTTCCGGCGTGGAACGAGACGGAATCCAGGGAACGCGGTCGCGGAACGCAACCGCGCCGGCCGGCAAAGCCGTGTTCACCGGCGGCGGAGCGGGACCACCTTCGCCGGCTGTCGGTCGAGGTACACCGACCAGTCGTCCATCAGCCGCCGGCGGCGCTCGAACAGGTCCGACCTCGCGTAGGCCGCCTCAACCTTGTTCGTCACGACATGCGCGAGCGCTGCCTCGACCACCTCGCGGGGATGGTCCGTCCGCTCGGCCGCCCAGTCCCGGAAGGACGACCGGAACCCGTGCGGCACGGCGGCGACCTCATGGTACTGGAGCATCTTCGGGAACGTCGACGTCGCTATCGACCTCCCGCTCCGCATCGGGAACACGAGCCGGTTGCCGTCGCCGAGCGTCCGCGCCGCGTCGAGGACCTCCAGCGCCCGGCCGCACAGCGGAACCCGGTGCTCGCGCTTCGCCTTCATCCGCGTCGCCGGGACCGTCCACACCGCGCCGGCCGTGTCGATCTCTTCCCACGTCGCTAGCCGGACCTCACCGGACCGCGCCGCCGTGAGCACGAGGAACTCGAACGCCAGCCTGACCGCCGGCTGCGCCGAGCCGTTCCGCACCGTCTCAATCGCCGCGGCCACGTCCTGGTGCGGCAACGCCTGCCGGTGCGTCACGATGTCGTTCTGCGGCCCGAGCAACGGCACCACCCGGTCGCAGGGATTGTCGTTCCGCATGTCGAGCGCGATCGCCCACTCCAGCACCGCGCGGATACGCTGCCGGACCTCCCGGGCCGTCGCCGCCTTGACGTGCCAGATCGGCGAGAGGATCTCCAGCACGTCGGCCGAGTTGACCTCGGAGACGGGCCGGTCGCCGACGCGGGGGAACACGTACCGTTCCATGCTCCGCCACCAGTTGTGAACGTGCCACCGGCCCCGCCAGCCGCCGCGCTTCTGCTCGAGGACACGTCGGGCGGCTTCGGCGAAGGTGGGGACACCCTGGAGCCGGCGTTTTTCGGAGAGGGGATCGCCGCCCGACCGGGCCAGCACGCGGTTGGCGAGGGCCTGCTCGCGGGCCTTGGCGAGCGGGACGAGCGTGGCGGCGCCGAGTCCGAGCTCGCGGCGCCGGCCGCGGATGACGAGCCGCTGGACCCAGCTCCGGGTCCCGGAGGGCTGGACGAACAGGTACAGGCCGTTGCCGTCCGCGTGGCGTCCGGGCGGCGCGGAGCGGACGAAGGCGGCCGAGAGGGCCTTGTCGGGGTGACGTCCTTGGCGCTTGGTTCTGCGGGGCGAGGGGGCGGTCGTGGCTACAACATCCATTCCCCCATTATATGCGGGATGGAGCCGGATTTCGCAACACGCCCCGAGCCGGCCGGCCCACGACGACGAATCATAAACGATTACTACTCAGTTACTTACGGTCCTTCCCGCACGCGGCTGGACCCTACCGGAATACCGTTGGTTGTCAAGGCAGCGCAAACACGAACAGGTTGTTGCCGAAGCTGGGCCGTAGCTCCGGCGTCAGCGCGAGGAACGCCAGCGGATTGCCTCCCACCCCCGTGCTGGCGGCGACGTACTGCCGGCCGTCGACGGCGAAGGTGATCGGGAAGCCGGTCAGCGGCGAGCCGAGGTTGATCTCCCAGAGCACCTCGCCGGTCACGTCGTCGAAGGCCCGGAAGCGGCCGTTCGCGTCCCCGCCGAACACGAGTCCGCCGCCCGTCGCGACGAGCGAGGTGGTGGCCGCCCGCTGGTCGTAGAGCCAGGCCGTGGCGCCGGTCTCGGCCGAGATCGCCCGTACGGTGCCGACCTGGTCCGTCCCGGGTGCGATCTCGTTGCGCACGGCGAGCGCGTAGAGCTCCAGCGGCAGGGTCTCGTTGCTCTCCACGACCATCATCCGCGCGCACGTGTTCCGCAGCGGGAAGTACATCAGGTTCGTGAGGGGACTGTAGGCGCCGGCTTCCCAGTCCTTGCCGCCGTTGTAGGTGGGGCAGGCCAGGACCTGCTGACCCCGGCTGGTGAAGACGAGCTCGGCGCTCTCCGTCACCGCGCCCGTCGCGCCGTCGATGCCGGCAATCACGTTCTGGGTGATGGTCGGCGTGGCCCAGAGGAACTCCCCGGTCGCGCGGTCGAGGGTGTAGACGACGCCGGTCTTCCCGGGGATGCCCGTCACCACCTGCCGCACCTCGCCCGGCTGGATGCGCGGGTTGATCCAGCTCACGGCGGACGGGTCGGGCGCCACGGCGGTATCGACGAGCAGCCGCTCGAACGGATGGTCGAGGTCCCAGTGATCGTTCAGGTGCTGGTAGTACCAGCGGATCGCGCCGGTGTCGCCGTCGAGGGCGAGCGTCGAGTTGTGGTAGAGGTGCTGGTTCTCCGTGCCGCCGAGGAGGAACTTGGGGGCCGGCGAGGTGACCGACGTCCCGACGTAGACCAGGTTCAGCTCGGGGTCGTAGCTCGGCACCATCCAGGCGCCGACGTGGGTCCGCTGCTCGAACGGGATGCCGCCCCACGACTCGTCCCCGGGCTCGCCGGGGGCCGGGATCAGGCGCGTGCGCCATACCTCCTCGCCGGTCTCCGCATCGTGGGCGACGACGACGCACGCGTCGGGGCCGCCCTCCGGCATGCAGCCGCGGCCCGAGACCACCTTGCCGCCGGCGACGATCGGGCCCGACGACTGGTGGGCCGGGTTCCGGGTGTAGTCGAGGATCTCGGTCTCCCAGGCGAGCTCGCCCGTCGCGGCGTCGAGGGCGTACACGTAGTCGTCCGCGCTGGTGGAGATGATCCGGTCGCCGTAGATGGCGATGTTCCGCTTCGCCTCCGACAGTGCCGCGGCGATGTACTCGTCGAGATCGTCCGGCCGGTCGCGGCGGTACTCCCAGAGGAGATCGCCGGTGACGGCGTCGATGGCCTGGATGACGTCGCGCGGATTCGGCATGTACAGCACACCGCCGTAGGCCAGCGGCGTCCCCTGCTGGCTGCCGGCCGCGAGACCGCGGGTCCAGACCAGCCGCAGCTCGCCGACGTTCTCGCGGTCTATCTGGTCGAGGGGGCTGTAGCCCCAACCGTCGAGGGTCCGCCGCCACATCAGCCAGTCGCCCGGCGCGGGGGCCTCGAGCATCGCGTCGGTGACCGGAACGAAGTCGTCCGCCGGTTGCGCGAGGGCGCCGCCGCCGGTCGTCAACAGAAGCGCCGCCGCGGCGGCGCACGGATAGCGAGGGTTGAAGCACGATTGGCGCATGTTCGAGATTCCTTCGGGCTACTCGACGCCTTCCATCAGGTAGTCGACGAGCGCGGGCACGATGATGTCCGGCCGCTCCAGGTGCGGCACGTGACCCAGCCCGGGAAAGAGGAGCGTGCGACCGTTTCCGTTGGGGACGGTGTCGGCCAGGACCTGCATCCGCTCCTGGAAGACTTCCGCCGGACCGAGCAGCAGATCCTCCGCGCCCCCGAAGGCGAGCGTCGGCACGTGGACATGCGCCCAGTCGTAGACGACCGGGTCCTGGTAGAGCATCTGGCTGATGATGGCCTGCACCATGGCCAGGCGCGGAAAGTCGGAGCTGAGGGTCCACGACGAGCGGATGCGGGTGTAGAGCTCGAACTTGTCGTTCCAGGCCGACGGGTCGTGCCCGACGTACCGGCTGAGGCTCCGGCGGGTGCTCTGGTAGTCGGTCCGCAGGATCCGCTCGTAGATCTGATCGACCGGCGTCATCGGGCGATTGAACCGGTTGTCGGAGAGGCCGATGGGGTTGTAGATGACCAGCCGCTCGACCGAGTCGGGATACTGCGTGGTGAACCGCGTGGCGAGCATGCCGCCCATCGAGTGGCCGACCGCCATGACCTTGTCGATCCCCTCGTGCTCGAGGATGAGCTGCGTGTTGCGCGCCTGCGTGTTGAAGTTGTAGGGCGCGATCGGCTTCGACGACTTGCCGTACCCGATTTGGTCCGGGACGAGGACGCGAAACCCGGCGTCGGTCAGCCCATCGATGATGTCACCGAAGTAGAAGCCGCCGAAGTTGTTGCCGTGCATCAGCAGGACGACGTGGCCGTTGGCCGCGCTGGTCGGCGCGATGTCCATGTAGGAGATGCGCACGTCCTGGCTGTAGACGCTGATGTCGAGATACTTGCTCGGGGCCGGATACGGGCACTCGTCGCAGGTGATGCTGCCCGGCGCGATGTCTGTCGGCGTCGGTACCGGCGGCAGAATGTCACCACCCTGGGCGCCGGCGGCGGCCGCCGCACCGAGAATCATGAGCACCGAGGCGAGCGTTCTGAGGTAGACGGGCATGAGTCCTACTCCGTGGTCTGGTCCGTGGTCCGGGAATGTCGGCAGAATGTACCACGCGCGGGTGGCTCGAGCCAGAATCCCGCGGGCGCGCACGAGGCCGCCACCGGGGAGATCGAACTACGGAAGCCGATCTCGTTCCGGCAGCGCAAAGACGTAGAGCGCGTTGGAGCCGACCGGCCGCTGCTTCTCGGGGGTCAGGTCCGCCGGGAGCATCGTGCCCCAGCTCCCGCCGCCGGTTCCCACCGGGACGGCGATGTACTGCCGTCCGTCGACCGCGTAGGTGATCGGGAATCCCTGGATCGACGTCGACAGGCGCGTCTGCCAGAGGATGTCGCCGGTCGCGGCGTCGAAGATGTACACGTGCCGGTCCCAGTCGCCGGCCACCGCGATTCCTCCCGCGGTCGTGAGCGCCGCGCTGTTGATCGGCGTCCGCGTGCGGTGGCGCCACAGCACCTCGCCGGTCCGGATGCTCATGGCGAGGAACTCGCCGAGGTGCTCGGGGCTCGCCGGGTGCATGTGGTTGGTCCGGCGGACGGGGCCGGTCCCGCCCCCGCCCTCCACCCTGTCCACGGGACCGAAGACGCCGGTCTCGCAGTTCAGGATGATCGGGATGAAGAAGGCCTCGAGCTCCGGGTGGTACGACATGGCGCGCCAACTCTTGAAGCCGGACGTGCTGGGGCACCAGAAGACCTCTTCGTAGAGCTCGGGGACCGTCCCCTCGCGGTAGGTCACGGCGCCCGTCC
>JAPOVI010000252.1 GCA_026708265.1 Acidobacteriota bacterium
CTTCCGCTACTTCGAGGTGTACCTGGGCACGGTGATCGTCTACCTCATCCTGACCTCAGCAACGCCTCGCGGTACTCCGCCACATCATCCATCGTCATCGCCCGTGCTCCCGTGTCGTTGGCGACCCGGCGAAACTCCGGCAGGGACCTTAACCCATCAGTGTAGCACGCTGCGGCGCGCTCCTCCGGGCAGGGGCCGGCGCGGCAGAAGGAGCCGGCGCGGCAGAAGGAGCCGGCGCGGCAGTACGTTTTTCGTCGGTGGGATCCGGGCCGAGCGTAGAACTCCCAATGCCCCGGCGGGGGCACGCTCGCGCCTACTCCGCCCGCAGCGTCGCAAGGGGCTTCCGCCGCAGCACGTCCGCGCTCGACGTCACGCCGACGACGCCGACCAGAAGCGCCGTCACGGCCACGCCGACCACGGCGATCCCCGGCGCCACCTGCCACGGCACGTCGAGCAGCCGGCTGCTCATCGTCCACGTCAGACCCATCGCGCCGACCGCGCCGACCAGCCCGGCGAGGGTGCCGAGGACGCCGTACTCCAGCACGTACATCGTGATGAGCGCCCGCGAGCTGGCACCGAGCGTCTTGAACACGGCCGCCTCGTACATGCGCTGGAACTTCGTCATGGCGACGGAGCCGACGAGGATCAGCACGCCGGCCAGCAGGGCAATCCCGCCGACGACGGTGATGGCCCGGGTCACGTAGCCGAGGACGCGGCGGACCGTTCCGATCACGGTGAGGCCGTCGATGACGGAGACGTTCGCGTAGCGCGCCACGATGTCCCGCTGCAGGCGGGCGCGCGCCGCCTCCTCGCGCGGACCCTGCAGGAAGGCGATGAACGTGTGCGGTGCCTCGTCGAACGTCCCGGGCCGGAACAGGAACATGAACCCGCCGCTTCTCGTGTCGTCCCACTCGACGTCCCGGACGCTGGTGACCACGGCCTCGATCTCCCGGCCCAGCACGTCGAAGCGGACGCGGTCCCCGAGATCGATGCCCTCCTCGTGCAGGTTCTCCTCGATCGAAACCTCGGGCACGTCGGAGCGTTCGGCATCCCAGAAGCGGCCCGCGACCACGCGCTCGTTGTCCTCGAGGTGCGCCCGATAGGTGACGGTGTACTCCCGGCCGAAGCCGGCCCGGCGCACCGCCCGGCGGCCTTCGATGGAGGTTTCCTCTCCCTGGACCCCGGTCACCCGCGCCCGGAGGACGGGAATGAGCTCGGGGGCGCCGCCGCCGCTGCCGGCGCCGGCCCCCTCCAGCAGCGCGCGAACGCCCTCGGCCTGATCCTGCTGGATGTCGATGAGGAACATGTCCGGCATGTCCTCGCGGAGCTCGAGCGCGAACCCCGCCAGGAGGTTCGTCTGGATGGCGCGGACGCCGATGATGAAGAAGCTCCCGAGGCCGACGGCAAGGAGCACGACCCGGGTCTGGTTGCCGGGCCGGGTCAGGTTCAGGACGGCGTGGCGCAACGCGAAGAGCCGGCTCGCCGCCAGCGGCCGGACGGCGGTCACCAGCGCGCGGCCGATCAGGTGGAGCGCGACGGCCACGCTCACGAAGCCGACGACGACGTAGAGGCCGACCTCCAGCGACGCGGCCTGCCAGCCGGCGACCGCCACCAGGCCGGCCCCCACCGCGGCGGTGGCCCCCACGCGCAGCCAGTCGATGCCGGGGGGCGGCTCGACCTGCCCCTGGCGGAGGAGCAGCAGCGGCTTGACGTGCCGGACGTCGAGGAGCGGCACGAGCGCGAACAGCACGGAGACGAGCACGCCCACACCGATCCCCTGCACCACCGCCGACGGCGTCAGGTCGGTCGACACGGCGGCGATTCCCGCCGCCGCGGCCGCCTGCTCGGCAAGAGATGCCGGCACCGCGGAGAGGGCCGCCTGTGCGAACCCCACGCCGAGCGTCGCCCCGCCCAGGCCGAGCAGCGCCACCTGCGCCACGTAGATGGCCAGCACGCGCGACGTCGTGGCGCCGAGGCACTTCAGGACCGCGACGCTGCGCAGGCGTTGCTGCACGAACACGCGCGTGACGCTCCAGACGCCGATGCCGCCCAGGATGACGACGACGAATCCGATCAGGCTCAGGTAGTTCTCGGCCCGGCCCAGGTTGCGTTCGATGCGGTTCTCGGTGCGCCGATACGACCCGACGCGCACGAACTGCTCCTCGAGATCGGCCCGGAGGCCGTCGACGAGCGGATCGATCGCCGATTCGTCGCCGACGCGCAGGAGCATCTGATACTCCGCGCGGCTCCCCAACCCGAGCAGGCCCGTGGCCTCGACCGCGTCGTAGGCCACGAGCACCCGCGGCCCGAAGGCGAACGCGCCGAGCTGCCGGCCCGGCTCCGTATCGATGACGTCGCGGATGGTGAACTCCGCCCCGCCGATCGCGATCGGGTCCCCGACGCGCAGGTCGAGCTGGGCCAGCAGATCGGGCGCGACGAGGGCCCCCCAATCGTCGAGAAGCGCGGGGTCGTAGGGCCGGCCGCTCCTGAGCTCCATCTCGCCGTAGAACGGGAATGCCTCCTGCACCCCCCGCAGCTCGACGACCTTGGTCCGCACGGACGACTCGTCCGGCAGCCGCACCATGGTCACGGTATCGACCGTGTCGGTGCGTGCGCCGCCCGGCTGCGCCGCGAGGCGGCGCCGGACGGCGGCCAGCGTCTCCTCCGTCCAGGGACGGTCGCCGCGCAGGTAGACATCTCCGGCGGTCAGGGTGCGCGCCTCGGCCGTAAGTGCCACGCGTACGTTCTGGATCAGCGAGCGCAACGCCACGATGGAGCCGACGCCGATGGCCACGCACACGAAGAAGAACGCCAGACGGCGCCACGACGACCGCAACTCGCGGAGCGCCATTCGGAAGATGAACCGCATCGAACCGTTTCCCCTCCGGGACTCAGGAACTGGCGACCGCCCCCGGCACCGCCTCCGCCGCCGGGGCCTCGATGCGCTCCGTGCGTCCGTCGCGCATGGACAGCGTGACGTCGGCGCGCTGCGCCAGCTCGAGGTCGTGGGTGACGAGAACGACGGTGGCCTGCCGGCGCCGGTTCACCTCGATCAGCAGATCGACGACCTGCGCCCCGGTCTTGCTGTCGAGGTTGCCGGTCGGCTCGTCGGCGAGCAGAATCGGCGGCGCGTTCGCGAGTGCGCGGGCGATCGCGACGCGCTGCTGCTCCCCGCCCGAGAGCTGCGACGGATAGTGGTGCGCCCGGTCGGTAAGGCCGACCTCTTCGAGGAGGCTGCGCGCATCGCGGGTGGGATCCGGCGCGCGCGCGATCTCGAGCGGCACGAGGATGTTCTCGAACGCGCTCAGCGACGGCATCAGGTGAAAGAACTGGAAGACGAACCCGATCTTGGCCCCGCGGAGCTCGGCGAGACGGTCCTCGTTCAGAGCCGCGATGTCGACGCCGTCAATCAGTATCGTCCCGGTCGAGGGCTCGTCGAGGCCGGCGATCAACCCCAGCAGGGTCGACTTCCCGCTCCCCGAGGGCCCGACGACTGCGAGGAGCTGCCCCGCCGGCACCACGAGGTCGAGGGGGTGCAGGATCGTCAGCGGCTGCCCGCCGCTCTCGACCGTCTTGGAAACGCCGCGAAGCTCAATCATGGTCGGTCCGAAACGCGCTCCGAGGTTCCGCTCCGTTCGCCGCCGAGACCACCGAGCAGAGGCTCGAGGGCCGTCCAGACGTGCGCCGCCACGCGTTCCGCTCCCGCGGCGTTCGGGTGAATGCCGTCCGCCTGATTGAGTGCGGGCACCCCCGCCACGCCTTCGAGCAGGAACGGCAGAAGCGTCAGATCGCGGCTCCCTGCTAGGTCGCGGAACACGTTCCTGAAATTGGACGTGTACGACGGACCGAAGTTCGGCGGCGCCTCCATCCCCGCCAGGAGCACGGCGACGCGGCGGTCGGCCGCCTCGTCGACGATGGCCGCCAGGTTGTCGCGCATCTGCTCGACGGGGAGGCCGCGCAGCGCGTCGTTCCCCCCGAGCGCCACCACGAGCAGCCGCACGTCGCCCTCGAGCGCCCAGGCCAGGCGCCGCAGCCCCCCCGCGGAGGTGTCGCCGGACACGGCCGCGCTCACGATCTCGAACGGCCAGCCCGCACGGTCGATCCGTTTCTGGAGGCGGGCCGGATAGGCCTCGGCGGACGGCAGCCCCAGGCCGGCGGTCAGTGAATCGCCCAGGATGACGATGCGCGGGCGCTCCCCGGCCGGCGCCTCGGCGGCCGGCGCTGCCGTTCCCGCCGGAGGCTCGGGGTCTCCGGCGATCGGCGCCGGTCCCTCCGCGCCGCCGGCGAACGGCCCGCACGCGGCGAGCGACAACACCAAGGCCACGCCCCAGCAGCCCGAACGCATCCTGCTCATTCTACCGGTCCCCGCTCCCGACGTGGCGGGGCGGCCCTATCCGGAGCGGGGCCGGCGACGGCGCCAGAGCCAGCCGTACGCGGCCGCATTGATGACCAACGCGAGCGCGCCGAGCAGCACCTGGTCGGAGCGCGTGAGCGCAGCCGGATAGAGGAGCGGCCAGACGTAGTGCTCGATGAACGTTCCCTCGTAGCCCCCGACGCCCGCCCGTGCCCGCAGCCACTGCTCGAGCGGGGTGAGGGGGCAGATCGCGCCCGTCCACTCGATGCCCACGCCCCAGACGACGGCCGGCAGGTGCAGCCACGCGGCGCGCGGGCGAAGCCAGACCAGGGCCCCGCCCAGAACGACGAACACGACGAACGCGGCGTGGACGACCAGCAGCGCGTCCGCCAGCATCTGGTACGGCATCGGTGTCGGCTTTCGGCTACGATCCGGCTCGTACCATGGCACTCCGCAGACAGTCGGTTTCACGGGCCGGCGCGCTTGCCGCCGCCCTGGCCTCGTCGCTCCTGGCCCTGCCGGCGGGCCGCGCGGCAGCCCAGGGGCTGGCCGACCTCGAAGGCATCGCGGTCGGACACCATACTCTGACCCAGCGGCCTACGGGTTGCACTGTCGTCCTGGCGGAAGCGGGTGCCGTCGCTGCCGTCGATGTGCGCGGCGCCGCGCCGGGGACGCGCGAGACCGCGCTGCTCGACCCGGTCAACACCGTGCAGGAGGTCCACGCCGTCGTCCTGGCCGGTGGCAGCGCGTTCGGCCTCGCCGCCGCCGACGGCGTGATGCGCTATCTCTCCGAGCGCAACGTCGGCTTCGAGACCGGCGCGGCGCGCGTGCCGATCGTGCCCGCGGCCATTCTCTACGACCTCGGCATCGGGGATCCAGCCATCCGGCCGACGGCGGACTGCGGCTACCGTGCCGCGGCCGCCGCGGGGAGCGGCTCGGTCGAGGAAGGGAGCGTCGGCGCCGGAACGGGAGCCACCGTCGGCAAGCTCGGCGGCCCCGGCCGCGCGATGAAGGGCGGCCTCGGCACGGCGCTCGTCACGCTCCCGGGAGGGGCGCGGGTAGCGGCCCTCATGGCGGTGAACGCGGTCGGCGACGTGCACGATCCGGAGACGGGGGCCCTGGTCGCCGGGGTCCGCACCCAGGATGGCCGGGAGATCTCCGGGGCGCGCGAGATCCTTCGGCGCCCCCCGCCCCCCGCCCGCCGCGACGGCGAGAACACGACGATCGGCGTGGTCGCCACGAACGTGGCGCTCACCCAGGCCCAGCTCGGCATCGTCGCGCGAATGGCCCACGACGGCCTGGCGCGGGCCGTCCGTCCCGCCCACACGCCGGCCGACGGCGACACCATCTTCGCCCTGTCGACGGGCCGCCACGCCGGGCCGGTCAGTCTGCTGCAGGTGGGAGCCCTCGCCGCCGACGTGACGGCCGAGGCCATCGTCCGCGCGGTCCGCGAGGCGGCCGGGATTCCGGGCTACCCGGCAGTCCGCGATCTCAAGGAGCAAACACGATGAACGCTGTCGTTCTGGCCATCGTCGGTCTCGTGGCGGTCTTCTCGGGCTACCGCTTCTACTCGAGGTTCATGGCCGAGAAGATCTACCGGCTCGATCCCGACTTCCGGACCCCGGCGCACGCGCAGCGCGACGACATCGACTACGTGCCGACGAACCGCGTCGTGCTCTGGGGCCACCACTTCACCGCGGTGGCCGGAGCGGCCCCGATCATCGGTCCGAGCATCGCGGTCGTCTGGGGCTGGCTGCCGGCGTTCCTGTGGGTGGTCATCGGCACGATGTTCTTCGCCGGGGTGCACGACTTCGGCGCGATCTGGGCGAGCGTCCGCAACAAGGCGCTGTCGGTCGGCTCGCTCACCGGCGAGGTGGTGAGCCACCGGGCGCGCAACCTCTTCATGATCGTCGTCTTCTTCCTTCTGCTGATGGTGAACGCGGTCTTTGCGGTCGCCATCTCCACGGAGTTCATCAACACGCCGGCGAGCGTCATCCCGGCCTGGACCGCCGTCTTCGTGGCGGTCGGCATCGGCATCCTGCTCTATCGGGTGGGCGTCGGCATCACCTGGCCGACGGTGGCCGGGACGGTCATTCTCTATGCGGTCATCTACCTGGGCGAGCTGTTCCCGGTCGCGCTGCCCGAGACGGCCGGCATCGCGCCGGCGGCGCAGTGGATCCTGATCCTGTTCGCGTATGCCGCGATCGCATCGATGCTGCCGGTCTGGCTGCTCCTCCAGCCGCGCGACTACATCAACGGCATCCAGCTCTTCGTCGGCCTCGGCATCCTGTACGGTGCGGTCTTCATCGCCGCCCCGACGGTGGTCGCGCCGCCGATCAATCCCAACGTCCCACCGGCGACGCCGCCGATCATGCCGCTGCTGTTCGTCACGATCGCCTGCGGAGCAATCTCGGGATTCCATGGCCTCGTCAGCTCCGGCACCACGTCGAAGCAGCTCAACAAGGAGACCGACGCGCGCTTCGTCGGCTACCTGGGATCGCTCGGCGAGGGCACGCTCGCGATCGTCGCCATCATCGCGGTCACGGCCGGCTTCTCGATGACCGAGTGGGAGTCCGCCTACAGCAACGCGGAGAGCTTCGGCGCGGTGGGCGGCATCAGCGCCTTCGTCGAGGGCGGCTCGCGCATCGCGGCCGAGGGGCTGGGCCTGCCGATCGGCTTCGCCCAGACGCTGCTCGCCGTCATGGCGGTGCTCTTCGCGGGGACGACGATGGACGCCGGGGTCCGGCTGCAGCGCTACATCGTGCAGGAGTGGGGAACGATCTACAGCATCCCGCCGCTCCAGAACGGCTACATCGCCACCGCCGTCGCGGTCGGGGCCTGCCTGGTGCTGGCGTTCGGCGCGGGGGGGGCGGACGGAACCGGCGGCATGATCATCTGGCCGCTGTTCGGCACGACGAACCAGTTGCTCGCGGGGCTGACGCTGCTCGTCATCAGCGTCATGCTGGTCAAGCTCCGGCGGCCGGCGCGCTACACGCTGATCCCGATGATCTTCGTCACGACGATGGCGCTGCTCGCCGCGCTGTACCAGCTCAGCACCCTCTACTCCGACGGGAACTACGTGCTGGTGGCCATCGACGTGGTGATCATCGTCACCGCCATCTTCGTCATGCTCGAGGCGGCCTCGGCCCTCATGCGGGAGCGGCGTGCCGCGGCGGCGGGGGCGCACTAGGAGCCGAGCGGAACCGCGGGCGACGAACGGCGGGCTGGGCGCACACCTGACGGGAACGTTGGGAGTCTGCGCTGGCACGAACTGCTCCGATTGCAGTTCGCCGCGCCGACTTCGGCTACGCTGCGGGAGCCGGTATGGAAGAACTGCGGGGGAAACGGATCGGGGGGCGCCTCGCGCGCGCCCGCACCTTGCTCGGCGAGTTCTACACGGCGCCGTATCGAGGAGCGGTGGCGCGCGCCCGCCGGGACGAGGACGACCTGTTCATGCTGTTCGTCTTCGCGGAGATGATGGGCGTGCCGAACCCGGCCGCGTACTACACCCTGGAGCTCCAACCCCTCCTGCTCGAGCGCTTCCACGAATGGCACACCCGGATGGGTCTGGAGCACTCGCCCCTTGACCACTTCCGCTGCTGCTGAACGACTTCTGGAGCGCCGCATCGTCTTCGTCGGCGGCAAGGGGGGCGTGGGCAAGACGACCACCGCCGCCGCGCTGGCCCTGGCTGCAGCGGAGCGCGGCCGCCGGTGCCTGGTGGTGTCGACCGACCCCGCCCACTCGCTGCGCGACGTCTTCGAGCGGCCCATCGGCGACGCGGAGACCCGGCTGGCGCCCGGACTCACCGGCATCGAGATCGATCCGGACCGGGCCGCGAACGCCCATATCGCGAGCGTCAAGGAGCGGATGAAGACGCTGGTCCACCCGCGCCTGTACGACGAGGTGGACCGGCAGCTCGACCTGGCGGCCCATGCGCCGGGCGCCACGGAGGCCGCGCTGCTGGAGCGCGTCGCAGAGTTGATGGCGCTCGCCGGCTCGCGCTTCGACCTGGTCGTCTTCGACACCGCCCCGAGCGGCCACACGGTGCGGCTTCTGTCGCTCCCGGAGGTGATGAGCGCCTGGATGGACGGGCTGCTGCGCCACAGGGAGCGGTCGTCGCGGCTCGGCGCGATGCTCGGCAGCATCGGCGGTGGGCCGGGGCGCGGTGACGAGCTGTCGTTGATCGACGGGCGCGAAGACCATCCGCCGGGCAGCCCCGAGGCACGCATCACCGAGACCCTGCAGGCGAGGCGGCGCAAGCTCGTCGTCGCCCGCGAGCGGCTGCTCGACACCGCCGGCACGGCGTTCCTGCTCGTGGTCAATCCCGACCGGCTGTCGATCCTGGAGAGCCGCAGGATCGTGGAGACCCTGGCCCGGTTCGACCTCCCGGTATCCGCCCTCGTCGTCAACCGCGTGCTGCCCGACGCCGCCGACGCCTCCGGGGCGTTCATCGACGCCCGCCGCGCGCAGGAGCGGACACATCTTCGCGAGATCGATGCGGCCTTCCCCACTCTGCGACGGACCGTGATCCCGCTGCGGCCGGACGACGTGCACGGTATCGGCGCGCTGCGCGACATCGGGGCGCAACTCCTCGCGGCATGAGCGTCCCCCCGATTCTCGCGGCTCTCGTCTGCCTCGCGGCCTACGCTGCCGCGTACCGGTTCTACGCCCGCTTCCTCGCAGACCGGGTGTTCGCGCTCGATCCGACCCGGCCGACGCCTGCCGTCCGCCACCGCGACGACGTCGACTACGTGCCGGCGAACCGCTACGTCCTGTTCGGCCACCAGTACGCGTCGATTACGGGACTGTCGCCGATGCTCGGTCCCGCCATCGCGGTCATCTGGGGCTGGCTCCCCGCGATGCTGTGGATCGTCGTCGGCGCCATCTTCATCGGTGCCGTGCATGACTTCGCGGCGCTGGTCGTCTCGATCCGCGCCCGCGGGATGTCGCTCGGCAAGGTGACCGAGAACCTCGTCGGGCCGCGCGGCAAGACGCTCTTCCACCTCGTCATCTTCTTTCTCATCGCACTCGCGATGGGTGTCTTCGTCCACGTCATCGCCGTGCTCTTCTCTCCCGACTTCTACCCCGAGGCGGTGCTGCCGAGCGGCGTGCTCATCGGGATCGCCGTCGCCATGGGGGTGGCCGTGCACCGCGGCGGATGGGGCATCCGGGGGCTGACGGCGGTCGGGCTCGCGGCGGCCCTCGCGCTGGCGTTTCTCGGCATCCGCTACCCGGTCGTCGGCCCTTCGCTCGCACAGTGGAAGTGGCTGCTGCTCGCCTATGCCTTCGCGGCGAGCGTGCTCCCGGTGTGGCTGCTCCTGCAGCCGCGCGACTACATCAACAGCCTGCTGCTCTACGTCGGCGTCGGCACGATGTTCGTCGGCTTCGCCGCGACCAATCCGTCATTCGCCGCCCCGGCCGTCGACCTCTCCCCTGCCGGCGCCCCGCCCATCGTGCCGTTCGTCTTCGTCGTCATCGCCTGCGGCGCGGCGAGCGGCTTCCACGCCCTGGTGTCGTCCGGCACGTCGGCCAAGCAGCTTGCGACGGAGGGGGACGCCCGCTTCGTCGGCTACGGCGCGATGATCGGCGAGTCGCTCCTCGGGCTGATGGCGGTCCTCGCCTGCACGGCGGGATTCGTGTCGCGCGAGGCGTGGCTGGAGCGCTACGAGAGCTGGCAGGCGGCCGACGGACTGGGCAACAACATCGCGGCCTTCGTGCGCGGCACGACGCACTTCCTGGAGACGCTGGGCATCCCGGAAGCCGTCGGCGGCACGTTCGTCGCCGTGATCGTCGTCTCGTTCGCGCTGACCTCGCTCGACTCGGCCACGCGCCTGCTGCGCTACAACGTCTCGGAGATGGGCGACACGCTGGGCGTGGCCGCCCTCGGCAACCGCTACGTCGCCTCCGCCGTCGCCATCGCCGCCATCTGGGTCTTCGCCTTCATTCAGGTCGACGGCGAGTTCGCGGGCCTCATCCTGTGGCAGCTCTTCGGCACCACCAACCAGCTCCTCGCCGGCCTGGCGCTGCTGGCGGTCACGCTGTACCTCCTCCGCCGCGCCAAGCCCCTCGTCTACACCGCGGCCCCGATGGGCTTCATGCTGGCGTCGACCCTCACGGTGATGGGTACCAACCTGGTCGGTTTCTGGACCGCCGGCCAATGGTTGCTGCTCGCCACCGGCGCTACCATCTTCACCCTGGCCGTGTGGCTCGTCGCGGAGGCTGCGCTCGCCGTCGCCCGCTACCGGCGCAACCCGGTGCTGGACGGACTGGAGGTCGTGTTCCGGGAGGAATGACCAGCGATGGGCGGGGCGTGCCGTCGGCGGTCCGCAGGCATCGGCGCCGTCCTGGCGGTTGCCACTGCGTGCGAGTTTCCGACCGGACCCAGCAACCTGGATCGCTGCGCCCGGGTGGTCGACTCGTACTTCACTCGCCGGAACGACCCCATCCTCCACGACCACGGCGTCGTCTACTACAACCTTCTGTTCGAGAACGTCTGCGACGAACCCCTCACGGTGCGCGTGGCGTCCACGCTGTTCGTGAACGGAGCACCGGTGGAGCACAACACGGCGGCGCTCCAGTCCCTGCTCGGCGGGGACCACGCCGACCGGCCGCGATCGGGCAGCCTGCCCCACAATCAGGAATGGCTCTGCTACGGTTCCCGGGACGGGCGTGACGGCTCCGGGACCCAGGCCATCAAGTTCGGCGTGTGCTCCTTCCCGGAGCACCAGCACGTCGAGGGCGACATCGACGTGCGGTGGGCGTGGACGGCATGCCACCTGGGCGGGCGGACGTGTCGGTACCCGGACTACCCGTGACCGTCATCGCTCCCCGCGCATGCAGGCGATGTCCGGATAAGCCGGTCCACCGAGCCGGACGGCGGTTCGTGGACGCGCACCCGAAACCCGGCGTACACTCGGCTGTACACGTATAGCACAGGAGATCGGGATGCTCGCCATTCGGCTACCGGACGACATCGAGCAGCGCCTGGCCGAGCTCGCCCGCAAGACCGGGCGCACCAAGACGTTCTACGCACGGGAGGCGATTCTGACGCACCTGGAAAACCTGGAGGATCGCTACCTCGCAGAGGAGCGACTGGCGGAGCCCGCCAGGCGGTGGTCTCACGAGGACCTAGAGGCCGAGAAGGACCCACCCGAGCGGCGCCAGCCAGCCCGATCGGCGCCACAACAGCCGAATCCAACGCCGGCTCCACCGCGGCGAAGGGAGATGTGCACGCCTTCTCAGGCCCGCCAGTATCAGGATCGCCCGTCCAACCGGTTGGGCGAAGGGTTCACAAGGTGTCGGTGATCGGCGACGCCGAGCGTGACTTCGAGCGTTGAGTGGGACGAGCGGATCCCCCAAGCCGTAGCGCTCCCTTGACGTGAGGTCGCGACACCATGCCTACCACGGTGGCCCTGAGTCGTAGCGACAACGAACGCCGCGTCGCGCGCATGAACGCCTGGATCGACCTGGCCCGCAAGGCATCCGACGAACACTCTGCCCACGTTCGCTTCGTTCTCTACTGGATCGCATACGAGGCGGCGTACAAGGCAGAGAGCAGCGACCCGTCAGATTCCCGCGCCACGGACTCCGTGCAGCGCCGCACGTTCCATCACCGGGTGGCTCGGTACGACAGAGGCCGGCTGCCCCAAGTACTGCGTCAGTACCTGGTTGACGTCACCGCTGTTCTCGAACTTCGGCAGGCGCATCCGTCGTTCTGGCAACGATGGCGGCAGGACGGGAGCGTGGAGAGTCCCGACGATTGGGACCGGAACTTCCGCGGACGCACTCGCAAGGCCACGCAGGCCCTGCGTGACGCCATCGAGAACTGGTCTCGCGGAGGGGCCAATCAACGAACCGCCGAGGCCCTCGACACCCTCTTTCTGAGCCTCGGTGTCGTTCGCAACCAGATCGTGCATGGTGCGAGCGCGGGTTCACACAGCCACGGAAGAACACAGGTATTGCTGGGGGCTCGTCTGCTCCATGCGCTGGTTCCCTGTTTCCGAGACAGCGTCGCCTCCAACCTCGACGAGGACTGGGGTCAACCGCCCTTCCCGCGCGTGGGCACCGGGCCGGACGACAAGTGTCCACCGCCCTGGCTGCAGGCAGGGTCAGCGAGAACGCGAGGAACGCGGGAGCCACGGTCCTCCGGGCGTGACCTTCAGTAGCCGACGATTCGTGGTGCAAGGCGCTCTGCGGGCAGGCGCAGCGTAGCGGCCAACTGCCAAGTGAAGTCCGCCAGCCTTCTCCAGAGCACGCCCGCGTCGCGCCCGGCCTTCGCCGCCACCCGGAAGCAGCCCGCCAGCACGATCTCCGCGCAATACGTCGCCTCACCCCTGACGCCCGTGTCACGGACGGGCGGGCAGGCGACTCGCCACGCCCCTCGGAGGTGTCGCCGGAGCAGTGCGTCGAACCGCTCCCCGTCCGCGTCGTCGGGATTCGGGTTGAGAACGAACAACAATGCCACGGCGCGCTCGGTGATCCTCGCGACGGAGGGCACGACGTCCACCGCCCGGCTTCCCACGAAGTCATCGAAGAAGGGGTCGATCAGCACGAGATCGCCAGCTTCCGCGCCATCGGCTATCCGATCCAGCATCCGGTAGCCGTCGTAACCGGCCTCGGGTTCGTGCTCTTCTTCCGTCGCGCGCGCTGGAAACGCCTCTTCGAGCATCCCCAGCCCAGATGCGCGCAGGCGTTCGCAGCGCGCCGTGGACGCGTCGCCGCTGAGAATGCGAACCGTGGTCCCGGCCGCTTCGGCGGTATGCCGGACGACGAGTCCGCTGCCATGGTAGCGGCCGCGCTCGATCCCCGCCTGCGCGACCCGCAACGCACCTGCGGGCAGAGCGCGTACACGCCTCGCCACTTCGGGCGCCGCTGGTCCCGAGGGTTCGCCGCCGAACGGATCCAGGAAGCGTAGCGGGACGCCCAGCTCACACTGCCACCGGACGTACTCCGCGAGCACCCCGTGCTTGAGCAGGTCACCGGCGTTCCCCATGTCGTACGGCAGAGAATCATCGCCGCCGGTCCGTGGAATCGGCATCGCTCCCGCCCCGTCGCCGCTTCCCGCGTCTACACAGCGTGCGCTCAGCGGTCGTCGCTGCGCAACTGATGCTGCCGACGCAACTCGACAACCACGAACGGTGCGTGGCGCGTGAGGCAGTCGACCGAGATGGCGCCTCGCCAATAGTCTTCCGCGAACTCTGCGCGAGCGGCGCAACACGTGCCATCGTTCAGCCGCAGGCGCTCGATCGTCGTCTTGACCGAGGTGCGCACGCCGTCCGCCAGGCGCTCGCCCTGCACTACCTGGAACTCGACGACCTCCATGCGCGGCGCAGGACCCACGTTGTCGAGTTCGAGGTACTCGAGCATGTTCGGCTCGTCGTGCCTACGTGAAGAGGTCGCAGGCTTGGACGGCGAAATCCGTGAGCACCGGACTCCCCGTCAGGACGTCCGTATCGTGGAGCTCCCTCGCGGGCTGATCGGGGCGGTGGACGACGATGGACCGCGACTCCGGGTACACGACCCACACGAGGCGCGTGCCGGCGGCCAGCCAGTCCGACACCCTGTTCTGCACGGCCGCTCCCGAATCGCCGGGAGACACGACTTCCACGGCCAGGTCCGGCGCCATTTCGAGGAATCCGGCCGGGATGTCCTCAATCCCGAGCCGCTGGCCGGCCACGAACGCCACGTCCGGCGCGCGTACCGTGTCCGGATCGCGGCGCAGGAGAATGCCGGTCTCCGCCGCGAAGACCCGGCCCAGGCTTCGCTCCAGAACGTGGTTGCCGACGAGCAACGCGACCTTGTGGGCAACCTGTCCGTGTCGTCCCCCCGCCGGCGCCATCACGATCAGCTCTCCCCGGACCAGCTCGGTCCGCCTGCCCAGGACCGAGTGGCGCGTCGAGACCGCCGGCAACTCGTCAGCCGTGACCAGGGGTCTTGGAGCACTCACGGTCATCGTTCAACCTCTCGTCCCATTCTAGCGGTCCCCGCGTGGACACCGGCGCCAGTGGCCCGTAGACTTGCTGCCCACCTGCGGACCAGCCGAGGTCTCCGCCGCCTGGGAACGCGACGTGCTCGCGGCGCCGACGCAACGCCGAACCGGCCTTCGAGGGTCCAGCCTGACCGGGATGCCGTCTGACCACGTGATCACGGTCGAGGCCGTCCGCAAGGCGTACGGCCGCACCGTCGCCGTCGCCGACGTGTCCTTCACCGTGCGGCGCGGCGAGATCTTCGGCCTCATCGGGCCGAACGGGGCCGGGAAGACGACGACGCTGGAGTGCGTCGAGGGGCTGCGGGCGCCCGACGCCGGGCGGATTGGCGTCCTCGGACTCGACCCGATCCGCGACCGGCGCGCGCTGCAGCTTCGTATCGGGGTGCAACTGCAGGAAGCGCAACTCCAGAAGCGGATCAAGGTATGGGAGGCGGTCGCCTTCTGGCGGTCGCTCTATCCCGACCCGGCCGACGGCGACGCGCTGCTCCGGCAGCTCGGGCTCGACGAGAAGCGCAACGCCTGGTTCATGACACTCTCGGGCGGGCAGAAGCAGCGCCTCTTCATCGCCCTCGCGCTGGTGAACGACCCGGAGGTCGTCTTCCTCGACGAACTGACGACGGGGTTGGATCCGCAGGCCCGCCGGGCGATCTGGGACCTCGTGCGGGACATCCGCGAACGCGGCAAGACCGTCGTCCTGACCACCCACCTGATGGAGGAGGCCGAGCGCCTGTGCGACCGCGTGGCCATCCTGGATCGCGCCCGCATCGTCGACATCGACACGCCGGCCGCGCTCGTCGAGCGGCACTGCCCGCAGCGGACCGTCGTCGTGGCGACCGACTTCAGCGGCGCAGCGGACCGCTTTCGCGCGCTCCCGGCGGCGACCGCCGTCCGCAGCGACGGCCGCCGGCACGAGATCGCCGGCCGCGGCGACGCTCTCGTCACCGACGTTATCCGGATCATCTCGGAGCACGGGATGCCGGTCTCGGAGTTCCGCACCGAGCTGCCGAGCCTGGAGGATGTCTTCCTGACGCTGACAGGGCACTCGATCCGGGCGTGAAGCACGGCCATGCCGACCCTGCTCCGACACCTGGCGCACCTCACCTGGCTCGAGACGAAGATCTTCGTGCGCGAGCCGCTCGGCGTGATCGGGTCGGTGGCCGTCCCCGTGCTGCTCTTCGTCGTCGTGGGGCGGATCGCCGCGGGCAGTGTCGGCGCACCGGACGCGCCGGAGAGCGGGGACGGTCCGGGGGACATCGCCTTTCTGCAGGCGGACTTGCCGGTCTTCGCCGCCATTCTGATCACCCTCAGCGCCGTGCTCTCGCTGGTCACCATCATCGCCATCTACCGGGAAGGCGGCATCCTGCGTCGCCTTCGCGCGACGCCCGTGCGGCCGCCGACCATCCTGCTCGCGCACGTGCTGGTCAAGCTGATGTTCACCGCCGCGACGCTGGCGCTGATGGTGCTGGCGGGGCGCCGCTTCTATCCCGTGGACGTCGACGCGCCGCTCGTGTCCTTCACCTTCGCCCTCGTCCTCGCGACCTGGAGCCTGCTCTCTATCGGCTTCGTCATCGCCAGCGTCGTCCCCACGGCGCGGTTCGCTCAGCCGCTCGGGGCACTGATCCTCTACCCGATGATCCCTCTGTCCGGGCTCTTCGCGCCGATCGAGGTGCTCCCGCCAGCGCTCGAAACCCTCGCGCGCCTGCTGCCGCTGACCTACGCCGTCTCGCTGCTCCGCGGCATCTGGACTGGCGGGACGTGGTTGGCGCACGCGGGGGACGTCGCTGCGCTCGGCATCGTCTTTGCCGTGGCCACCGCTGTGGCCTCGCGCGTGTTCCGCTGGGAGTGATTCCGAGATCGACGATCACGTGCCCGTGACTCCACGAATCCACGTATGCTGTGGCGAGTGGAGCGAATCGCGATCCGGGTCGACGAAGCGGTCATCCGCGCGGCACGGGTCTCGTGAGCCGGGTTCTGGCGGGGCTCGCGAGTCGCGAGAGGATCTGCGCCGCCCGGCGGCGGATAGGCGAGTTGAGCGAGCAGTCGGCGGCCCGTATCGGTGCTCGCACCTGGACTCGCGACGAACTCCACACCCGTTGACGTCTCCCTCAACTCCGACCGCAGACCCGAGGAGCCCTACATGTCTACCGTCGAGGAACGCCTGACCGCGCTCGGACTCGAGCTCCCGCCGGTCTCCCGGCCCGTCGCCAACTACGTTCCTGCCGTGCGGAGCGGCAATCTGCTGTTCCTGGCGGGACAGGTGCCGCGCGACGCGGACGGGCGGCTGCTCGCAGGCAAGGTCGGCGACACGATGGACATCGACGCCGCCTACCAGGCCGCGCGTGCGTGTGCCCTGCAGGCGCTCGCGGTGGTGAGGGACGAGATCGGCGACCTCGATCGCGTCGTGCGGGTCGTCCGCGTCCTGGGGCTGGTCAACGCCGTCCCCGACTTCGTCGAGCAGCCGGCGGTCGTCAACGGCTTCTCCGACGTGATGGTCGAGGCGTTCGGCGACGCGGGACGCCACGCGCGCGTCGCCTACGGCGCCGGCTCGCTGCCCGGCGGCGTACCCGTCGAAGTCGAATCGCTGTTCGAGATCGCCGATCGGCCGGCCTGAGCGCCGAACCGGAGCCGCGGCAGCGCTCAATGGACGCTGCTCTGTGTCCTGCCGCAACGGGTGTATGGTCGCCGTAGGGAAGCCTCCAGCCAATGCGATACCGATTCCGGAGCGCGCGAGCGTGGATGCTCGGGGTCGCGGCGCTGGCCTGCACCCTCGTCGCCGGCCCCGGGGCCGCCGAGGAACAGCGCGTTGCCTACGTGCAGGTCGTGGACCGGCAGGGGCAGCCGGTGACCGATCTCGCGCTCGAGGAATTCCAGGTGGCCGAGGACGGCGTACCGGGCCGGGTGGTGTCGGCGCGCGTCGGCACCGATCCCATGCGCGTCGCGTTGCTCGTCGACAACGGCGAGGGCATGCGCCTGGGCCGGGCCGTCAATCTCATGCGCGAAGCGGTCGCGGAGTTCATCGAGAATCTGCCGCGCCGGCATCCGGTCAGCCTGTTCACGATCGGCGGCCGGACCCGCCGGGTCGTCGACTTCACGACGGACCGCGGAGAGCTCCTCGAGAAGGCGCGGGGGCTCCTCACCCCTCGCACGCACGGGATCCGCTTCGTCGACTCGATCCGGGAGACTCTGGAGCACCGCTACGACGAGGACGAAGTGTGGCCGGTGTTCG
>JAPOVI010000029.1 GCA_026708265.1 Acidobacteriota bacterium
GGACCGAAACGCGACCGTGTCGAGATTCGTGCACTTCTACGTGAGCCGTGACACGTCAGGGAGTCGGGAGACGTCGCGGTCCACGTTTCGAGCAGCCGCGCTGCGGCGTGTAGAGCCACCGGGTCGCGGCCGACGACGACGATCTCGACGGCGCGGCCGGTCGGGAGAAGCGCTGCGCGTCGCGCCGCATGTTGCCCGCACGCCGTCGAGTGCCACCGGCAGCTTGTGGGGAAAGTGGCGCTGCGGTGCCCCGACCTCGGCTCGGGTCCAGTTTCGTCCGCGCGCGGCTCTGAACATCCGTTGGAACCGCGCGACTAAATGGGGGGTGGAATGCGGGGCGAGGCCCCATGCATGCGCATAACACGTTGATTGCAAAGTAGTTATTGGATGCGGGTGGTGGAGGCGGCGGGAGTCGAACCCGCGTCCGAGAGTACGGCGCAGCAGGATTCTACATGCGTAGCCGCTCTTGAAAGTCTCGCTTCCGGACGTCAAAGAACGGCGGAAACCGCCGGAAGCCAGCCCCGATTCGTCTCGTCGTCGCGTGTCGGTGCGGCGCGCGGCGACCAGCCCACTGAATGACGCCCAGCCCCGCCCCGTGGGCGAGAACGAGGTGGACGCGTCGCCTAATTAGGCGGCGAGAGCAAGCTGCGTGTCCGCAGTTACTGGGTTTTCCATCGGATTATCGAGTCGATGGTGCTCGGCATGCCTCCCGCGACCCCATCACCCCCGTCGAAGCCGTGTCGCCCCCGACCGGACGTGTCGCAGACCTCCTATAATAGCAGGCGCCTATGGCTACGGATCAGGATCGGCAACAGGCCGTCGACGCTCTGCTGGATCGCCTCCGCGAGGAGACCGACACCGCGGTGCGCGGCTTCGTGAACGACGTCGTGGCGCGGGCCGACGCGGACCGGCAGCGGGCGCTCGACGCGGCCCGGCAGGGGGCCGACGCCGCGGTGCAGGCCGCGGTGGACGCGGCGCGGAAGGACGTCCGGGGGGAGCTGGACGGCCTTCTGGAGGCACGGCTGCAGGAGGCGGAGGCAGCGCACGGCAAGCGCGTCGCGGCGCTCGAGGCGAAGCTGGCCGAGACGCGCGAGCAGGCGGAGGCGGACCGGGCCGCGGCCCTCGCCGAGGCCCGGGAGCGGGCGGACGCGGAGCGGGAGGCGGCGGCGGCCGAGGCCCGGGCGACGGCGGGTGCCGAGGGGGCGAAGGCCCTGGCCGAGGCCCGGCAAGCGGCGGCGGCAGAGCAGTCGGCCGCGCTTGCCGAAGCCCGGGATCTGGCGGACGCGGAGCAGGCGAAGACCCTGGCCGAGGCCCGGGCCAGGGCGGACGCGGAGCGGGCCGAGGCTGTGGCGGGCGTCCGGCAGGAGGCGGCGGCGGAGCAGGTGGCGGCGCTTTCGCGCGCACGCAAGGAAGCGGCGGCGGAGCAGGCGGAGGCCCTGTCGCGCGTCCGACGGGAGGCGGCGGTCGCGCAGGCGGAGGCGGTGGCCCGAGCCCAGGAGGCGGCCGCGCAGGCCGCCGCGAACGCGGCCGGTGTGCCGTACGGCGGGGCAGGCGCGGGGGCGCCGTCCGGAGTTGCGACGTCGGAGGGAGAGGTACGGCTGGCCTTCGATTCCGGGCACTCTGGGGTCGGGTCGGGCCCCGCCGGAGGCGATCCCGAAGATGGGGCGCGCGTCTCCCAGATCCTCGATGCCGTCCGCCATCTCGACGAGCAGACCACGCTTACGTCCCTCCTCGAAGCGCTGACGGAGCGGGCGGCGGCGTACGCCAGCCGCGCCGCCCTGTTCATCCGCATCGGCGGGCAGATGCAGGGCTGGCGTTTCGCCGGGTTCGATTCGGCGATGGAGAACGGCGCCCCGTCGCTGAACGGGACGGGGTCGGGATTCCTGGGCCGCGCGATCGACGAAGGGCGGGCCCTGGTCCTGACGCCCCCGCCCGGCGAGGACGAGCTGGACTGGCCGCCGGCCTTCGCGAGCCTGCCGCCGGACCGCAGCGCGATTGCGGTGCCGGTTTCCGTCGGCGGCCAGCCGATGGTGGCGCTCTACGCCGACGACGCCGCGCGCGAGGGCCCCTCGACTCCTTCCGCCTGGTCCGACGCGATCGAGTTGCTCGCGCGCCACGCCGGTTGCTGCATCGAGGCGCTCACGGCCAACCACGCCGCCGGCCTGACGCCCGCGACCTCGGCGCGCGCTACGGGGCCGGACGCTCCCGAGCCTGCTCAGTAGCGGAGACCCCGGCCTCGCAGAGACCCCCGGCAGGGCGGCGCGCGCCCTTGCGGCCGCGTCGGGAGTCTGCGCGCGAGTTGCTCGCGCGTCGCCGGTTCTGCGGGCGCAGACGCTTGGCTCCAGCTTCTAGCGGGTCCGCGTCGGGATCCGCAACCGCTGGCCGACGCGGATCATCGTGCGTCGGCCCAGGCCGTTCGCGTTCTGAATGGCCCGCACACTCGTTCCGTAGCGCGTCGCGATCGCGCCGAGCGTGTCGCCGCGCACCACGCGGTGGGTGGCGTGGACCGCCCGCGGAGCCGCCTCCCGCACCCGCAACACCGTTCCCGGGGTCAGGTTCTGGTCCTGGAAGAGCGCGTTGTCGCGGACGATGCGCCATGGGGTCGACCGGAGCCTGTCGGCCACCGACTTCAGGTCGTCGCCTTCCCGAACCGTGTAGACGGTGTGCTCCCCCTCCCACGCGAGCGGCAACCGCAGCACCTGGCCCGGCGGCAGGGTCTGCAGGTGCCACAGGTCGTTCAGCTCCCGCATCCGGTCGCGGTCCATTTCGAGCAGGAACGCCAGGTGCAGGTAGTTGTCGCCCAGGCGGGCCCGGTAGGTGACGTGCTCCGGGCCGGCGGGGCCGAGAAGATCGGGGCGCGGGTCGCGCGGGTAGGCGATGAACTGGCCTTCCCGGAGGGCGCGGGTCGCGAGGAACGGGTTGTGCATCCGGAGCTCCAGGAGCGAAGCGCCGGTGCGCTGCGAGATGGCCCACCAGTCGTCCCCCCGGCGGATCGGCTCGAGACGGATGAGATCGGCGTGGTGCCGGATCGACGCCTCGTGCATCTTGAGCAGGCTGCGGTAGGCACCCACGGAGAGCACGTACTGCAGCGTCTCGAGCGGCGGCCGGCCGCGTCGGGCGCGCGACGGGCCGCCGTTGTAGGCAGCGACGGCGTAGTCCTCGCGCCCGAACTGGCGGACCATCTGGCTGATGTACTTGATTCCCGCCTCGATGTTCGTGTCCACGCGCAGGCCGCGGAAGGTGGCCGGCATCACCTGGAAGTAGCCGCCCGCCCCCGCCACCGACGTCAGGTGGGGGTTCCCGCCCGATTCCTGAATCAGCACCGCCCGCGCGAGATCGAAGTCGACCCCGTACCCCTCCGTGTGACGCCGGAGCTCGTCCTCGATGGTCAGCGCCTTCCGGAACATGCCGAGGAACTGCGGCGAGAACTCGTCGAGGGGCAGCAGGGGGCGGCCGTCGGGCGCGGTCGGAGCGGTCGGAGCGGGGGGAGCGGAGGGCTCCGGAGACGCCGGCGGGAGCGCCGGGGAAGACCCTCGCGGCCCGGCCACCGCGAGTCCCAGGAGCATGATCGCCGCTCCCCACAGGCACAGCCGGCGCGTGTGTAACGGCATCACATCCTCCGCGCGTCGTTGCGTCCGTCGTGTCCGACTGATGGCGCGGGTGCAGTGCCGGCGGCCAGCGTGTCGCGCGCCTGCTGGGAGGCCAAGATACTACCACGCCGGCCGGGCCCCGGACACCGGGGAGGCGGCCGTCCCGGCGCTGCCCGCCGCCGCACCGGCACCCCGGCCCGGCGGCGACTGGTATTCTGGGGGGTCGATGTCCGCGGCCGTGTCGAAGCTCCTTCCCTTCCTGCTCCGCTACCGGCGCCGGTTCGCGGCGGGCGCGGTCTTCCTGGTCTGCACGACGGCGATCCAGGTGCTGACCCCGTGGGTGCTCAAGTACGCCATCGACGAACTCGAGGCGGGCATCGCGGCCCGGGACGCGACGGCGGGCGCGCGGCTCGGCCTCTACGCCGCGGCCATCGTCGGGATGGCGTCTGCCGCGGGAGCCTGCCGCTTCCTGATGCGCCGGATCATCATCGGCGCGTCCCGCGAGATTGAGTACGACCTGCGGAACGCGTTCTTCGCTCACCTCGAGCGCCTGCCGCCCGCCTGGTTCCAGGCCCACCGCACCGGCGACCTCATGTCGCGCGCCACGAACGACCTCTCGGCCGTCCGCATGATGGCCGGCCCGGCCGTCATGTACACCGCCACGACGTCGATCACGTTCGTCGCGTCGGTCGTGCTGATGCTGTCGATCTCGCCCCGGCTCACGCTCCTGGCCCTGTTGCCGCTGCCGATCGTCTCGGTGGTCGTGAAGCGCTTCGGAGACGCCATCTACCGCCATTCCGAACGAATCCAGGCCCAGCTCGCGCACCTGAGCGCCGTCGTGCAGGAGGCGCTGGCGGGAGTCCGCGTCGTGCGTGCCTACCGCCGCGAGGAGGTCGAGATCGACCGCTTCCGGGACGCCAATCGGGAGTACGTGGCCCGCAATCGCGAGATGATCCGGGTCCAGGGGGTCTTTCATCCCAGCCTCGGGCTGTTTCTCGGACTCTCGGCGCTGGTCGTACTCTGGATCGGCAGCCGGCAGGTGATTGCCGGGCAACTCACGATCGGCAGCCTCGTGGCCTTCAACGCCTACGTCGCGATGCTGAGCTGGCCGATGATCGCCTTCGGCTGGGTGACGAACATGCTGCAGCGCGGCATGGCGGCCTGGCGCCGAATGCTCGACGTGCTCGAGGTGGAGCCGGCGGCGGTGGGGGACCTGGAGGCCGCCGCCCGGGCCCCGGCCTCCGGTCCGGCGCCCGTCGTCCGCGGCGAGGTGGAGTTCCGGCGGCTCACGTTCGCCTACGACGGCCGCGACGTGCTGACGAACGTGAGCGCCCGCGTCGGGCCGGGCCAGGTCCTCGCGCTGGTCGGTCCGACCGGCGCCGGCAAGTCGACGCTCGTCGACCTGCTGCCGCGCCTGTACGAGCCGCCGCGGGGCACGGTCTTCGTCGACGGCATCGATGTCCGCGACGTGCCGCTGGAGGTGCTCCGCGGCGCCATCGGCTACGTTCCACAGGAGCCGTTCCTGTTCTCGACCACGGTGGCGGAGAACGTCGCGTTCGGGGCGGTGGAAGCCACGTCGGTGCCGCCGCCGGGAGTGCCGGCGTTGCCCGGCGCGCTTCAGGCCGCCGTGGAGCGCGCGGCCGGCGTCGCGCAACTCGACGGTGACGTCCGCGCCTTCCCCGAGGGGTACCAGACGACGGTGGGGGAGCGCGGCATCACGCTGTCCGGAGGCCAGAAGCAGCGCGTCGCCCTGGCGCGGGCGCTGGTAGCGGACCCGCGCATCCTGATTCTCGACGACGCCCTGTCCGCGGTGGACACCCATACCGAGGAGGCCATCGTCTCGCGGCTGCGCGCGGTGATGCGGCAGCGAACGTCGATCCTCGTCTCGCACCGTATCTCGGCCGTGCGGGACGCGGACCTCATCCTCGTTCTCGACGACGGCCGGGTCGTCGAGCGCGGCACGCACGACGAGCTGGTCGCCCGCGACGGGCTGTATGCGGGGCTGCACCGGAAGCAACTCCTGGCGCTGGCCCTCGAAGGCGACTGACGGCCTGCCACCCCATGTCGTCCGAGCACGACGAGATCCTGGGCAAGGCGTACGACGCGCGCCTCATGCGCCGGCTGTTGACCTATCTCCGGCCGCACCTCCGGTCGGTCGCGGTTTCGTTCGCCGCCATCGTGGCCTATTCCGCACTGCAGCTCGCGCCGCCCTATCTGACGAAGATCGCCATCGACGACCACATCGCCACCGGCGATCTCGACGGGCTGAACGGGATCGCGGCGGCGTTCCTCGTCGTGCTCGTCGGCTCGTTCGTGCTCGAGTACGTCCAGACGTACACGATGCAGATGATGGGCCAGCGCATCATGTACGACCTGCGCATGGAGATCTATCGCCACCTCCAGCGCCTCGACGTCGCCTTCTACGATCGGAACCCCGTGGGGCGCCTGATGACGCGGGTGACCACGGACGTCGACACGCTGAACGACCTCTTCGCCTCGGGCGTGATCGCAATCGGCCGCGACGTCTTCACGCTGGCCGGCATCATGGGGTTCCTGCTCTGGATGGACTGGCGTCTCGCCCTGGCGGCGTTCGCGGTCCTGCCCGCCATCGCCCTCGTCGCGCACTGGTTCCGCACCCACGCGCGAGAGTCGTACCGCCAGGTCCGGGGATGGGTCGCGCGCATCAACTCCTTCCTGCAGGAGAACATCACCGGGATGGCGACGGTGCAGCTCTTCCGGGCCGAGCACCGCCACCTCCTGCGGTTCGACGCGGTCAACCGGGAGCTCCGCGACGCGCACCTGGCGTCGATCTTCTACTACGCCACGTTCTACCCGGTCGTGGAGCTCCTGGGGGCCGTGGCGACGGCGCTCCTCCTGTGGTACGGCGGGGGGCGTTCGCTGCAGGGGGCGGTCGAGCTCGGCGCGCTCGTGGCGTTCATCCAGTACGCGCAGCGCTTCTTTCGCCCCATCAGCGACCTGTCGGAGAAGTTCAACATCCTGCAATCGGCGATGGCGTCGTCGGAGCGCATCTTCGGCCTCCTCGACACCCCGGCGGCCATCCGGAGCGAGCCCGCGGCGAGCGCCCGCACGTTCTCCGGCCGCGGACATTTCCGCTTCGAGAACGTCTGGTTCGCCTACCGCGACGACGACTACGTGCTGCGCGACGTCTCGTTCGACGTCGCGCCCGGCGAACGGGTCGGCGTGGTCGGCGCGACGGGGGCGGGCAAGACGACGCTCATCAACCTGCTCATGCGCTTCTACGACGTCCGGCGGGGGCGCATCACGATCGACGGCGTCGACATCCGGCGGTTGCCGCTCTCCGAGCTGCGGGGCCGGTTCGGGCTGGTGCAGCAGGACGTGCACCCCTTCTCGGGCAGCATCGGAGCCAACGTGCGCCTCGGTCATCCCGGCATCGGCGATGCCGACGTCCGCCGCGCGGTTACCGCGGTGCGGGCCGACCGCTTCGTCGACCGGCTGCCGGGCGGACTCGACGCGGCGGTCGGGGAGCGTGCCGCGACGCTCTCGGCCGGACAACGGCAGTTGCTTGCTTTCGCCCGCGCGCTGGCCTTCGCGCCCGACGTGCTGGTGCTCGACGAGGCGACGTCGAGCGTCGACACCGACACGGAGCGACTCATCCAGGACGCGCTGCGGGTCCTGATGAACGATCGCACCACCATCGCCATCGCCCACCGCCTGTCGACGGTGCAGGACATGGACAAGATCCTCGTCTTCCACCGGGGCGAGCTCCGCGAGGTCGGGAACCACCAGGAGCTGCTGGCCCGCCGCGGGCTCTACCACAAGCTCTACCTGCTGCAGTACAAGGACCAGGAGCGCGCGGCCACACGGGCTCCGGTGGGTCCCGAGCTGTCCGGTGTAGGCTGATCGAGAGCGTGGCGCCCGCCATCCGCATGTCGGGAGTCACGGCAGGGCTGACGTCATGGCGAAGCTCGAGGGAATCCGGATTGCCAGTTATCGCGTGCTGAAAGACCTGACCTTGGGTCGCCTGTGGAACACACAGCATGCACAGCCGCTGACTCCGCTCACCGCCGTAATCGGCAAGAACGGTGTCGGCAAGAGCTCCTTGTTCGACGCTTTCGGCTTCCTTGCGGACTGTCTCAAGCTGGGCGTCGAGGAAGCTTGCGATGCGCGGGGGCGCGGCGGGTTTCAACGCATCAGGTCCCAGGGGAGCGACGAGCCGATTGGGTTCGAGGTCTACTATCGTGAAGAACCTAGGGCCCGACCGATTACCTATGAGCTGGCTATCGACCAGGACGAGTCCGGTCGCCCGTATGTGTCACGCGAACGTCTCCGGCAACGCCGCAAGGGACAGAAGCACGGACGGCCCTTCTCATTCTTGATTATGAACGACGGCAAGGGCGTTGCCTGGAGCGGAGAGGCTCAGGGCCGGCAGATCGATGAACGACAGGAGGGGCGGTCCATCGTGAACTGGCTCGTCGAGTCATTGTTGCGGGACGTTCCCGACGAGGAGAGCTCGGAGACCGAGATCGTCGAGCTGCAGGACCGTCGGAAGCTGGGGATTGCGACGTTGGGGGCGCTCAAGCAGCACCCCCGGATCTCTGCCTTCCGCCAGTTCGTCGAGGGATGGTACCTGAGCTACTTCACCCCCGACGCCGCAAGGAGTCTCCCCCTGGCCGGTCCGCAGAAGCACCTGAACGTGCACGGTGACAACCTCGGCAACGTCGTGCAGTTCCTGGAGCGCGAACACCCTGACCAGTTCGCCGACATCCTGGCACGCGTCAGCGAGAGGATTCCGGGTATCGATCGCATCGACACCGAACGGAGCCCCGACGGGAGGCTACTCCTGCGGTTCAACGACCGGGGGTTCGGCGATCCCTTCTACGCGCAGCAGATGTCCGACGGCACATTGAAGGTCTTCGCCTACCTGATCATGCTGGAAGATTCGCAACCGCCCCCGTTCATCTGCATCGAGGAACCGGAGAACGGCCTCTACCACAAGCTGTTGGAGGTTCTGGCAGGGGAGTTGCGCAGGCATGCAACGGGAAAGAAGAACGCGCCGCAGATCTTCGTCACTACGCACCAGCCGTACTTCGTGGACGCGCTGAATCCGGAAGAGACCTGGGTGCTGCAAAAGCGGGCCGATGGATTCTCCGGCATCGCGCGGGCCAGTGACGACGAGATCGTGCGCAGCATGGTCGAGGAAGGGCTGCCGCTCGGCGGTCTCTGGTACAGCGACTACCTGGACCGGAAGTAGCGCGTGCACTTCGAAGTGTTGGCGGAGGACCGCTCCGGGAGCATCGCCCTGGACATCGTGCTGACGGAGATCCTCGGCGCGAATGGGACGGCACACACCTGGCGCATGCACGCCTACAAGGGCATCGGCCGGATCCCCGGAGATCTGCAGCGGGCGCCGGACCCGGCCAGGCGACTGCTACTGGACCAACTGCCGCGGTTGCTGCGTGGCTACGGCCGAAGTCTGCGGCGGGAGACCGAGTGCGTCGTCGTGGTGGTGGACCTGGACGACCGGGACTGCATGACGTTCAAGCGCGAGCTGCTGGATGCGCTCGATGCCTGCGATCCGCGTCCGCGCACGCTGTTCCGGATCGCCATCGAGGAGAGCGAAGCCTGGCTGCTGGGAGACCGCGAGGCCGTCACGGCCGCCTATCCCCACGCCAAGAAGCCGGTTCTCGACGGCTACGTGCAGGACAGCATCTGCGGCACCTGGGAGGTGCTCGCGGATGCCGTGCACACGGGCGGATCGGCACGATTGAAGAAGGCGGGCTGGCCGACCCCCGGCAGGGCGAAGTGCGACTGGGCGGCAACGATCGCCCCGCACATGGACGTGGAGAGGAACGTCTCGACGAGCTTCCGGGTGTTCCGCGACGGCGTCCGGCATCTCGCTGCCGGTTGATCGGACCGACCGACGCGGCGCGGGTGCTCGACCCCAACCCGCATCCTCCCGCGGTGAGACCGTCCATCACGCCCCGGTCGAGAAGTGCTCGTAGCCCGGGGGTAGCGTTTCGTCCTTGCCGCCGCGGCGCAGGCGGACGCCGGGCCGCTTCGTGACCACGCCGATCGGCGTGATCGGCAGGCCGCGGATCTGGCGCCGCACGTGCCGCAGCCGGCCGCGGAAGCGGGGCGGGCTGGTGAAGGCGAGCTCGTAGTCCTCACCGCCGTCGAGCGCTGCCGAGATGGGGTCGAGGCCCGCGGCATCGAACCACTTCCGCGCCGCGGGATCGATGGGCAACGCCTCGGCATCCAGCTCGACGCCGGCACGGCTGGCCGCGGCGATGCGGTGCACGGCGTCGCCGAGCCCGTCGCTGAGGTCGATGCAGGCGCGGGCCGCCCGGTTCCGACCGAGTGCGGTGCCGAGCCGCGCGCGGGGCTCCGGGCGCCGGTGGCGCTCGATGCAGGCGTCGAGCCCGGCTCCGGCGTCGGGGGCGGCGCCAGCGTCCCGGCCGGGTGCGGCTTTCGCCGGGACTCCGGGCGCGGGTCGGGGCGCCTCGGTGCGGGCCCGGAGCGCGGCCAGTCCCGCCGCCGCGGCCCCGATGGCGCCGCTGACGTAGACGATGTCGCCCGGCGCGGCGGCGTCCCGCCGCAGCACGCGCCGGCGGCCCACGCTTCCGACCGCGGTCACGGCGACGACGAGCGGCCCCGGTGAGGCAGTGACGTCGCCGCCGACGAGTGCCGTCCGATGGCGCGCGGCCAGTGCGAGGAGAGCGTCGACGAGCGCATCGACGTCCGCGACGGGGCAGGACGCGGGGAGCGACAGCGCCAGCAGGGCGTGGCGCGGCGCGGCGCCCATGGCCGCGAGGTCGCTCAGGTTGGCGGCCAGCGCCTTGTGGCCCACGTCCGCGGCCGTGCTGAACGTGCGATCGAAGTGCACGCCCTCGACCAGGGTGTCGGTCGTGACCACGTCGAGTGTCCCACGGTCCGGCTGGACCACCGCCGCATCGTCACCGATTCCGACGGCGACGGCGGCGGGCGCGGGGGGGACGCGGGCTCCAATCCGCGCCACGACCGCGCGCTCGCCCAGGTCGGCGACGGTGAGCGGAGTCTCGGGCGCAGGCACGAAGGGTGGCCGGGCTGAATGGATGCGGGTCCGTCAGCGCGCGTAGTCGATGGCTCGCGTCTCGCGAATGACGGTGACCTTGATCTGTCCGGGGTAGTCGAGCTCGTTCTCCACGCGCTTCGCGATGTCCTTGGACAGCCAGACGGCCTCCTCGTCGGAGACCGAGTCGCTCTCGACCATGATGCGAATCTCGCGACCGGCCTGCAGCGCGAACGCTTTCGACACCCCTTCGAACGAGTCGGCGATGTGCTCGAGCTTTTCCAGCCGCTTCACGTAGGACTCGAGGATGTCGCGGCGCGCTCCCGGCCGCGCGGCCGAGATCGCGTCCGCGGCCTGGACCAGCATCGACTCGAGCGACGGCCAGTCGATGTCCATGTGGTGGGCCGCCATCGCGTCGACGACGGCCGGGCTCTCGCCGTGGCGCTTGAGGAAGTCGATGCCGATCTCCAGGTGCGTCCCCTCCAGCTCGCGGTCCATCGCCTTGCCGATGTCGTGGACGAAGGCGGCGCGAATCGTCGTGTGGGCGTCGAGGCCGACCTCGCGGGCCATGACGCCGGCCAGGTAGGCGACCTCCCGGGAGTGGGCGAGGACGTTCTGACCGTAGCTGGTCCGGAACTTGAGCCGGCCCATCATCCGGTAGATCTCGGAGTGCATGTCGTGCAGGCCGAGCTCGAAAGCGGCCGCCTCGCCCTCCTTGAGCACCGCCTCGTCGACCTCCGACCGGACGCGCTCGACCACCTCCTCGATCCGCGCGGGGTGGATGCGCCCGTCGGCGATGAGCCGCTCGATCGACACCTTGGCGATCTCGCGCCGGTAGGGATCGAAGCTCGACAGGATGATGGCGCCCGGAGTGTCGTCGACGATGAGCTCGACGCCGGTGGCGGTCTCCAGCGCCCGGATGTTGCGCCCCTCGCGCCCGATGATGCGGCCCTTGAGGTCGTCGCTGGGCAGGTCGACCACCGATACGGTCGTCTCGATGGCATGATCCGCCGCGCTACGCTGTATGGCCTGCGTGATGATGTGCTTGGCCTTGTCGGCGGCCACCTCGCGCGCTTCGTGCTCGAGGCGCTTGACGAGGTTGGCGGCGTCGCGCCGGGCGTCCGACTCGAGCTGGTGAAGGAGAACCTCCTTCGCCTCGTCGGCCGTCATGCCGGAAACGCGCTGCAACTCCCGCTTCGTCTGTTCGGACAGCTCCCGGCAGCGCGCTTCCTCGGCCGCGGCCGCCCGCTCCAACTCCGCAACCGACTCCTCGCGGTCGCGGACGCTCGCCTCGGCCCGCTTGAGCGCCGCCTCCCGGTCGGCCAGCGCACGGGCCCGGTCGGACACCTGCTTGTCGATGTCGGCGATCTTGGCGCGCCGGTCGCGGATCTGCGTCTCGGCCTCGCGCAGCAATTCGTGCGCGCGCTCGCGGGCGGTGAGCAGCGTCTCCTTGCTGGCCGCCTCGGCCTCGCGGCGGGCCTCCTGGGTGAGGCGGGCCGCCGCGGCCGAGGCCCGGCCGACGGTGTCGGCGGCGAGTCGCTTCCGGCTCGCGAACCAGAACAGAAAGACGAGAAGGGCCGCTACCGCGCCCGCTATGGCACCGGCGACGCCTGGAAGGAGCTGCATGCGCGATCCCCGTGCAAGGGGCGCGGCACGCCGGTACGGATGGAACCCCGCGAACTGCCGTGTGGGGAGGTCGTATGAACCTGCCTGAGCAGGTGGAGCCGCTAGGTCAATACCCCGCCTCTAAGGCTTCCTCGCGCGGAGGCATGCACACGGCGAAGCGTCGCAACTCTCTTTCAATACAGCAATGGCTCAAACGAGCCTCCAAACCATCACGTACACCGCAGGGAGATCGAAATCCGCATGGCGGCCCCCCGGGATTCCCCCGCGGGGCCGACCTTCATGCCGTTACCCGGACTCATCTTAGAACGAAGGTCGGCGAGTGGCAAGGTGGCCGTTCGACGGCGCCGACTCCTCGCCCGCCGTTCGTCGCCTGCGGCTCCGCTCGGCGCCCAACCCAATCCTTCAGGAGTCCGCGCCGTTCGACGGCGCCGACTCCTCGCCCGCCGTTCGTCGCCTGCGGCTCCGCTCGGCGCCCAACCCAATCCTTCAGGAGTCCGCGCCGTTCGACGGCGCCGACTCCTGGTCGGGCGCGAGGTTGTCGGCGATCGCCCGATCCACCAGCGCCTCGAGCTCGTCCGTGCGCCGCCGGATGTCGTCGGGGGCGGAAGGCTGCCGGTTGCGGTACCGGAAGTACTCGTCCGCGATGTTGAGGGCCGCCAGAACCGCGACCTGCAGGGAATCGGCCCCGTGGGCATGCTTCGCGGTCGTCCGGATCTTCCGGTCCACGTACCGGGCGAGCTCCGTGACGTAGGTCTCGTCCAGATCGCTGCGGATCGGATACTGCCGACCGCAGACCTCCACCAGGACCACGCCGCCGCCCGCGTCGGCCATCGAAGCTGCCGGGCGCCTACAGGTCGAGCGCGTCGAGCTGCGAGAGCATCTCAGAGACGCGCGTGCGAACCTGCTCGCGCTCGCCGTCCGCGGCGGCCACCTGCGCGCGGAGTCGATCCACCTCCTTGCTCAGGTGGTCGTTCGCTTCCGTGGTCTGGGCCAGCTCGGCCCGCGTCCGGTCGAGCAACCCGACCAGCGCGTTGACCTTTTCCGCGAGGCGCCCGATGGTCTCGACGTCCACGGATTCGACCGCGACCGTGGGTTCTGTGGTGTTCGCCATTGCCGCTTGCTCCTAGCGGAACGTAGCCTGGTGGGTCGTCCTGAGTGCCGCCCCGATCTCCAGCATCGCCCGCTGCACCTCCGGGTCGGTGAGAGTCCGATCACCGCGGCGGAAGGTGAGCCGGAACGCGAGGCTGACCTGACCTTCGGCGATGCCCGCGCCCTCGTAGCGATCGAAGGCCCGAACGTCCACGAGCGAATCGGGCGCGGCGGCCCGGATCGTGTCACGAACCGTGGCGGCAGGCAAGGATCGGTCGACGGCGATGGCGACGTCTCGAACGATCGCCGGGAAGCGCGGCGGCGGCGAAGCCGCGAAGCGCCGGCGATCGCGGCCCGCGCGCGCGAGCGCCTCGAGGTCGAGCTCGGCGACGTATATCGCGTCTCCGATGGCGGCCGGCAGGCCGCGGGCGGCCGCGATCCCCGGCGCGAGCTGACCCGCGTAGCCGAGAATCGATGCCCCTGGCTCGCTGGCACCCCGCGACCGCACGACGGCGGAACGACCCGCCGCCAGCCAGGGCAGGGCGGCGCCGTCCACCGCCTCGAACGAGGGTTCGATGCCCGCCGCGTCGAGCAGGCCCTCGACGATTCCGGCCGCGTCGTAGAAGTCCGACGCCGGCACCCGCCCGGCGCCGCGCTCGCCCTCCTGCCATCGCCGGCTGTCACTCCAGTGCTCGGGCGCAGCCGGACCCGCGACCACGACCGCGACCGCTCCCGTCTCGCCGTGCGTTCGGGTGAAGCAACGGCCGAGCTCGAAGAGACGCACGTCGCGCCGCCCTCGCCGCCGGTTGTAGACGACGGCGTCGAGGAGTCCCGGGATCAGCGACGGCCGGAGCACGGCGAACTTCTCGGACAGGGGGTTCATGAGGCGCGCGAGGTCCTCGTCCGCCTGGACGAATGGTCTCGCCGCCGCTTCCTCGGTGAAGCCGTAGGTGATCGCCTCCGAGCAGCCGGCGGCCGTCAACACGCGACGCAGCAACCGCCGCTGCTCGAGAACCGCTCCCCGCGGCGCCGGCGGACGCCGCAGGGGCGGGAACGTCGAGGGCAGCCGGTGGTAGCCGTGGTGGCGGGCCACTTCCTCGATCAGATCGATCTCGCGGCTGACGTCGACACGGTGTCCCGGCGCCGTCACCCGCCACGCCGCGCCGCCCGCCTCGTCCGGCCCCGATTCGACGCCGAACCCGAGCCTCTCCAGGATCGTCGGGATGAAGTCCCGTGCAACGTCGATCCCCAGCACGCGACGGATGCGGGCGTGGCGCAACCCGACGGTGACCGGCGCGCGCGGGGCGGGGTAGCGGTCGACGATGCCGCCGCGCGGCGACCCGGCCCCGATCTCGGTCAGCAGGGCATGGGCCCGCCGCATCGCGCGCACGGGAGCATCGATGTCCGCGCCGCGCTCGAAGCGGTACGAGGCGTCCGTGGAGAGGCCGAGCCGCCGGCTCGTGCGCCGCACCGACACGGGATCGAACCACGCGCTCTCGAGCGCGACCCGGGCGGTTCCGACCGTCACCTCGGAGTCGGCTCCGCCCATGACGCCGGCCACCGCCTGGGCGTCGGCGGCGTCGGCGATGACCAGCATGTCGTCGCGCAGCGTGCGCTCCTCGCCGTCGAGGGTGCGGACGGTCTCTCCGGCCCGGGCCGGACGGACGCGCAGCTCCCGGCCGGCAAGCCGATCGAGGTCGAAGGCGTGCATCGGATGGCCGAGCTCCAGCATGACGTAGTTGGTCACGTCGACGACGGCGTTGATCGGCCGCACGCCGGCCGCCTCCAGGCGCGCCGCCATCCACGCCGGCGAGGGCGCCACCCGCACGTCGGCCACCGACGCAGCGTAGCGCGGGCAACCCGCCGCGCCCGCCTCCTCGATCGCTACCGGCACCTCCGCGCCCGCGTCGGACACAGCGGCCAGGGGCGGGCAGCGCAGGGCCTCGCCATAGATCGCCGACACTTCACGAGCAATCCCGAGGACGCTCAGGCAGTCGGGCCGGTTGGTCGTGATCTCGAGATCGAGAACGGCATCGGGCCCGTCCGCCGCCCGTCCCGGGACCTGCGGAGCGGCATCGACCGCCGCTACCTCGAAGCCATGCCGCGTGAGCGCATCGGCCAGCTCGTCGATCCCGACGCGGACGGGGACGAGCTCCCGGAGCCAGGAGACGAGGACTCTCACAGGAGGAACTGCTCCAGCAACTGCAGATCGTTGTCGTAGAACGCGCGGATGTCCTGGACGCGGTACTTGAGGATGGCGAGCCGGTCGATGCCGACGCCGAACGCCCAGCCGGTGAGGCGCTCCGAGTCGTAGCCGACCGCCTCGAGCACCGCAGGATGCACCATGCCGCTGCCGAGGACTTCCAGCCACCCCGTCCGCTTGCAGACCGCGCAACCGTCGCCGGGGCAGAAGACGCAACTCATGAACACCTCGGCGCTCGGCTCGGTGTAGGGGAAGAAGCTGGGCCGGAACATCACCTGCGTGTCCGGCGAGAAGAGCCGCTGCAGGAAGCACTCCAGCGTGCCCTTGAGGTCCGTCATGGTCACGTCCTCGCCGACCAGCAGGCCCTCCACCTTCTGGAACATGGGCGAGTGCGTCAGGTCGGGGGTATCGCGCCGGTAGACGAGCCCGGGGGCGATGATGCGCACCGGCGGCTCGTGGGTCTCCATGTAGCGGATCTGCACGCCGGAGGTATGCGTCCGCAGCAGCGTTGCCGGCCGGCCGGCCGGGGTCCTGAGCGGGGCCTCGAGGTACAGCGTGTCCTGCATGTCGCGCGCCGGATGCTCCGGCGGCATGTTGAGGGCCTCGAAGTTGTGGTAGTCGTCCTCGACCTCCGGGCCCTCGACCACCTCGAAGCCGAGGCTCGTGAAGATCTCCTCGATTTCCTCGCGGACGACGGTCAGCGGGTGGCGATGTCCGAGCTTCAGCTCTCGCCCGGGCAGCGTCACGTCGAGGGCCCGCGAGTCCGGCGCGTCCGCGCGCGCCCCCGCGGAAGCGACGGTCGAATCGCGGTCCGTCGCGGCGTCCGGGCGCCCGGCCTCGCGCGCGGGCGTCGGCTCGATGCCTCGGCGCCGCGCCGCGAGAGCCTCCTCGATCTCCCGCTTGAGGGCGTTGGCCTCGCGGCCGAGGTCGCGGCGGAGGTCGGGCGCGGCGGAGGCGATCGACTTGAGAAGCGCGGTCACGGCACCCCGCTTGCGGCCCAGATAGCGGTTGCGAAGCTCCTGGAGGTCGTCGGACGAGGTTGCGTCGCGCAACTCGGCCGCGAACGCGGCGCGTACGCCTTCGACCGCGGCAGGAGGTGCCATCGAGGGACTCGCCCGGGGACCGGCGGGCGACGCTACGCCGCGGGGCCCGGTTCGAGGGCCGCGCTGGCCTGCTGGGCGAGGTGCGCGAAGGCCTCCGGCTCCCGCGCGGCGAGTTCGGCCAGGGCCTTCCGGTCGAGCCCGACTCCGGCCCGCTTGAGGCCGTTCATGAACCGGCTGTAGCTCAGCCCGTGCTGGCGGGCGCCGGCGCCGATGCGCGTGATCCAGAGCCGCCGGAAGTCCCGCTTCCTGCGCTTGCGACCGACGAACGCGTAGTTGAGCGAGGTGTCGACGGCCTCCTTGGCGGCGCGGTACAGCTTGCTCTTGGTCTGGTAGTAGCCCTTCGCTCGGGCCAGCAGGCGGCGCCGCTTGGCGCGCCGAACGGTTCCGCGTTTCACTCGAGGCATCTTGCTAGCTCTGGACCTACTTGTAGGGGATCATCCGCGCGATGCGGGCGGCGTCGGCATCGGCCGCCGTCGCCTTGCCGCGCAGGCCGCGCTTCTGCTTGGTCGTCTTGCTCGTCATGATGTGACGGCGGAACGCCTTGCTCCGGCTGATCTTGCCGCTGCCGGTACGGTTGAAGCGCTTGGCGGCGCCACGGTGGGTCTTCAGCTTGGGCATCGTAGGTTCCCGTCACCGGCCCTTCTTCGCGACGGTCCGGCTCGACAGAATCGTGTGCATCTGGTTGCCTTCCATCCGGGGCACGGTCTCCTGCAGCGCCACCTCCTGCAGCTCGTCCACGAGCCGATCCAGGATGTGGCGGCCGAACTCGGGGTGCGCCATCTCGCGTCCGCGGAAGAAGATGGTCGCCTTCACCTTGTCGCCGTGCTCGAGGAAGCGCTCCACGTGCTTCTTCTTGAACTGGTAGTCGTGCTCGTCGACCTTCGGCCGGAACTTGATCTCCTTGACCTCGATCGTCTTCTGGTGCTT
>JAPOVI010000130.1 GCA_026708265.1 Acidobacteriota bacterium
TCCTGGGACGGTGGGGGCTGGGGCCGACCCGGAGCCTGCGACGGGTTGGCGGCGGCGCTAGCCGACGCCGGCCAGGTCCTTCTGCTTCGATGCCTTGAGGCCCTGGATCTGGACGACGGGCGGCGCCTGCTCCTTGAGGACGTGCTGGCGGTAGAGCGCCGCCATCTGCTGATCGTAGGCGGCGTCCTTCTCGGATTTGCCGTTGGTTCCGTTCGCCCCGTTGGTTCCGTTCGCCCCGTTGCTCCCGTTCGCCCCGTTGCTCCCGTTGGCGTGCGCCCCGTTGCCGTTGGCGGCCCTGGCCGCCGCGCGGGCGGCCAGCTTCTCCTGGCGCGCGTTCTTGGCGACGCCCTGCTCGTCGAGGTCGGTCTGGATGCCGGCCGCGACCGCCTCGGGGTCGAGCACCAGGGAGTGCTCCTTCGAGTCGAGGTCGACCTCCTTGCCGCCCGCGAAGATCTCGTGCCGGCCGCGCTCCTCGTACCACTTCGTGAGCGTGGCCGTCATGTGCATCTTCTCGATGATGTTGCGCCAGCCGATCCCGGTGTTGTAGGCGCAGAAGGAGATCTCGCCCTCCTGCGTCGCGTACGGGATGATGCAGCGCTCCGTGCGGCGGAAGTCGTAGTTGAACAGATCCTGGAACCACATGCCGGCCACGAAGAGGAAGTTCCAGCGGTCGGCGCGGCGCTTCGCGATGTCGTCCTGCGTGCGGTCGCCCGAGACGCTGCCGTAGTCCTTGCCGGTTGCGCCGAACGTCTTGTCGAACTTCTTGAGCAGGTCGGTCAGCTTGAAGTGCGTGGGCGAGCGGAACGGGTCGTAGTTCCGCATCAGGGCCAGCGCCATCCCGAGGACGGAGCGGAAGCGGCCGCCGGCCGCGTCGTTGACCGTGGCGATGTCCTTGGCGAGCTGCTCGCCGCGCACGAACGCGGTGAACGGCACCGCCTCCTTCGTCTCCTTGTCGATCATGACCGCCATGCCGACGCCGCAGTTCGGATGGCAACCGCAGTTGAGCTGCCCCCAGCTCTCCTGCGGGCCGTGCACCAGGTCCGCCCAGTCGGTGAACGTGCCCATGAACGAGATGGGGAACCAGTCGCGCGCCGGCTCGCCGATGCCGGTCTGGTTCTTCACGTCGTGGGCAAGGTGCGACAGCGTGTAGCGCTGCGCCTTGCGGCGGTCGTCGGTGATCTCCTCGTCGCGGCCGGTGAACGAGACCGGCTGGAACGACAGGAAGCTGATGGTCTTCGGGTTGTCGAGCGCGAACTGCACGACGCGTCCGACCTGCTCGTTGTTGATGCCGTTGATAATCGTGATGACGGGCACGATGTCGACGCCCGCCTTGTGCAGGTTCTCGATGGCCCGCAGCTTGACGTCGAACAGGTTGCCGACCAGCCGGTGCGAGTTCGCGGCGTTCCCGATGCCGTCGAACTGCAGGTAGGCGTAGCGCAGGCCGGCGTCCGCCGCGGCGCGGGCGAAGTCGAAGCTCTTCGCGAACTCGATGCCGTTGGTCGCCGCCTGCACGCTGTTGTAGCCGACCTCGCGGGCGTAGCGCACGGCGTCGAGGAAGTACGGCGAGATGGTCGGCTCGCCGCCCGAGAACTGCACCGACATCTGCCGCTTCGGCTTGATCGAGATCGCGTTGTCGAGCAGCGTCTTGATGTCGTCCCAGCCGAGCTCGTGCACGAACCCGACCTGGTTCGCATCCATGAAGCACGGGTCGCACATCATGTTGCAGCGGTTCGTCAGGTCGATCGTCAGCACCGACCCGCGCCCGTACTTGATGGTGCTGCTGCCGTGGTTGTGGAGCTTCTCGTCGTTGTGGGCGCGCATGTCGCTGCCCGGGAACGAGTCCTCCAGGTGCTGGAAGAACTCCGTGTCGATCGCCATGACGTCCTCGAAGCGCCCGTGGATCGGACACTCCTTGACCATCACGATCTGGCCGTCCCGCTCGACGATCTGGGCCTTGATCTCGCCGACCTTCTCGTTCAGCAGGATGCGGTAGTCCTTCTTGCCGTCGAGAATGTCCTGCCGCGCCTCGCGCACGCACGTCGGGCAGAGCGAGTCGGTCTCGCGGGGCCAGCCGAGGGGCGGCTTGACCTTCTCGTGCGACTTGAGGAGCGGCTTGTCCGACCAGTTCGGCGTAAACGAGGGCTGCCCGGTCAGCCGGTTGTAGCGCTCGTAGAAGAACCACGCCCCGCTCGCGGCCAGCGACAACCCCTTCTCGACGTACTTGATCGGCTTGTGCATGTCGTTTCTCCGCGCAGCGAAACCCTGCGCCGTCACAGAATAGCCAGAAGCGCCGCGCACGCGCCAGCGAATCCCCCGGAGGGGGCGCAACCCAGGGGTGAACGGGCGCCACGCGCGCTGGACGGCCCGCGGCCGGCGACGCGCCCCTGCCCCCGCCTTCAGCCCCCGCGGGAGCCCGCGAGCGCGAACTGGCGGAACGTCAGGCTGATCCGGCCTTCGAGCCCCAGCCCGGCCGGCCCCGACGCCGCCAGGATACGGGCCACGCCGTGGTAGCGGAGCCGGCTCGGCCCGCCCATCACGAACGCGTCTCCCGAGCCGAGCGCCACCGCAACCGTCGGCTCGCGGCGGCGGAACCCGCCGAGCACGAAGCGGGCGGTGTCCCCGAGCGAAAGCGAGACGACGGGCACGCCGGCCTCGAGCGTCGACGCGTCCTCGTCCTTGTCCTGGTGCAGCCCCATCCGGCCCTCGCGCCCGTAGCGGTTGACGAGGCAGATGTCGGGCGCGAGGCCGAAGCCGACCGCGGACGCCGCGCGCTCCGCCAGACGCGCGAGGCGGGCGGGCAGCGGCGGCGCGGGCCGATCGTCGTAGTCCGCCCGGACCGGCCCGTAGGTGTAGGTCATCGCGTTCCAGTGCCGGCCGAGGCAGAGCATCTCGCAGTGCATCATGCCACCGCCCCGCACCCGCGGGCGGTAGAATCCGGCCGGGCGGGACGCGAGCGCATCGACCGTCTCCAGCACGCGGCGCTGGGCGGACGCGGGCAGGAACCCCGGCAGGTGGAACGCGCCGGGTGCGATCTCGACGGCCTGTGACGCGGTCATGGGTCGGTCCGCGGCTCCGCTCGGGGCCCCAACCAACCCTACAGGAGTCCGCGCCGTTCTACGGCGCGAACTCCTGCCCGCTATGATCGTCCACCATGGCACGCTCGCCCGATGTCCTCGTGATCGGCGCGGGCTCGTTCGGCGCCTGGACGGCGTGGCACCTGCGCCGGGACGGCCGTTCGGTCGCCCTGGTGGACGCGTTCGGCGCCGGTCACTCGAGGGCCAGCTCGGGCGGCGAGTCGCGCATCATCCGCAGCGGCTACGGCGACCGCGCGCTCTACTCGCGGTGGGCGCACGCGTCGCTGCCGCGGTGGAAGGAGCTGCTGGCGGCGGCCGGGCGGCCGGACCTCTTTCGGGAAACGGGCGTCCTCTGGCTCGGCCGCGACGACGATCCCCATGTCGCGGGCACGGCCCGCACCCTCAAGGCGCTGGGGGTGACGACCGAGCCGCTCACCCCGGCGGAGCTCCGGGCGCGGTTCCCCCAGCTCGACCCCTCCGGCATCACGCACGGCGTGCTCGAGCCCCGGAGCGGCGTTCTGCTCGCGCGGCGGGCCGTGCGCGCGGTGGTGGACGAGGCGCAGCGGAACGGCGTCGACTACCGTCGCGCGCTGGTCGATCCGAGCGGCATCGAGCCTCTCGCCGACGCGGCCGGGGTGCGCCTCGGCGACGGAACGCGCCTGGCGGCGGGAGCGCTCGTCTTCGCCTGCGGGCCCTGGCTGCCGCGGCTCTTCCCGGAGCTCCTCGGCCCGCTCGTCCGCACGACGCGCCAGGAGGTCTTCTTCTTCGGAACGCCGGCCGGGGACCGCCGCTTCGCGCCGCCCGCCCTGCCGGCCTGGATCGACTTCCCCGGAGGCGCCTACGGGCTGCCGGACATCGAGGGCCGCGGCGTCAAGGTCGCGCTGACCGCCCTCGGCCCGCCCTTCGATCCCGACCGCGGCGAGCGCGCGCCGTCGCCGGAGGGCATCGCCGCGGCCCGGGAGGTCGCCAGGGCGCGGCTGCCGGGGCTCGGGGAGGCACCGCTCGTCGAGGCGCGCGTCTGCCAGTACGCGAACACCCCCAGCGGCGATCTCCTGATCGACCGCCATCCGGCGCATGCCAACGTGTGGCTGGCGGGCGGAGGGTCGGGGCACGGCTTCAAGCTCGGCCCGGCCGTCGGCGCCTACGTCGCGGAGCGGCTCGCCGGCCGCGGCGCGCCCGAGCCCCTGGTCGCCCTCTCCGCGCACCGGGCCGGACGGGAGCGGGCCGTACTCTGAGGCGGACCGGTTACCGAGCCGTGGGTTGCGCGGCGCCCCCCGCTTCCGCACGAGCCGGCCGGCCCTGCCCGATGAACCGCCGCAGCGCGCGCGCCCCGAGCAGGACGGCCAGAATCGCGGCATAGATGAGCGGCTCCCCGAGGTCGATCTTGACCAGCCAGAGGAAGTGCACGACGCCGGCCGCGGCGCTCACGTAGATCAGGCGGTGCAGCGCGGTCCAGCGCCGGCCGAGCCGCCGGATCCAGCCCCGGGTCGACGTCACGGCCAGCGGGATCATCAGGACGAAGCCCAGGAATCCGGCCGTGACGTACCTGCGCTCGGCCACGTCCTCGAGGATGAGCAGCAGGTCGAAGAAGTGATCGAAGACGAGGTAGGTCGAGAAGTGCAGCGTCGCGTAGAAGAAGGCGAACAGGCCGAGCATCCGCCGAAAGCGGATGACGGGCTGCCAGCCGGCCAGCCGGCGAATCGGCGTGACGGCCAGCGTCGCGAGGAGCAGCCGGAGCGCCCAGTTGCCCGTCCGGTGCGTGATGTCCTCGATCGGGTTGACGCCGAGGCCGCCGGTGAAGGCGTCCCAGCCGAGCAGCAGCGCCGGCGTCAGGCAGGCAAGGAATACGAACGGCTTCGCGCGACGAACCACTGACCCTGTTGCCATCCTTCGCGACCCGTGCGGCGGGACCGGTCCGCTCTCGTCCCGGCCGTTGCGGCCGGCCCTGCCGACGGCTCAGTAGTTCGCTGCCAGGTCCATCCCGGCGTACATGTGGGCCACCTGGTCGCCGTAGCCGTTGAACATCTGCGTCCGCTGGCGGAAGAAGCTCCCGATCCGGCGCTCCGTCGCCTGCGACCAGCGCGGATGATTCACCTCGGGGTTCACGTTGGCGTAGAAGCCGTACTCGTGCGGAATCTCCACGTTCCACGTGTTGCGCGGCTGCTCCTCGACGAACTCGATCTTGACGATGGACTTGAGGCTCTTGAAGCCGTACTTCCACGGCACCATGAGGCGGAGCGGGGCTCCGTTCTGGTTGAGGAGCGTCTTGCCGTAGAGGCCGACGACGAGAATCGCCAGCGGGTTGAGCGCCTCGTCCATGCGCAGCCCCTCGACGTAGGGATAGGTGAGGTTGCGCCGGCGCTGCCCCCGGAACTCCTCCGGGCGGTACAGCGTCTCGAACCGGACGTAGCGGGCGCGCGACGTCGGCTCGAAGCGCCGGACCAGATCGGCGAGCGGGAACCCGACCCACGGCACCACCATCGACCACGCCTCGACACAGCGCAGCCGGTAGATGCGCTCCTCGAGCGGGTGGGGCTGCAGGATGTCCTCGAGCGTGTAGTCGGCGGCCGGACGGTTGATGTGCCCCTCGACCCGCACGCTCCACGGCTCGACGGTCAGCTCGTGCGCGTAGCGCTTCGGGTCCTCCTTGTCGAGGCCGAACTCGTAGAAGTTGTTGTAGCTCGTGATCTCCTCGAAGGAGTTCAGCCGCTCGTCGGTGCTGAACGGGCTCGGGGCGAGGTTCGGGATGTCCTCCTGCGGCGCGGCCTGCACGCCGCCCGATCCGCCCAGCAGCGCGGCGCCGGCCGCCCCGAGCGCCGCTCCCGAGGCGCCGATGAACTGCCGCCGGTTGTAGTAGACGTGCTCCGGTGTGATCTCGGACGACCGAATGTCCGGCGCCTGCTTGATCAGCATTCGACTTTCCTCTGTTTCGTGGACCCGAAGGCCGCGGAACCGATCACGACCGCTGACTCGATGGTCGCCCCGCGGGGTCGTGCTTGTCAATAGGCGTCGCGCAACGCCGAGGGAGGCAGATCCAGGCCGCGACGGCCGCCACGAGCCCGTACTCGACCGGCTCCACCCACGCCGGCAGGAACCAGCCCTGGCCGGCGAGCTGCCGCGTCCACACGAGGTAGGTGAGCGGCACCACGAGCGTCCAGGCGGCGAGGGGCGCGACGGCCCGGGAGATCAGGAACGGCGTCGTCCACAGCAGATACCATGGATAGACCGCCGGCAGGAAGGCCACGGTCGCCCCGAGAGGCCACGCCCAGGCGGCCGGGTCATCCGGCGCCAGCCGGCGGCGCGCCCAGACGGCCACGGCCATACCGGCCCCGATCGCCGCCGCGACTGCTCCGGGCACCCCGATCCACGATGCGAGCCCGCGGAACAGCGGTCCGTTGAAGCGCCACCCGGCCGCGTAGGCGGCCAGCGACCCGATGGGGAGCGGGTTGTCGGGCTGCACGAACGGCAGGTAGAGCAGGGCCACGGCGGCGCCGGCCAGCGCGGCGTGCCGGAGTCGCACCCGTCGCCACAGCAGCGGCAGCAGCACCAGGGGCAGGAACTTCACCGCGACGGCTCCGGCGACGGACAGGGCCGCAACGAGCGAGCGGCGACGCGCGAGTGCCCATGCGCCCGCCACGACCAGCAACGTGCCCACCACGTCGACGTGGGCCCCGGCCGCCGACTCGAGGACCACGAGGGGGTGCCAGCCGTAGGCCAGCGTCCACCAGGGACTCCGCCCCGTCGCGACCAGCCAGCGCCACAGCAGGGCCAGCGTCAGCAGGTCGCAGAGGACGACGGCGGCCACCATCGCGGCCACCGAGTCGTCGAACGCGGTCACGGCCAGGAAGAAGCGCTGGGCCAGCGGCGGGTAGATCGACGGCAGGACGGCGCTGGTCGGGTCGATGCGCCGCGTGGCCGCGGTATGCAGGCCGGCCAGGGCCGGATCCTCCGGCACCGCCTCGTAGGGGCTCAGCCCGAACTGCTGGACGCGGCCGTCCCAGATGTAGCGGTACACGTCGTCGGAGACGAGCGGTGCCCCGCCGGCCACCATGATGCGGGCGACCACGCCGATGGCGACGCACGCCGCGAGGGAGCCTCCTCCCGTCGGCGGACCGCGTCGCACGATCGCGAGGGCACCGACGTACGCGCCGGCTGCCACGATCGTCAGAAGGACGAAGAAACCGGCTTCCTCCCGTGCTTCGAGGCGGCTGGCCGCCGCGAGCGCGCCGGCCAGCGTGACGCCGCACGCCAGCAACGGCAGGAAGGCACCGGTGCGCTCCGTCATGCGGCATCCGCCCGGCCGCGACGCGCCCGCGAGGGACGCCAGCGGGACCGCGCCGCGGTCGGCGGGGGCTCGGGCGGGGAACCGTAGCGGCGCGCCAGTCGATGGGGCGGCACGCCGCCGAAGTACAAGGCGACCAGCACCAGGTTGCGCAAGCTGCGACGCAGCCAGCCGTCGCGCTCCCAGCGTCGCGCCGAGGTACGGATGGGCAGCGGGGACAGCCGCAGCCTCCCGCGCCGGCGCAGGCGCCGCACCAGGTCGACGTCCTCCATCAGCGGGAACGGCCGGTAACCGCCCAGCGCCTCGAACACGTCGCGGCGCACGAACAGGCCCTGGTCGCCGTAGGGCAGGCCCAGCCACCGTGTCCGCCAGGCCACGCCCCGCTCGATCAGCCGCGCCGCCGGACGGCGCGAGTCGAGCGTGAAGCGGAACGCCCCGCCCACCGCGCCGCGCGACTCGGCCTCCTGCAGCGCGTCGAGCCACCGCTCGTCGAGTCGCGTGTCGGCGTGCAGGAACAGCAGCCAGCGTCCCGACGCCGCCGCGGCGCCGGCGTTCATCTGGCCGCCCCGCCCCGGAGGGCAGGCGACCCAGCGCACCGCCGGGTAGCGCGCCTTCAGGGGTGCGAGCGCGCCGTCCCGGGGGTCGCCGTTGGCCACGACGATCTCGACCGCGGCGTCGTCCGCCCTCCCGGCCAGCTCCGCCAGCAACCCCTCGAGCTGCGCGGAGTCCCTGAGCACCGGGATGACGATCGATACCTGCACGACGCTCCCCTGATGGTGGCGCGAACCTCGCGGCCCGCCGTCCGTCCGGAATCGTAGCCCACCACAACCAGCCCTCGAGCGATCGGCCCCGTTTCCACGGCGCGGACTCCTCGCCCGCCCTGCGTCGCCCGTCGGCTCCACCCGGTGCCCTGTGCTTCGTCCGCGGCGTGTGCGACCATGGTGGGAGACGGATCCGGCCCATGCCCGCTGCCTTCCATTCTGCCGCCCGGGGATCGCCACGGGCTCGGCTGGTGCTCGTCGTCGGCCTCGTGGCCGCCTGCGCCGCCGGGCTTCGCGGGGCGGAGCTCCGGAAGGAGACGATCGAGGCGTGGAAGCGCTACGTCGCCGCCACCGAGCGGCGCATCGCCGCAGAGGTCGAGGACGGCGACCGCTTCCTCGTCCAGGACTTCCTTCCGGATGCGGAGCCGTTGCGCGCCGCGCTGCTGGCCGGCGAGCCGGTCATCGATCGCATGGACACCCGGGACGCCCAGGGCGAGAGGCTCGACGTGCCCAAGGGCCGGATTCACCACTGGCGGGGCGCCATCCTGGTGCCGAACGCGACCGTCGACCACGTGGTCGACAGCCTCCAGCACTCGATGCCCGCCGAGGAGCTCCAGAGCGACGTCGTCGAATCGGCCGTCCTGTGGCGCGAGGGCAATCGGCTGCGGACGTTCCTCAAGCTGAACCGCAGGTCGGTGGTGAACATGCACTACAACACCGAGCATGAGGTGGAGTACGTCCGCCCCGGCGGCGACCGCGCGTGGAGCCGGAGCCGCTCCCTGCGGATCGCGGAGCTGGAGGGCTTCGGGACGCCCGAGGAACGCGAGAAGCCGGTAGGGGACGACCGCGGCTTCCTGTGGCGGCTGAACGTCTACTGGCGCTACCAGGAGGTGGCCGAGGGCGTGCTGATGGAGTGCGAGATCGTCACCCTCAGCCGCTCCATTCCGTTCCTGATGCGCTGGATGGTCGCGCCGATCGTCAATCGGGAAGGGCGCGCCGCGATGCTGAACATGCTGCGAGCGATGCGGACCCGGCTCGATCCCGGCCCGGTGGCCGACGGGTCGTGAGTCGCCGTCCGGCGCGCCGCCGCGGCCGGCCGCACCGTCGTTGGCGACGATGCCGTTGTGCACGGGCCCGTCGTGTCCCGCCGGCCCGCTGCGTGGCTGGCCGCGCCGCGCACCTGCCCGCGCGGCGCGCACCGCACTGCCTTCCGCCGGCGCCTCTGGCCCGGCAGGGCGCGGTCGGTCTACCTCCCGCGGCGGCCCTGCTCCGGCTCGGGCAGCCCCAGGAAGCGGGCGGTCAGCTCCCAGAGCGAACCGGGCTCGGCCGTGAGCCGATGGTCGTCGTCGAGCACGATCAGCCTAACGTGAGGCCGCGCCGCCGCGAACCGTGCCACCATGGCGGGATCGACGACGTCGTCGCGGCTCCCCTGCAGGATCAGCGTCGGCAACGCGCGCCGCACGGCGAACGAGTCGTACCGTTGCGCGTCCCGGAACAGCTCGTAGTGCACGCGGCACCGTTCGCCGGAGGCGTGGTGCGTCGTCTCCCACCACCCCTCGTCGCGCCAGCGGGCCATCCCCTCCACACCGAGGTCGCCGACGGGCCGCCGCCCGAAGTCGAGCGCCGGCGCCAGCAGGACGAGCCGCTCGACCGGGTGCGGTCCGGCCGTCGCCGCTTCGGCGACGTGCAGGGCCACGAACGCGCCGAGGCTCGATCCGATCAACACGACCGGGCCCGGAGGCAGGCCGGCCACGGTCGCGGCGACCTGCGCGACCATGCGGGTCGTGGTCAGGGTGGAGAAGTCCGGCCGGTTGAGGTCCGGACAGTGCAGCGGCAGGCCGTGTGCGGCGAGCCGCTCCCGGAACAGGCCCGCCTTGGAGGAAGCCGGAGACGACGCGAAACCGTGCAGGTAGAGGAAGTACGGGGTGGCGGCACCGGCGGCTCCGCCCCTTCCGTCCGAGCGACCGGCCATGGACTCGCCAGCCTACCATGAGCCGCCGCATCGAGACGCACGCCGTCCACGCCAACGGGCTGACCTTCGAGGTCGATACGTGCGGGGACGGAGACCGTCTCGCGCTCTGCCTGCACGGCTTTCCGGAGCTGGCGTTCTCGTGGCGCCACCAGCTCCCGCTGCTGGCGCGGCTGGGCTACCGGGCCTGGGCGCCCAACCTCAGAGGCTACGGCAGGACGTCGCGACCCGCCTCGGCGTCCGACTACGCGCTGCCGCACCTGGTGGCCGACGTCGCCGGGCTGATCGACGCCGCCGGAGCGCGGCAGGCCGTGTTGATCGGACACGACTGGGGCGGGGCCATCGCCTGGCACGCCGCCCTCCGGCACCCGCGGCGCCTCGAGCGTCTGATCGTCCTGAACATGCCGCATCCCGCCTGCTTTCTCGACGGGCTCGCCGGCTGGCGCCAGCGGCTCCGGTCCTGGTACATCGCCGCGTTCCGGGTCCCGTGGCTGCCCGAGCGGTTGCTCGCGGCCGGCCACGGCTGGCTGGCCGCGGAGGTGATGGCCGCCACCGCGTCCGACCGGTCCCGCTTCCCTCCCGCGGTCCTCCGCGTCTACCGCGACGCCGCGGCGCGCCCGGGCGCGATGAAGGCGATGATCGACTACTACCGGGCCCTGCCGCTCGCGGGCCCGCCGCCCGACGCCGTGGCCGCGCTCCGGGAGCCGATCGAGATCCCGGCGCTGATGATCTGGGGCGAGGACGATTTCGCCCTCGGCCGGGAGTTGCTGCGGGGCACCCGTGCGCTCGTTCCGAACCTGGTGCTCAGGACGCTCCCCGGCATCTCCCACTGGGTGCAGCAGGAGGCGCCGGAGACCGTGAACGCCCTCATCGCGGCCTGGCTGACGGACCGCCCCGTCCCCCTGCCGCTGCCGGGCGGCCGGGTCCCCGGGGCAACCGGCCCCACTGCCGGGCCGAGGGCGGCGCCCGCCTGAGCCTCGCGTCGCCTCCCGACGCGTCGCCGGAGCTGTCGCCGGCCTCAGCTCGCCCCGGGGTCGCGTCGAGCCTCCGGCGCCGCCGACCGCGGCGGCTATACTCGCGCCCGATGTCGGACTGGTGCTCGGAGCCCCCTCCGGCGCTCCTGCTGCGCGGCGTCGATCAGTTCAATCGCGGAGAGTTCTTCGAGCAGCACGAGACGCTGGAGGACCTCTGGCGCGCCGAGACGCGCGCCGTGCGCCGGCTCTACCAGGGCATCCTGCAGATCGGGGTGGCGGCCTACCAGATCCGGCGTCAGAACCACCACGGCGCGATGCACATGCTCACCCGTGGACCCGCCTACCTGCGGCCGTTCGCGCCGCGCTGCCAGTCGGTCGACGTCGCGGATCTGCTGGCGCAGGCGGGCCGGATGCGGGCCGAGGTCGAGCGCCTGGGGCCGCACGGGCTCGACCGCTTCGACTGGTCGCTGGCGCCGCGCGTCCGGCTGGTCGCCCCACCCTGACGCGGGACGCGGCCGGCCGCGAGGCCCGCGGCCTGGTCTATACTCCGCCCCGTCGTGCCCGCCCCGAAGTTCTCGGCCGAGACCCTGACCTTCCTGCGCGAGCTCAAGCTGCACAACGACCGGGACTGGTTCCGCGAGCACCGCGAGACCTTTGAAACGCACGTGCGGGCGCCGATGCTCGCCGTCATCGAGCAGCTCGCGACCGACCTGCCGGCGTTCGCGCCCGATCTGGTGGCCTCGACGCGGACCTCGATGTACCGCATCCACCGCGACACCCGCTTCTCGGCCGACAAGTCGCCCTACAAGACGTGGGTTGCGGCCATCTTCCCCCTGCGGGGCGGCGGGCGCCACGAGGGGGCGGGCCTGTACGTCCACGTCTCCGGAGACCACGTCATGATCGGCGGCGGGGTCTACGCCCCGACACCGCAGCACCTGCAGCGCCTGCGAGAGCACATCGCCGCCGACCCCGGCCGCCTCGCGGCGATCCTGGCCGCGCCGGGGTTCCGCCGCAGCTTCGGCGAACTCGGCGGCGAGCAGCTCAAGCGCGTCCCGCGCGGCTTCGCCGCCGACCATCCGGCCGCCGACTACCTGCGCCACAAGCAGTTCCTGGCCGGGTGCAACCGGCCGCCGGAGTTCGCCACCGGACCGCGCTTCTACGGCTCGCTGCTCCGCCTGTTCCGCAACCTGAGCCCGCTCATCAACTTCCTGAACGAGCCGCTCGCCGGGAAGCGCTTCGAGCTCTGATCCGGTCGCTCCGGGCCCGGTTCGTATATTCTCGGGGGGTGCTGCGGGAAGCCGCCGACATCCTGTGGCGCGGGCTCCGGCTGCGATGCCCCTGCTGCGGCTACGGCCGGCTCTTCCGGTCCGCGTTCCACATGCATGCGCGCTGCTCCGCCTGCGGCGAGCGCTTCGAGCGCGAGCCGGGCCAGTGGTTCGGGGCCGTCTACATCAACCTCGGCCTGACGCTCGGCGCAGTCGTCCTCGGCGTCCTTCTCACGCGGACCCTGACGCCGCTCACGACGAGCCACCAGGCGATCATCTGGACGCCGTTCGCGGCGCTGGCGCCGTTCCTCTTCCACCGTCTCTCCCAAGGCCTCTGGGTCAGCATCATCTTCCTGGGCGAAGGGTTGTACATCGCGTGGCCGCACCGGTAGACGGCCGCGCGACCGCCGCGGGCGAGGCCGCCGGAGCGTCCGGGGCGTCCGGGGCGTCCGGGGCGTCCGGGGCGTCCGGGGCGTCCGGTGTGGCCGAGGCGTCGCCCGCCGACGACGAGGCCCGCGCGCCGGCCGGCGTCATCGCCGGAGCGCTCCTGCGGATCGGCGAGGCCTTCACGTTCGCGCGCTACCGCAACGTCTGGACCGCCGCCTTCACGTCGGCCGTCGGCACCTGGATGCAGCGGTTCGCACAGCAGTGGCTCGTCTTCGACCTCACCGGCTCGGCCTTCTACCTGGGGCTCGACATGTTCCTCGGGGCCCTGCCGCTGCTGCTCTTCACGCTGATCGGCGGCGTCGTGGCGGACCGCTACGACCGGCGCCACCTGCTGATGGGATCGCAGGCACTGCAGATGGCCTGCGCGGTCACGCTGACGGCTCTGGTCGTCCTCGATGCCGTGCGCCTGCCCTGGATCCTGGCGCTGTCGTTCGTGACGGGGCTCGCGCAGGCGTTCGGCGGGCCTGCGTTCCAGTCGATCGTCCCGGCGCTCGTCCCCCGCCGGACCCTCCCGAACGCGATCGCCCTCAACTCCATTCAGCACAACCTGGCCCAGGCCGTCGGTCCGTTCCTGGGCGGCGTGGTCTTCGCGACGCTCGGGCTCGCCGCCTGCTTCGGATTGAACAGCGTCTCGTTCCTCGTCGTCATCGTGGTGCTCACGCTGCTGCAGGGAGTGAAGCCGCCTGCCACCCGCGATCGGCGGCCCCTGCTGGTCGAGCTCGGCGGCGGGCTGTCGTACGTGCGGCACGGCGAGTCGCTGCTGGCCCTGACGGTGCTGGCGCTGGCGACGACGACGCTCGGGCTCCCGCTGCGGACGTTCCTGCCGGTGTTCGCGGCCGACGCCGATCACCTGAGCCGGCTGATGACCGCGGTCGGGGTGGGTGCGGTGGGCGGCGCGCTGGTGGTCGCCTGGCTCGGCACGTTCCGCGGCATGGGTCGCACGCTGCTTCTGACGCTGGTCGCCTACGGCGCCCTCGTGGCGGCGTTCGCGCTGCTGCCGGTGACGGCGTTCAGCTACGTGCTCCTCTGCCTCGGCGGGGGCGCGCTCCTGATGGCCTTCTCGCTGACCGCATCGCTCGTGCAGCTCGCCGTGCCGGACGAGCTGCGCGGCCGCGTCATGAGCATCTACCTGATGGCCTTCCGCGGCGGAATGCCTCTCGGAAGCCTCGCGGGGGGCTACGTCACGACGTTCCTGCCGGTGCCGACGGTCATCGCCGCGAACGGCGTGCTCCTGATGGCGGTCGCCGCCGTGTTCCTGCTGCGCCGGGGCGTTCGGGATCTCTGACCCGCGCCTCCTTGGAGGGCACCATGAAGGGGAAGCCGACCGTCGCCGACGAAGCCGGAATCGCGACGCCGCAGCTCCACAAGGAGCATCCGGACAGGAGGGACGTCACCAGGAAAGGGGAGAGCTTCCCGGCGGACCCGATTCTTGCCCTGCGGGGAGTCGGCGGGGCTCTGTGGGCCGACGAAGGAGCCGACGCCTACGTTGCGCGGCTCCGCGAGGGCGGATCCTGAGTCCCGCGCCGTGGATTCAGCCCCTGCAGCAGAGAGCCGAGCCCGCGCGCCGACGGCCGAGGGCGCGCGGGCTCCGGAAGCGCACGGCGGGGACTACTGGAACAGCAGCGGGCGCCAGTCGAGCGTCCAGGTGAGCGGCAGCTCGACCGGGATGTAGCACACCTCGTGGTCGCAGGCCTGGTACTCCAGCGCGCCCTCGATCGTCACCGTGGCGTCCGGCGCGGCGGCCTGGCCGGCGATCTCCCGGCTCATGGGGATCGTCACCTCCTGCACGAGGCGGAACGGCGACTCGTAGACCTCCACGCGCTCGTCGAGGGGCTCGAAGTGGTAGATCTCCGAGTCCGGGTAGGCGACGTCGTGCGCCTGCAGGAACTCCGGCTGGTCGATGCGCAGGCGGATGACCCGATAGGTGTGACCGCCCGGCGCGTAGACGTGCATGTCCGGCTTCGGCGTGACGTCAACGACGAGCGAGAACCGGTTGCCGGGGGCGACCACGTCGTCGGTCGTCCAGGCCTCCGCGGTGAGGTGGTCGGTCTCCATCCGCACCGCATCCCGCTCCGTCCCCTCCAGCGGGTCGCCCAGGCGCACCGCGATGCTCGAGACGGTGAAGCGCTCCTGATAGGCCGGCTCGAAGTAGCGCTCGCGCACGCGGCCGTCCGCGTCGAGCAGGAACGTGCCGGGGTACGGCACGCCGAACAGCCGCTGCATCATCTCCCGCTGCTCCGCGGGGGCGCGGGCGGGGTCGAGCTCGCGGTTCAGCAGGTCGTAGGCCCGGATGGTCGCCGACCCGGCATCGGAGAGAAGGGGGTACTCGATGCCCCGCGCGGCGGCGAAGCCGGCCAGGGTGTCGGTGGAGTCGTAGGTGATGACGGCGAGGCCGAGCCCCTGCGCCTGCAGGTCGTCGTAGCGGCTTTGCAGCTCCACGAGCTGCGTCTTGCAGTACGGTCACCAGTCGGCCGAACGGCTGAAGACGAGCATCGTGCCGTTCGGTCCGGCCAGCGATTCGAGATCGCGCGGCTCGCCCCGCTGGTCGGCGAGGGCGAAGTCGGGCACCGCCTCCCCGACCTGCGGACCGAAGCGGTCCACGTCGGGGAGCGGCCCCTGCGCCGCCGGTGCGGCGCCGAGAGCGACGACGAACGAGAGGGCGAGGATCTTCCGCAACGGCCACCTCCTGGCTCGGTCGGGAGGGCGCGGAACGCAAGGCGCTCCCAGTACGTCCCGACTCTCGTCGATCATACCCAGATGCCGATCCGGCGAGCCGCGGCTACAATCCCTGCCCATGAGGTCCGGCGAGCTCCTGCCGCGGCCGACACCGCCTCGGGCCGCTCGTGCGCGCGTGGCGCGCCGCGAGGCGACGTCCGCGACACCTGGCGTGATCCGTGGCGCCCGGGCGCGTTGGACGGGCTGGGCCCTCCAGGGCCTCGCGACCGTCCTTGGGCTCCTGGCGCCCGCGACGGTTGCCGCGCACGACGTCGAGAACACGCACGTGCTCGTGGTGTTCGAGGCGGACGATACCTTCCGGGTCGACGTCCTCAACGACGCCGACTGGCTCTGGCTGCAGGTCCACCCCGGCGCCACCGCCGCCGACCTGCCCGCGGTGACGGAGCGGAACCGGCAACTCGCGGAGCTCGTACCCGCCTTCGCGACCGGCATGACCGTCGTGTTCGACGGGGCCGCGATCCCCCCGGACGGCGTGACGTACGTGCCGCCGCCCACGGAGGATCGCTCGGGGCCGTGGGGGCTCGCGGAGCCCGGTCTCGTCCGGCTCACCGGGACGGTGCCTTCCGGAGCCGCCACGTTCCAGTTCGGCTACGACCGGATCGTCGACGAGTACCCGCTGACCGCCGCGCGCGGTGCGGGCGCGCCGGTGACCCGCTGGCTGCAGCCCTCCCAGCTCAGCCCCGCGCTCGCCGTCGCCGATCTCGTCCCGCTCACGCCCCTGCAGGTGGCCGTCCAGTACCTCGGCCTCGGCTACACCCACATCCTCCCGAAGGGGCTCGACCACATCCTCTTCGTGCTCGGGCTGTTCCTGCTGAGCACGAAGCTCCGGCCGCTCGTGTTCCAGGTGACGGCGTTCACCGTCGCCCATACGATCACGCTGGCTCTGACCATCTACGGGGTCTTCGCGCTCCCACCGGCCGTGGTCGAGCCGCTCATCGCGCTCTCCATCGCCTACGTGGCGGTGGAGAACCTGCTTACCGCCGACCTGAAGCCGTCGCGCATCGGGCTCGTCTTCGCCTTCGGCCTGCTGCACGGCATGGGGTTCGCCGGCGTGCTGGCCGACCTCGGGCTGCCGCGCGGGGAGCTCGCGACGGCGCTCGTCACGTTCAACGTCGGGGTCGAGGCCGGGCAGCTCACGGTCATCGCGGCGGCCTTCGCCGCCGTCGCCGCGGTCCGCGACCGCACGTGGTATCGGAGCCGGGTCGTCGTGCCGCTGTCGCTCGGCATCGCGGCGGTGGGCCTGTTCTGGACGGTGGAGCGGGTGCTGGCAGTCTGACGGACGCACGGGCGGCCCGCATGCCTTGCCGTACCGTGCGCCTCCTCACGGCGCAGCTCAGAGCACGCCGAGGTGCTCGAGGCCGTCCCGCGCGAAGCGCACGGCAAAGACGCCGAGAGCGAGGCCGAGCGCGCGGACGAGAACCACGTAGCCACGGCTCTGGAGCAGACGCCGCCCCTTCCCCACGCCCCACGCCACCACCATCTTCGAGCCGACGAGGCAGCCGTACATCGCCGCGAGGAAGGCGACGGCGGGCGCCGTGCCCTCGGCCCACGCCCCGAGGAGCGTCGGACCGCCGATGCCCAGCCAGAAGAGGTAGGGATGCGGGTTCAGCAGGTTCACGGCCGCGCCCTTGGCGAGCGCGGAGCCGCGCGGCCCGGGCGCGGCGACGGCCTCCGGCGCGGCCACCGTCAGGCCATCCCACGCGAGGTAGCCCAGGAGGGCCGCGCCGGCCAGCGCCAGCGCGCCCAGCACCGCGGCCCCGTCCACACGAGTCAGGAGCACGATCGACGCGAGGACGATCGGCCCGTCGGTCAGGAGCGGCGCCGCCGCCACCCGCACGCCGGCCCCCGCTCCCCCGCGAAGCGACTCGGTGACGACGAGCGTCAAGAGCGGACCGGGGGTCACGCCGGCCCCCAGCCCGA